>CAIXKV010000130.1 GCA_903920145.1 uncultured Rhodospirillales bacterium
CCGGCCCCGGCGCCTGTTGTTGCGGCTCCAGCGGTTGCGGCTCCGGCCCCGGCGCCTGTTGTTGCGGCTCCAGCGGTTGCGGCCCCGGCGCCTGTTGTTGCGGCTCCAGCGGTTGCGGCCCCGGCGCCTGTTGTTGCGGCTCCAGCGGTTGCGGCTCCGGCCCCGGCGCCTGTTGTTGCGGCTCCAGTGGTTGCGGCCCCGGCGCCCAAGGGCAAGTCGCACAAGCGTTGACGGAAAAGACTCGGCCCTGGTTTTTCGACCAGGGCCGAGGATTTTCGGGCTCGGTCAGCGGATTATGGCCGAAGGAGCCCCACAAGGTCGTGGACTTCGGCCATGTGGCGGCTGGCGATCTCTCCGGCCCGTTCGGCGCCGCGCCGCAAAATTCGATCGATTTCGCCGGGATCGGCCATCAGGCGGTTCATCCTGTCGGTCATGGGAGCCAGTCGGGCTACGGCCAGATCAACCAGTTGGTTCTTGAACTCGGAAAACTGCCGACCGGCAAACCGGGCCAGGATTTCGGCTCGGCCTTCTTCGGCCAGAGCGGCATAGATCGTCACCAGATTATCGGCTTCCGGTCGAGTTTCCAGGGCCTCGAGGGTTTCAGGCAGTGGCTCCGGGTCGGTTTTCGCTTTGCGGACCTTCAGCGCGATGGTGTCGGCATCGTCGGTTAGGTTGATGCGCGAATAGTCGGAACTGTCCGACTTGCTCATCTTCTTGGTTCCGTCGCGCAAAGACATGACGCGGGTGGCCTCGCCCAAAATCAGCGGTTCGGGCAAAGGGAAGCATTCAACGCTATAGGCGCGGTTAAAGGCGCCGGCAATGTCTCGCGATAGCTCCAAATGCTGCTTTTGGTCTTCTCCCACCGGCACATGAGTTGCCTTGTACAGCAGAATATCGGCAGCCATCAGCACCGGATAAGCATAGAGTCCAAGCCCGGCATTTTCCCGATGCTTGCCCGCCTTTTCCTTGAACTGTGTCATCCGGTTCAACCAGCCTAGCGGTGTATGGCAAGACAAAATCCATGACAACTCGCTGTGGCCGGTGACACCACTTTGGGCGAACAAGACACACCGCTCGGGATCGATACCCGCCGCGATGTAGGCGGCGGTGATTTCCCGAGTGTTGCGGCGTAACGCCACCGGATCCTGAGGAACGGTAATTGCGTGCAAGTCGACCGCGCAAAAAATGCACTCGTGGCTATCCTGGAGCGCCACCCAATTACGGAGTGCGCCGAGATAATTGCCAAGATGCAATTGACTGGTCGGCTGCATACCGGAAAAAATACGACCCACGGTGATTTATCCTCGCGGTTATGGCCCGGAGTCCGGGCTTGGGATCATAAGACGCTCTTGAGTACGGAAAGCTTTAGGGATGAGGTGGCCTATAGCAAAATACCGACGATTAGGCGAGTGATACCAACGGCCCTAGACAATGATCCGTGCCGTTGGTATCGGCGGTGACCGCTGCGGGCGCTCCGATCGGTCTGTTCGGGCCGTATCGAGACGTCCCTGGGGCCGCTTCCAGGCTCGCCGGTCTTAGTCGTCGGACATTTTCAGAGCGGCGATGAAGGCGGATTGAGGGATTTCTACTTGGCCGAATTGGCGCATGCGCTTCTTGCCTTCCTTCTGCTTATCCAGAAGTTTGCGCTTGCGGGTAATGTCGCCGCCATAGCACTTGGCGAGCACGTCTTTACGCAATGCGCTGATGGTTTCTCTGGCGATCACCCGCCCGCCAATGGCGGCTTGAACTGCAATCTTGAACAATTGGCGGGGGATTAGATCCTTGAGGCGTTCGCACAAGGCCCGGCCCCGTCGCTCGGCTTGGCTGCGGTGGACAATGATCGAGAGGGCATCGACCGGCTCATTATTAACCAGAATCGACATCTTGACCAGATCCCCTTCCTGGTAACCATCAAGGCTGTAGTCGAAACTGGCGTAGCCACGGCTGATGGATTTGAGCCGGTCATAGAAATCGAAGACGACTTCGTTCAAGGGGAGCCGATAGACCAGCATGGCCCGGCTGCCGGCATAGGTCAGGTCCAATTGAACGCCGCGCCGGTCGGTGCAAAGCTGGAGAATGCCGCCCAGATATTCGTCGGGCAAAAGGATCGTGGCCTTGATCCAGGGTTCATCGATTTTCTCGATCCGAACGGGATCGGGCATGTCGGCGGGGTTATGCAAGTCGAGCACAGAGCCGTCGGTCATCGTGATCTTGTACACCACCGAAGGCGCGGTGGTGATCAAATCCAGATCGAACTCGCGTTCCAGCCGCTCTTGGATGATTTCCAGATGCAGCAGGCCCAGGCAGCCGCAGCGGAACCCAAAGCCCAGCGCCGCCGAGCTTTCGGGCTCAAACTGAAAACTGGCGTCATTCAGGGCCAGCTTGCCCAAGCTGTCGCGCAAATGCTCGAATTCGGCGTTATCGGTGGGGAACAGGCCGCAGAACACCACGGGGATGGAGGGCTTGAAGCCGGGCAGGGGCTCGGCGGCCAAGCGGCGCTCGTCGGTCAGTGTGTCGCCGACCTTGGTTTCGCTGATCTCCTTGATGCCGGCGGTGATGAACCCGATTTCGCCCGGCCCTAGGGTTCCGGTCAAAGTGCCTTTGGGTCGGAACACACCCACTCGGTCGATTTCCCGTGTGGCGCCGGTGGCCATCATGCGAATCTTTTGTCCGACAGTCAGCCGGCCATCCACCACCCGAACCAGAATCACCACACCGAGATAGGCGTCGTACCAACTGTCGACCAGCAGCGCCTTGAGCGGGGCTTCGGCGTTTCCCTTGGGGGCGGGCAGCCGGGCGATGATGGCTTCCAGCACATCGCCGACATTCAGGCCAGTTTTGGCCGAAATCATCACGGCGTGGCTGGCATCAAGGCCGATAACATCCTCGATCTGCTGCTTGATTCGCTCTGGCTCGGCAGCGGGCAGGTCGATTTTGTTCAGGACCGGAATGATCTCGTGATTGTTGTCGAGGGCTTGATAGACGTTGGCCAGAGTTTGAGCCTCGACTCCCTGGCTGGCGTCCACCACCAGAATCGACCCTTCGCAGGCGGCCAGCGATCGGCTGACTTCGTAGGCGAAATCCACATGGCCGGGCGTATCCATCAGATTGAGCTGATAGAGGCGGCCATCCTTGGCCTGATAGTCTAGGCGCACGGTTTGGGCTTTGATGGTGATGCCGCGTTCCCGCTCGATGTCCATGCTGTCGAGCACCTGCTCGCGCATTTCGCGGTCGGCAAGCCCGCCGCAAACCTGGATCAGGCGATCGGCCAGTGTTGACTTGCCGTGATCGATATGGGCGATGATCGCGAAGTTACGGATATGGTTCAGGTCAGTCATGTTGGGTCGCAGCTCCGATGCGCGCGGACCATAAGGCCGTCGAGACCTTAAGGTAAAGGGGGCAATTGAGTCTTATGAAAGGGCAGTATCAGGGGTCTGTGCCCTGTGCCCCTACCAAGGCATGCCGATCAGTCATGCTCGAGTCTGGCCTTGAGATAGGACAACAGCGGATACAGCCCCGCCATCAGGGCAATCAGAACCCCCCATAATCCTTCCCGATAGCCCCGGCGGCGGACGTAGCATTTATAAAAGCGACCAAACACCCGAAGCACATTGTGCTTCAGCGTTTCGTTGATCCCCGAGGCGCGCAGGTCGCGGGCGCGGGCGTCGCTGTAGCGGTCAAGACGACGGATCATGTCCGAGACATTGCGGTCGACATGATGAATAAAGGGCGTGGTCAAAACCGCTCCCCCCCGTCCCTGAAACGTCACCTTGGGATGAACGCGCTGGTCGCCCCAATGCTTGACGGCACGGCGGAATAGACGCGTGACCTGACTGGTGCCAAACGCGGCGCCCCAGCCATAGCGGACCAGCCGGTCGCCGATATAGTTGTCAACCCGTAGCGGATGCCAGTCGGCGTCGGATTGGGCGATGGTGGCGCGAATTTCGGCGGCTAGGGCCGGCGGGATCTGCTCGTCGGCATCCACCTCCAACAACCAATCGCCGGAGGCGGCGGCGATGGCCGCGTTGCGGCGATGGCCTTCCAGCTCGAACGCGCCTTCGATCAGGTGCCCGGCCCCGATTCGCTCGATAAAGGCCGCTGCAAGATCCCGAGAGCCATCGGTGCAGCGGTCCAGCACCACCACCAGCTCGTCGGCAAAGGTCAAGCGCTCCAGGCACGAGCCAAGCCGAGCCTCTTCGTTATGGATGCACATCAGCACCGACAGTTTCGGTGGCGAAGCTGGGGGAAGGGTCATGGGAGCCTGGAGTCCGTGGTCGCCGTCGTTAGGCTTCTTATACGCCGGGCCGATCTGTGGCGCTTCTCCTTTTGGCCGGAACCGTCGGGAGGACGCAAAAAGACACAGAAACTTCGCAAAAGAGTATTGACCTCGTGCTCGGGCCGAGTATGATCCCGCCCATCCCGTCCGGCCACGCCGGGCTGGCCCCTGTGGCGGAATCGGTAGACGCGGCAGACTCAAAATCTGTTGTTCGCAAGGACGTGCCAGTTCGAGTCTGGCCGGGGGCACCAAAGACTTTCGGGGGTTCGCGACGCTGGTGTTTACCGCGTGGCGTGGGGTTGGCAGCGGATAGCGTCTTTTAGACCTCGTTGTTCCCCCATTTCTGGTGGGCAGTGCCCTTTGTGGCTAGCCAGCGGAAACTCGGTCTCGCTGCTGCCGGTTGGTGCAGCGTCGGGGGTCTGTGCCCAGTGATGAGTATCTGCCGACGACTATAGTTGCCCTTACACAAAATGGGGTGTGTGCGGCTCTTCCCTTTGGGAATCCGCGTCTAAGACCAACGGCCCTAGACAAAGGATCCGTGCCGTTGGTATCGGCGGCGAGTTATACCGGCGAGCCCTGATACTGACACATCGCCGGTCCTCGGGCCGCGACGGCGGCCCTGTGTCTTCGTGGACGCGAAGCCCTAGTGTGTGGACTCTAGGGGGCGCGGAGGCGCCCGCCCGGCGTCTGAGGGCAGCCTTGATGAGTCACCATCAAGGCCCGATGGTCTGATTTAGAGCCCCGTCTCCGTCGGCGGGGCTCTTGTCGTTCTGTCCGCAGAGTTCGGCAATGGGTTCGCGCCAGCCCTACGCCCCCCATCCCCATCCATCTTCCCCCCTAAAACCCCACCCGCCTTGGGGCTTGACTTAATGGTAGGGAGCTACTAGATAGCTCCCTACCATTAAGGGGCGAGAGATGGGAACGAGACCGTTACGAGAGCGATTTGGCGTTGAGATGGCGCGGACGGCGCGGTTGTGGCGGTCGCGGTTGGATGAGCGGTTGGCGCCGTTGGGACTGACTCAGGCCAAATGGGTCACGCTGCATTACCTGGCGATGGCTGGGGAAGGGGTGTCTCAACGGGAGCTTGCCGAGCGAATCGGGGTCGAGGGGCCGACGCTGGTGCGGGTTCTGGACGGGCTGGAGAGGCTCGACCTGATCAAGCGGTGGGATAATCCCGAGGACCGCCGTTCCAAGACTGTTCATCTGACAGCCACCGCCGGACCGGTCCTGGCTGAAATCGCCCGTGTCACGGCAACCTTTCGGGAAGAAATCCTGGACGGTGTGTCGGATGAGGAGCTGGCGCTGTGCGAACGAGTCCTTGAGCGGATGGCGCGGAATGTTGGTGGTCGGATCCGCTGAGGCTTTCCTCATCTTTCGGGCCTAGGCCCCCTGCGATCCGCATCAAGGGAGCGGAAACAGCATGACGATTGAAGACTCCAAAACGTCCCAGGATGTGGGCAAAGCGCCGGTCAACCGGGGCCGGCGAATCGGGTTGCTGCCAAAGTTGACCCTGTCACGGCGTGGGCGCCGCTTATTGCCGCTGGTCTGTGTGATCGGCGGAGGGGCTGCTTTGGGGCTGTGGCAGTTCGAGCGTTTGGGGCATGTCACCGAGACCGACGCACGGGTGATGGCCGATGTGGTCACGATCAGCAGTCGGGCCGATGGCTGGGTGGTTCGGCGGGCCGTGACCGATGGCGACCGAGTGTTGGCAGGGGCCGAGCTGGTCGTCATCGATCAGCGCGAGGTCGGGTTGCAATTGGCCGCGCTACGGGCCAAAGCGGCTTCCATCAGCCTGGAGCGTGACAGAACCGCGACCCAGTTGCACATGACCGAAACCACCGCGCCCAGCGCCGTTGCTTTGGCGCGGGCTCGCCGGGATGCCGCCGCCGCCAATGTGCGGGTGGCCTCGTCGGAGGTTGAGCGGACGCAACGGGATTATCGGCGAACCGACGCTCTGGTCACCAACCAATTCAGTTCCCGCCAAACCTGGGATTTCCAACGCAGCCAGATGGATCAGGCGGTGGATCGGCAAGCGGCGGCCAAGGCTCAGTTGGCCGAGGCCGAGGCCGCTGTTGCCGACGCCACCGCTCGCACGGCGGACGTCGAGATGCTGCGTCAACAGTGGGAGGCCTTGGGGCACGACGCCGGACAGGTCGAAGCACAAATCCACGAAAAAGACGTCGCGCTCTCTGATCGTGTGGTGCGCAGTCCTATTGACGGTATCGTTGATCGCAAATTCGTTGAGCCGGGCGAATATGTCATTCCCGGACAGCGGTTGTTGCTGGTCCATGATCCCAAAGCGGTTTGGATCGAAGCCAATGTCAAGGAAACCAAGCTGGCTTCGCTGAAGCCCGGCCAACCCGTCGTGGT
The DNA here is from genome assembly GCA_903920145.1 of uncultured Rhodospirillales bacterium. Lineage (GTDB taxonomy): Bacteria > Pseudomonadota > Alphaproteobacteria > Azospirillales > Azospirillaceae > BOG-933. Next base: position 6,647 of record CAIXKV010000130.1, read on the forward strand.
GAGCGTCGATGCGTATCCGGGGGTGGACTTTGCCGGGCGCGTTGAACGGATCGGCAATGCGGCCACCAGCGCCTTTGCGTTACTCCCCAGCCCCAATCCTTCGGGCAATTTCACCAAAATCACCCAAAGAGTTCCGGTACGGATCGCCGTCAATCAGCGGGAGGAAACACCGCTGAGGCCGGGGATGATGGTGGAGGTTGATATCGATGCCGGTCACCCTTGAGGCTTTGTCCGAGCGATACGGTTCTTTCTATCGCTGGTATGTCACGGCCACGATGATGTTGGGATGCATTTCCATGGTGCTGTCGGCAACCATCGTCAATGTCGCCCTCCCCGACATCATGGGCGAGTTCGGTATGGGACAGGACAAGGCTCAGTGGCTGTCCACCGCATTTCTGGCGGCCATGACGGCAACGATGCTCGGGACAGCCTGGGGGCTTGCGGCATTCGGGGCTCGCACCGCCTATATCGGGGCGCTGCTGTTGTTCATTGCCGGTTCGCTGATGGGGGGGCTGGCGGGCAGTGAAGATATTCTGATTCTGGCCCGAACTCTTCAGGGAGCCGCCGCCGGGATGGTTCAACCCCTATCGATGGTGCTGATTTTCCGCAGTTTTCCGCCGGCCAAGCGCGGAACCGCCATGGGGGTGTTTGGCGTCGGCGTGATTATGGCGCCGGCCTTGGGGCCGGCTTTGGGTGGATTTTTGATCGACGAATTTTCATGGCGGGCGGTTTTTTATCTGGTGGTGCCATCCTGTTTGGGAGGGATCGTCTTAGCGCCGTTGTTTTTGCCCGAACGCGAGCACCAGGGGCCACCGCCGGCTTTTGACGGCCCTGGTTTTGTGCTGATCTCGGCGGCCATTGCGGCGTTTTTGACGGCGCTGGGTAACGGCCAGCGCCAGGGGTGGGATTCTGTTTTTGTCGAGGGTGCCTTTGGTTTGGCATTGGGGTGTGCCGCCGCTTTTGTGATGTGGGAGCGGCGGACGCCAACCCCGATTTTAGCGTTGAGCCTTTATCTCAATCCCCGCTTTCTGGCGGCTTCGGTGGTGGCGTTCATTCTCGGACTTGGGCTGTATGGCTCAACCTATCTGGTGCCGCTCTTCGTCCAAACTGTCCAGGGCTACACCGCGACGGCATCTGGTTTGTTGTTGATGCCGGCGGGGGTGGTGTTGGGAGTGGTGTTCCCGCTAGCGGGGCGGTTGAGCGACCGAGTGCGGCCCCACGGGTTAATCATGAGCGGTTTGTTGATCTTCGGGATTTCCAGTTTTTTGATGGTTGGAGCGGATACCTCCACCGATTTTACGGTGTTTGCCGGGTGGGTGGTGGTAGGGCGGATTGGTCTGGGATTTATTTTGCCGTCTTTAAATGTCGGGGCCTTGCGGGTGCTGGAACCGGCCATGGTTAGTCAAGGGGCTGGCGCCATCAATTTTGTACGTCAATTGGGCGGCGCCATCGGAGTCAGTGTCCTGTCGGTGTATCTGGAACAACAAACCGCCAACGCTGCCGCCGCGTTCAACACTCTTCAAAGTGGCAATCACGCCGCCGCCGATACCCTGGACCAGATTGCTCTTTTGCTGGGACAGGCCGGACTGGTCGATAATGTGAATACAGCGGTTCGAACTCAGGAAGCCTACCAGTTTTTTTCGTCGATGATCTCAGCCCAAGCCAGCGTCCTGGGGTTTCGGGAGAGTTTTTTGTTGGTTGCTCTCATCTTTTTCGCGGCTCTGATCCCGGCTTGGTTCATGCGGCCCCGCTCGCTCGGCTCTTGACGTGGTCTTCTTGTGATGGCGATTGGGCTCGGTTATAGATATTTTACGATGGCGTGCTTCGGCTCTTAATAAATCGATGAGGATCTCTGAATGCGTGTCAGTGTCGCTTTAGTGGTGATCGGGCTGTTGGTCGGCCTGCCGTTGGTATCGGCTCAGGCTGATGGTGCCGAGCCTTTTGTCACGGCCAAGCAACTCGACCTGTCCTTGGTGTTGCCGCCGCCCTCGCCGGTCGATTCCGACGAGATGAAAGGCGAATTGGCCGAGTTGCTGAAAATCCAGGCGACCCGCACGCCGGATCAGGTGGCCCAGGCTCAAGGCGATGCCGAGTTGACGGTTTGGCGTTTTGCCGATGTGCTGGGGCCGCATTTTACGAAAGAGGCACTGCCGAAAGTCGCGGCGTTGTTTGATCGGGTGGTGGCCACTGAAGGTGCCGTGGTGGATCCGGCCAAGGATCTCTGGAAGCGTCCTCGCCCGCACATGGTCAGCGCCGAGATCAAGCCGGTGGTCAGGCTGACGACGTCGGGCTCTTATCCGTCGGGACATGCCACTTTGGGCGCCTTGATGGGGATTTTGCTGGCTGAAATGGTGCCAGAGAAGCGCGAGGCGATTCAAACCCGGTCCCGCCAATTTGCCGAAAATCGCATGGTTGCAGGCATTCATTTTCGTTCGGATGTTGTCGCGGGGCGGATCGCTGGTTCGGCGATCGCATTTCGGATTTTGCCCAGCGATGCGTTCCAGGCTCTTTTTCAGCCGGCCAAGACCGAGTTGCGGGCGGCGCTTGGGTTGGGCGATTGACGGCGGCGTCTTCCTGGGAGCGTGGGCATCTTGCCCACCGCGAAAGCGGGGGAGCCTGCCCGCGCCCCCAGGCTCTCAGGACGGCGTTTAGCTGACTCTAATTCCACTCCTAAGCGCCTCCGCGTTGGCACCATCAAGCGCCTCCGCGCTGGCACCATCAAGCGCCTCCGCGCTGGCACCATCAAGCGCCTCCGCGCTGGGCGTCAGCCGTATCCTTGTTGAGACGGCGTTTAAGGCAATCTTGTGTAGGATCTCGCTGACTGTCGTGCAGCAGTCAGGAAGAACGGTGACCTTGTAAGCCTCTGCCGTTTTCGAGATGGCTGTGTGGGTAACGCAGTTCTGGGTCATCATGCCGCAGACCAGCAATTCATTAATACCGAGTGACCGCAAGGTGGTTTCCAACGTGGTGTCCACGAAGCTGTCGGCGTGTTTCTTGGTCACCACCTGGGCATCTGGAGCCGCGATGAGGATGCGGGGATGGATATCGACACCGACCGTCCCTTCATTGAAGAATGGGGCGGCGCCCTTGGAGTTGTCGGCAATGTGTTGAACCAAAATGATTGGAATCCCGAGCCCCTTGGCCTTGGCAAGGGCTTGCTCGATATTGGAGAGGGTGCTCTCTGCATTCCACAACGGGAAATGGCCCTCCGGAAAATAGTCATTTTGCACATCGATGACAATCAAGGCAGGTTTTCTGGCAGGCATCGTGAACTCCCGTGCATGGGCGGCGTGGGCGTGATTGTCGGTAGAATCATGAGCAGCAACAAGTGATACCGGCGAGCCCTGATACTGACACATCGCCGGTCCTCGGGCCGCGACGGCGGCCCGGCGTCTGAGGGCGCCGCAGACGTGTCAACGTCCAAGGCCGTTGGTATAAAAGTCAGGACAATCCTCGGGCATTCAGAAAGGTCTGGTAGCCCTTATCGGTTCCCTGGATATGCTCGATTAGCCATTTTTTCATCAAGGTTAACACCTCCATACACATGGGGGTGGTGGCCCCGGCGTTGTAACGCTGGCGAATCTCGAGGATATGACGCGCGAGGGCCTCGTGTTCCAAACGATGGGCGGCGAGGTCCGGGTAGCCGTATGTTTCCAGGATATTCTCTTCGGCGATCATGTGGGTTTTGGTGTAATCAAACAGGCGATTCAGCGTGTCCCCCAGAGCTTCTCGTCCCCGTCCGGCCTGAACAGCGTCAAACAGCTCATTGATCAAATCAAGGATGACATGATGATCTCGGTCAAACTGGGCGATGCCGACGCTTAAGGGGGCGCTCCAGTCGATCAGCGGCATGGCCCGCGTCTCCCATGGGGTTTGGGGGGATGTTTACGTTTCGGTTTTCGCTTCCGGCTCTGCGTCCTGGTCTTCGCGATAGCGGCGGAGCGCCGCGACGTCGGCGATGGTGATCTTTTGACCCTGGCAAGTTACGCCGACATCGCGCAATCGGGCCATGGCTCGGGACAGGCTTTCCGGGGTGATGCCGATATGGCTGGCGAGTCCGGCCTTGGTGACGCCGAGATGCACGGTTGTCGGTCCAAAGTCAACGGCGCTGAGAGCAAGCAGCGCCGCCGCCAGCCGTTGGCCGGGAGAGCGGAGTTTCAGGCCGCTGATCAGGCCGATCAGGCGGCGTTGACGGCGGGCCAGGGAGTCCATCATCTTGCGGGCAAGCGCAGCGTCGGCATCAATGCCGGCCAGAATTGCTCGGGCCGGGATTCGCACCAACCGAGTGCCGGGCGCGGCTTCGGCATTGACCGGAAGACGCCCACTGCCGAACATGGCGGCTTCGGCAAAGCTTTGTCCGGGGGCAATAAATTCGAGGATGCTTTCCCGGCCATCGGCGGTCAGTGTGAACAGCCGGACTTGACCGGCCAGCACCACAAAGACGCTGTCGGCGGGATCGCCCTGGGAGAACAACAGCGTTCGAGTTTCGAACAGAGCCGCGCGGGCGTCTCCAACGAAGGCTCGAGTCACCTCCGGGGCCAAGCCTTCGAAAAGCGGGGTTCGTTGGACCAAGGCAAAATCGGGCTCGCTCAACATTGATGGCATCCTTATGAGGCCCGAAAGACCTGCAACCGGGTCCGGTCCTCGATCAGGATCCCCCGTTTGCCTTGACTGCGAACCCCCAAGGCTTGCAACTGGCGCAGCGCGCGTGACAGGGATTCCGGAGTCATGCCCAAAATACGGGCAAGAATCCGCCGCTCGCAGGCCAATTCGATCCGTTGGGGGCCGGGGCGGGGCGTCGTCAACCCCAGCAGGAACGCCCCCAGACGTTGGGGAGCGGTCATCAGTTTCAGTTGGGTGATTTCGCGGACCAGCACCCGCAGCCGTGCTGAAAGGAAAGCCACCATGCGTCGCCGAAAGGGCGGCGAAGCGTCCAGGCTGGCGAGCACCGCCATGCGGGGAAAGGCGATCAGCCGGGCAGTGGTGATGGCGCGGGCTGCCAGCGGTGCGCGGCCTGTGTCGAACAGTCCGCCTTCTCCCACCACTTGGCCCGGCCCCAGCAATTCCACCAGACAGGAGTCCTGGAGATTTAAGGCGGCGAGCGTGCCAACGGTTCCGCCTGTCACCACAAACAAGGCGGTGGCGTCTTCTTCCTGCTCAAAGACGCTCTCAAAGGGTGACACCTCCATCACCTGCGCCTGGGCCAGCAATGCCGCCAGAGCGTCGGCGGGCAACACCGAAAACAGACCGACGCTTCGCAAGATCGTGCAGTCGGCTTCGGTCAGTGGGATATCCTTCGTGGTCGTGGGGAGCGTGGTCATGGGAGGGCTTCTCCGCAGAAGGTGTGCCTAAAAAATAATCATTTGCATTGTATCTGTGCGATACTATGGCAATTTTGTGGGAGCTTGGCCAAAGATGCCCGCTCATACGGGCTTTCGAGCCGGACGGGGCGGGGCGAGCCTGCGTAATTGGTATGCAAGTGCTGAATCCGACTCGGGATTGATGCGTATTCTGGCAGCGGAAGAGACCAGGACAGCGGACGGGCCGAGCGTGTGATCCCGTGTTTCTTAGGCGGACTCTGGGCTTTTGGGCAATCGGCACGGTTCTTGAATAAAGGGGAGCCAGAACAGCTCCGCAGCCGCTCGGCCCCGGTATCCGGTGCCGGGGATGGGTTGAGCGGATCGGAGCCACCGCTTGCTGTCACCCCTTTGCTGGATGAGGAAGATCGATGAAACGTTGGGACTCCCTGGCTCTGCCCCTTGCGGCTGTTGTTGTCGGAGTGGCCGGCATGGCGACCGGCGCCTGGGCCGATGATGCGCCCGCCGCTGCGGCGGCTGCCGCTGCTGCCGCTCCCGCCACGCCAGCCCCGAAGCTGGACAGCGGCGATACCGCGTGGATGCTGACGTCGACTGCGCTGGTGCTGTTGATGACCATTCCGGGCCTCGCGTTGTACTACGGCGGTATGGTCCGTAAGATGAACGTGTTGTCCACCGTCATGCAAAGCTTTGCCATCACCTGTTTGGTGACGGTTCTGTGGTATATCGTTGGTTACTCCTTGGCATTCACCGAAGGTCCGACGCCATATTTGGGCGGCTTCTCGCGGGTTCTGCTGTCGGGCATGGCCATTGACTCCATCAGCAAGCTGGCGCCGACCATTCCTGAGTCGGTGTATATGAGCTTCCAGATGACCTTCGCGATCATCACCCCGGCGTTGATTGCCGGTGCGTTTGCCGATCGCATGAAGTTCTCGGCGATGTTCCTGTTCATGGCGCTGTGGTCGCTGGTGGTTTACGCCCCGATCGCCCATTGGGTCTGGGGGCCCGGCGGGTTCCTTGGCGACCTGGGCGTGCTGGACTATGCCGGTGGTACCGTCGTGCATATGAATGCGGGTATTGCTGGTTTGGTTGCCGCCATCATGATTGGCAAGCGTCGCGGCTATGGTACCGAGAATTTCTCGCCGCACAATCTGGTGTTGAGCCTGATCGGAGCCTCGTTGCTGTGGGTGGGTTGGTTCGGCTTTAACGCGGGTTCGGCGGTGACGGCGGGTACCAATGCTGGTATGGCCATGGCGGCGACTCAGATTGCTACGGCGGGTGCGGCTCTGTCCTGGATGTTCGCCGAGTGGATCGTGCGCGGTAAGCCGTCGGTTCTGGGCATCATCAGCGGCGCGGTGGCTGGCCTGGTCGCCATCACCCCGGCCTCGGGTTTCGTCGATCCCAATGGCGCCATTATCATCGGGTTGGTTGCTGGCGTGCTGTGCTTTTGGGCATCGACCCACCTCAAGTCCCTTCTCGGCTATGACGATGCGCTTGATGCCTTCGGTGTTCATGCCATCGGTGGTTTTGCGGGTGCCGTGCTGACCGGCGTATTTGCCAAGGCCGCGATTGCCGGCAAGACCGATCCGCTGGGTGTCCTGGAAGGTCACACCGAGCAGTTGCTGATCCAGTTGCAGGGCATTGGCTACGTTGTCGCTTGGGACGTGGTTGGAACCTTTATCATCCTCAAGGTCATCGACCTGATCATCGGCCTGCGGGTTGACCAGGACGTGGAGCGCGAGGGCCTCGATCTGGCTTTGCACGGCGAGACTGTCCGGTAAGAAGGCGACCTTCCTCTCTTTTTCGACTCTCCTCATCGACACCGCCGCCGGGGCCTGCTCCGGCGGCGGTTCGACGTTTGAGGGAGTCTCTTTCTATACAGGTAACCGAATAATCACTCGCAATCCGCCCTGGGGGCTGTCGTCTAGGGTGATGTCGCCGCCATGAGACCGAACCACGTCGCGGGCAATGGCCAAGCCAAGGCCGGTCCCGCCGGTTTCGGGATTGCGGGAGGTGTCGAGGCGGAAGAACGGCTTGAAGACATCCTCGCGAGCGGTTTCGGGGATGCCGGGGCCGTCGTCGTCCACCAGGATTTGGATGGTCATGGGGTCGCGGCGACCGACATGAAGCCAAACGGTGTGGGCATGGCGGCGACTGTTGGCCAGCAGGTTGCTGAGGCACCGTTTGAAGCCGTTGGTTCGGAGGGGCAGGGACAGGGTCTCGGCGATGGTCAGATTGATTTGGCTGCCGGCCCGGCGGGCGCCCACCACGACTTCGCCGACCAGTCGACTGAGGTCGGTTGGTTGCATCTGCTCGGTGCCTTCGCCCCGCGCAAAGGCTAGATAGGTCTCGATCATCGATTCCATCTCGGCGACGTCGTCCTTGAGTTCCTCGACCTCGGGATCTTCGTTGAGCATGGCGAGCGCCAGTTTCATTCGAGTGAGCGGCGTTCGCAGATCGTGGCTGACTCCCGCCAGCATCTCGGTGCGCTGGCGCATTTGGCGTTGGATGCGCTCGCGCATCACCAGAAAGGCAGCGGCGGCCTGACGCACTTCAGCAGCCCCTTCGGGTTTGAAGTCGGGGGTGTCGCGTCCTTTGCCAAAGCGGTCGGCGGCGATAGCCAGCCGCCGGATCGAGCGAATCTGGTTGCGCATGAACACGATGGCGATCCCGAATAGCACCAGCGCGCTGCCGGTCATCCACAGGATGAAGATGTAAGTGGTGGGGCTGAACATGCGCCGTTCGGGCGATAGGATCCGCACCACACCGTCGGGCAACTGGACCCGAATCTCGTACCATTCATGGGCAATGCGGGTGTTGATGGCAAAAGGCCGGGCCACCTGCTCTTCGAGAGCTGCGGCGAGCGTGCGCTCGAGCCGACCTGTCAGGGGTTGGAGATGCTGTGGCAGGCGGGCGCCAGGCTCCAGGGTGATCACCAAATCCGTCGTGCGTGCCGCTGCTTCGAGAATTTGTGACTGGGACGTGGGGTCGGGAAAGCGATTCAGTTGCTCGATAACCAGGGCAATGTCGCCAGCCACACCGAATGCCAGCCGGCGGGTCACGGTTTCCCAATGGCGGTCATAAAAAATCCAGGTGGCCACCAATTGAGCCAGTACCACCGGGGTCACGATGATTAATAAGGACCGGCCAAACAGGGTTTGCGGCAGCAGCCGCTTAAGGCCAATCGGACGTTCGAAGTGATCGGTGGTCAGCGCACCGGCATATTCTGAATCGGGCACGGGTATTTCCCTTCTGGCCATGGTGGCGTCCTGGGAGCGCGGGCATCCTACCCGCCCGCCCTGCGTCCTCGTGGACGCGAAGCCAAGGGCGCGGAGGCGCCCGCCCGGCGTCTGAGGGCCGCTTTAATGTATTAACATAAAGCTCGATGGTCTGACGTCTTCGCTTAGTCTGGCCGCAGAGCGTAGCCTTCTCCCCGGACTGTGTGTAAATACCGGGGTTGACGCGGATCGTCTTCGAGTTTGCGGCGTAGGCGCGTGACCTGGACATCGACGGAACGGGCGTTGCCATCGATACCGGCTCGTTCGGTCAGTTCTTCGCGGCTCAGGGTTGTTCCGGGATCTACCGCCAGAACCCGCAGCAATGCCGCTTCGGCGGTGGTCAGGCGCCAAATTTCATCGCCGCAGCGCAATTCGTCACGCTCGGGGTAATAGGTCCAGCGACCAAGACGCAAGGTTCGAACGGCCTCGGCAGGCGGTGGGGGTGGCAAACGCCGCAAAATGGCGTTGATCCGCAAGACTAATTCTCGCGGTTCAAAGGGTTTGGCGAGGTAATCGTCGGCACCCGCTTCCAGACCCGCGATCCGATCATCGGGTTCTCCTCGGGCGGTGAGCAACAGAATCGGAATTTCACTGGTGCGTCGCAAGGATGCGGTCAGCTCAAGTCCGGTTTCTCCTGGCATCATCACATCTAGCACGATCAAGTCAAAGCTCAGGCCCTCTAATTGGGCTCGGGCGTCGGCGGCGTCTTTGGCTGTGGCCACCACAAAGCCATGGTCCGACAGATATTTCCGCAACAGTTGGCGCAGGCGGGTATCGTCATCCACCACCAGAATATGGGGCAGTCCTTCGCTCATGCCGTCTCCGTCCGTGGTTGCGGTATTCAGGATCGCCGCTTCATGCAGGAAGGACGAGTGAATACCTGCTATTATGTCAGTCGTGTTGACAGGTTCGCAGCGGAATGTTACCCCACACGGCCCGCAAGCGACAGATTTGGCCGTGTCTGGGCCCTACCGCTAAGTCTATGCAAGGAATCGATGCGTTATGTCCATCCTGCCCTTCGACGATCGTGACGGCGTGATCTGGGTGAATGGGGCTATGGTCCCGTGGCGCGAAGCCAAAGTCCATGTCCTGACTCATGGCTTACACTACGGAAGCTGCGTCTTCGAAGGCGAACGGTTTTATCAGGGCCGCGTTTTCAAGCTGACCGAGCATAGCGCACGGCTGGTGGCTTCGGCAGCGGCGCTTGGGTTTGAGATTCCCTATTCCGTGGCTGAGATCGATCAAGCCACTCGCGACACCGTGGCCGCCATGGGCTTCCCTGACGGCTATGTCCGGCCCCTGGCGTGGCGGGGCAGCGAGATGATGGGGGTTTCGGCCCAGAGCAACCGCATTCATCTGGCCATCGCAGTTTGGCAGTGGGGGAGCTATTTCCCCATCGAGGCCCGGATGGCCGGTATTCGGTTGGAAACCTCCCGCTGGCGGCGCCCGTCGCCGGACTGTGCGCCCACGTCGGCCAAGGCTGCGGGGCTTTACATTATCTGCACCCTGTCCAAGCATACCGCTGAAAATCGCGGATGTCAGGATGCCTTAATGCTGGACTATCGCGGTCAGATTGCCGAGGCAACCGGCGCCAACGTCTTCTTAATTAAGAATGGTCAGATTCACACGCCGACACCGGATTGTTTCCTGGATGGTATCACCCGTCGCACCGTGATTGGGTTGGCCCGTCAGCGTGGGTTTGAGGTGATCGAGCGGGCGATTCTCCCCGAAGAATTGCCGAGTTTCCAGGAAGTGTTTCTGACCGGGACCGCCGCCGAGGTGACGCCCGTGGGGCGGATCGACGATGTGACCTTTACGCCGGGTGAAATCACGCGGGTTTTGATGACCGATTACGAGGCGTTGGTTCGATCTGGGAGCTGATGATACCGGCGAGCCCTAACAAATGACACGTCGCCGGTCCTCGGGCCGCGATGACGGCCCTGCGTCCTCGTGGACGCGAAGCCCCCGTGTGACTCTAGGCGGGCGCGGACGCGCCCGCCCGGCGTCTGAGGGCCGCTTGAATGTGTCAACATGAAAGCTCGATGGTATGACGGGATGGGGCGCCAGGGACAAGCATGGTTGACCTGACCCCGCAGCTCTTGCTTCAGGCATATGCCGAGGGCTTGTTTCCGATGGCGGAGAGTGCCGCCTCGGATGAGTTATATTGGTTCGATCCGGATCGGCGTGGCATTTTGCCCCTCGACGGCTTTCATGTGCCGCGCCGTTTGCGCCGGACCCTCCGCCAGGCTGTGTTTGATGTGCGTGTGAACACCGCCTTTGAACGGGTGATCACCGCTTGCGCCACGGTGCGCCCCAGCACTTGGATCAATCGGGATATTGTTCGCAGCTATTGCGAGTTGCACGAATACGGATACGCCCACAGTGTCGAAGCTTGGTTGGGGAGCCGGTTGGTGGGCGGGCTCTATGGTGTGGCGCTGGGCGGGGCATTTTTCGGCGAAAGCATGTTCAGCCGGGTGACCGATGCCAGCAAGGTTGCCTTGGTTCATTTGGTGACGCGGTTGGTTCGCGCCGGTTTTACGCTCCTTGATACTCAGTTTGTCACCGAGCATCTGAGCCAGTTTGGCGCCCTGGAAATCCCCCGCGCCGAGTACCGGCACCGTCTGACGGCGGCTCTGACCATCAATGCGGACTTTGCGGCGGTGGTTCTGGAAGAAGGGGATTTTGAGCGCGTCTTTGCCCGGCAGTCAGTGTCTTCTGGAGCTTAAAGCATCGGGCCTTGATGTTGCCCCATTAAGGCCCGATGCTATTCCTTTTTATCGCCGCAACCCGTAACCCAGACATCGTAAATGGGATGCTCCAGCGCCGAGAGTGACGGCGACGATGCAAACATCCAGCCACTGAATCGGATCATCGGCTTCTCGTCGGGCTTGACCTCGCTGATTTCCAGAAAGGCCGTGGCTTCCGGCGGTTCAATGGGCGGGGCTTCTCGGCAGGCGCGCGGGGTGATCAGCAGCGTGCCGAAGCGCGCGGTTTCGCCAACAACGACTTCAAAGGTCGAGACCCGCGCCGTGATCTTGTCTAATCCCTGAAGGACAGCCACGCTTTTGTCGATCATCTTCGAGTCGTCAATCGGCTGTGCGTCATCGGCGGGTTTGCTGGAATCGGCGGGCTTCGTCGGGGAGTCCAAGCCCGCCCGTGCCGATGGCGTGACGGCAAGGACGAAGGCCGCCACCACCAGGAGCAGGGCACAAGGGCGGATGTGCAGGTGGTCGGAGAGGGGCACGGACAATCCTGATCTCGACGGGGGAACAGGGGGATTCTGACCCTCGGTTGCCCTTCAAGTCAAGGCTCATACCCTCGAGCCTTGATGTTGACTCATCAAGTCTGCCCTCAGACGCCGGGCGGGCGCATCCGCGCCCTTGGCTTCGCGCGCATGGGCGCGCGGGGCCGTCGTCGCGGCCCGATACCGGCAGTGTGTCATCGTTATAGCTCGCCGGTATCACACCGGCGAGCCCTGATGCTGACACATCAAGTCTGCCCTCAAACGCCGGGCGGGCGCCGCTCTGACTCTTCAATTCGGTCGACGTGGCGTCCTAGACGGGAGGTGCGCGGCGGCGTGCGGCTGGAGTCGGGGCGACGGATGGGATGGTCACGATGAATTGACAGCCTCGCCCATGGGTGGATTCGACAGAAATCCGCCCGCCGAGCACGCTGGAGACAATGTTAAAGGCCATATGCAGCCCCAGGCCGATGCCGCCCTGACTGCGTCGAGTGGTGAAGAAGGGTTCGAACAGGTGAGGTATGTCTTCGGAGCGGATCCCGATTCCGGTATCGGCAATGGTCAAGGTGACGGTGTTAAGGGTGGCCATTGCCGTGATCGTTATGGCGCCGGGTGTGTTAGGCGGAAAGGCATGAGTGAGGGCATTGTCGAGCAGGACATCAATGACCTGGCGCAAGGCTTCAGGAAAGCCGTTCAAGGTCAGGTGGGGCGCGCAGTCAACGATAAGCCGATGATCGGCAAGCCGTATCCGTTCGGCCATCAAGCCAGCCACCACATCAATATGTTCACGAATTCGAAAAATCTGCCGCTCATCTTCGGTAGGGGCGATGGCTACTTGCTTGAAGACCCGGACCAGATCACCGGCCCGCTCTAGATTGGAACGAATGAGCGTCGAGACCTCACCGGCCATATCGACATAGTCTTGAACTTTGGATTTGCGTAATTGTCCGCTGTTGAAGCCCCGCGCGAACTCCTCGGTGCGTTCGGTTAACAGAGAGGCCGCCGTCAAACAGACGCCAATCGGTGTATTCAGTTCGTGGGCCACCCCGGCCACCAAGCCGCCTAAGGCCGCCATTTTCTCGGTTTGAACCAGGGCTTCTTGTAATTCGGTCAATTCACGAACAGCGTCTTCGGCCCGTGTCGCGGCGGCTCGTAATTCCGATTCGGCTCGTTTTCGCCGGCTGACGAAATGGCCAAGCGCCACCGCCATGTCGCTGATTTCGTCGTTTCCGTGGGCCGGAATGACGATTTCCCGTCCGGCGGCTTCGGCTTCCATGGCGCGTTGCAGGGCCAAGATGCGGCCAATGATCTGGCGTCCCACCGTATGCCAGCCGATGATCAAGGCCATCAGCACGGCGAGCGCGACGGCGAGGGTTTGGAGCAGCCTAGCCGTTGCGGCGTCGTGTTGGACATCCCGTGCCGTGTCTTCGGCGTTGGCTCGGGCCGACAGTAACAGTTGATTGACGGCTTCGGTTAAGGCCTCGGACAGCTTTTGATTTTCGACAACCTCCGCGTTTGAGGCGCGATCCAGGTCTAGGGCTTTTAAATGGCGGTCAAACAGGTTTTCGGACCCGAGTCCATATTGAAGCATCGGCGTGGTTAGCCCCAAAAGCACCTGATTTTCCGGGGTGGTGGCCAGATTCAGGCGGATCGCACCCATGGAAATAGTGATTTCGCCGAATCGGCTACGCAATTGGCGAATGCGTGCCGGGTCCGAGACCAAAATCATCTCGTTTAACAAGCCCGCAGCCAAATTCCCCGCAGCCGCCAGCTCTAGCAGCGCCAGCATCTCGCCGACATTATGGTTGAAGAGGTAACCAATCCGGCGTTGCAGCACCACCACATCTTGGTACGAGGTCGGAGCGGTGGCCGGTGTCGGGGGGGCGGAGGAGGGGGGCTTGGCGACATTGGGGCCCAGATCGTTCACCAGGGTTTTGATGCCGATGAACAAGGATCGGTACGTATTTTCGATGCGCGGGGTGACGGCAATAAGGAATTGCTTGTGGCTGTCGGCGAGCCGTGTGGCGTCGTCATAGAGTTGTGTGTTTAAGATAATTCGTTGATCAACAAGATCGCTTTGCCTGTTTAGATTGATTGCTAAGGTTGCAATGCGGTCCCGTAGAATGGTTAATATAGCATTATCAACTTTAAGTCGTGCCAGTTCGTCGAGTTGGATATTCAAGCCGGTGATGCGTCCGGCAAGGGTGGTCATGACGGCTGTTCGCTGGTCTTCGGTCGAGGCCGCTGTCAAAGTGTTCGAGGCCTGGGCGATCGCCGAGGCTTCCACCGCCAGAGCTTCGGCGGTGGTCATGGCCGGAACGGAATGTTGGACCACAATGGTTAGTTGATTTTCGATATGTCGGAGCGAAGCCCAGGAGACAATTTCAGATGTGATGGCCATGGCGACCACAACGAAAAAGGCAGCGGAAACCTTGAATAGAATGCCGAATCGTCGTCCTGGCTTGTGGCTTTGGGCGAAAGGCGGTTCGACGAGGGACGGAAGGGGGGCAGACGAATGAACCATTGTGTGGCGGGGCCTTCCTTACTCGGCTGCGGCGTTGTAGCCGAACCAAGTGAGCGACAACCGGGCTAAGGTGCCATCGGCTTTGGCCGCGTCGAGGGCGGCGTCGATCCGGGTTCGCAGCCCTTTGGCATCACGCGGCATCACCGCTCCGACGCCGTGGCCGAAAGGGCCACCCAGAAGAGCGGGGCCAAACAAAGTCAGTTCCGCAGTCCCGTCGCCTGTGTTGTTTCCAGCCAGAATGAATTCATGGAGGGCTGCGCCACCGTCGAGAATGGCGTCAAGCCGGCCATGGATAATATCCGCATATTGGTCCGTTTCAGAATGATAAATACGGATATCAGCAATATTTTTAAGATATTGATTAGCAAAAGTCTCATAAACGGTGTCAGTATGAACGCCGACCCGTTTATTTCGTAGTGCTTGTATAAGAGTCGTAAGGCTAGACTGATCATCGGCATCCATGTGATCAAGATCAAGCCGGTTTAAAGTAAGCAATGTGGTTAGGTCATTGCCTTTCAATGTTGCAAAATATTCTGGGGTTAGGGCATAAGGCTGGCTGAACAGGACTCTTTTCGCTCGTTCTGGCGTAATGGTCATGCAACCGATATAGATATCGAATTCTTTGGCATCGAGAGCTTCAAAAATATGCTCCCAATTGACGGCGGAAATCTCGCACTTTGCCCCCATCCGCTGACATAAGTCGTGGATCAGGTCAATTTCAAAGCCGGTAATGATGCCGGTTGGGCTGCTGATGGTCCAGGGCGGATAATGGCGGTAGGTTCCGATCCGAATCAGGTCATCGGCGCGGGCGGTTCCGGGGGCGGCGGTCATCAAAACCAACAGCGCCGCTAGGCCTGCCATCAGGAATCCACGTCTTGCGACTCGGTCAGCCATTCTGGCCCCCCCTTTTTCATCGCCGTCGCCATTGTTCTGGCGGCAGCCTGAATCTATCGCGGGCATCGCCACTGACCAAGTCCACATTGGCGAGATCAAGAGCGATAACGCGTCCCAATGGAACGATACATTAGCAATTATCGGAATTAGGGGCTGACCGACAAGGAGGATCAGTCGGGTTTGACTGCGGCAAATCGTAACCGGACATAATCAGCCCACCATCGCCCGTCGCCATCCTGCAAGGTCGGAGTCAAGGCGTCCGCGACGTCCGCTAGGTAGGTCTCGTGTTCGGCGACAGGTAAATAGCGCAGAAAAGGACTGGCGAAGGTGGTCAGCCAACCGGCAAGGCCGGTCGGGAGTGGGGTTGGCCGCTCGAACCGCTCCAACCGAACGTCCTGGAAACCGCCATGGATCAGGCGAGCGCGGTATTCATCGGGTTCGGGAAAGTACCAGGGCCAAGCCGCCCGACCGTCCAGACCGCGCCGATCCAAGCCGGCAACCAGAGCTTGGCCGATCTGCGCGACATTGCCGGCGGCTCCGAACTCGCCCACAAACCGCCCGCCCGGTCGCAGCAGTTGGGCGACACCAGCGATCACGGCGTCGGGGCGGCGCATCCAGTGAAGTGCGGCGTTGGAAAAAACCGCGTCGAAGGGACGGGAGTCGTCCTCAGAGGTGAAAAGAAGGCTTGGGTCGAGAGTTTGGCCGTCCAGCAATCGGGCATCAATGCCGCGTGCCCGTGCCGCTTCGACCATGGCAGGACTGGCATCAACGCCGACCACTTCGGCCCCGGCCTCCAGCAGCCGGGCGGTCAGCACGCCATCGCCACATCCCAGGTCGAGGATGCGTTCCCCAGGGCAAGGTGCCAGCGTTTGAAAAACCGAGGCTCCCAAATCCGCGACAAAGCCTGCGTGGCGCTGGTAATCCCCGGCATTCCAATCGGATACCGCCGACGCGCTGGGGGCCACGATGGTCATAACATCACTTTCCGGTTTTGGCGGGGCTGCCGTCGCTTCCCTGCGGCTTGCCGATGCTTTGCAAGCTGAAAATGACTTGGCCTAGCAACTGCTCAAATCCGGGCGTGGACTGAGTGTATTCAATGCGGCCATTTTCAGGAAGATGTTCGGCGTCGCCGCCGGGTTCCAGTGAGAGAAATTTGCCACCCAGCAAGCTCTCGCTGGCCACCAGTGCGACAGTGTCGCGGGGGAGCTGAATCGACGGATCAATGGACAGATGAACGACTGCCAAGTAGGTTGCGGGGTCGAGCGTCAGGCCGACCACGCTCCCGACCTTGACGCCGCTGATGCGGACATCGGCGCCGTTCTGAAGGCCACTGATGCTCGAAAACTGAGCCGTGAGCGAATAGCCCTTGACCTTGCGGAGGTCAGTGCTGGCATAAGCGAAGGCCAGGAAAAAGCCTGCAACCACCAGAACCACCGCGCCCAGCACGGTCTCGATGACGTTTTTCTGCATGATCCGTTCTGTATCTGACGCGGCTCACGCCAGGGGCATGAGCCGCGAGGGAATCAGGTCGGCTGCCAGGGCTCGTAATCGCCGGTGGCCTTGCCCCGTTGTCCGCCCATCAGGGGATGCCCGGCGGGTTGGTACGCAGTCTCCGTTCCGGTCGGGTTGGGCCGGTGGGGCTTGATCCATGGTTTGTGGAAGGCACTGCCAGCGGCCAACGGCTCGTCGGTGGTATAGTGCAGCCAACCGAACCACTCGGGCGGAACTTTGCTTGGGTCGAAGCTGCCTTCATACATCACCCAACGACGCTCGCGGCCGTCGGTCCGCTTCCGAGTTCCCCGATAGTAACGGTTTCCGAAAGAATCGGTTCCGACCAGGGTTCCCCGGCGCCAGGTGAAAAGCTTGATCTGGAGACTGTCAAAGGACGTCAGCAAGGATGTCAGGTCGAACATGGCCGCTCGCGCTGGGGCAAGGCCCCGAAAACAATTGCCGAATGGCGCGCACTATGACACCGCAAAGCGAAGGCGTCCAGACCTCAGCGTCGGGAAAAAGCCAGCGTCGGGAATAAAGAAGGAGGTGATCCCGACGCGCCCGGATGCGGACACAGCACCGATCCTCGGGCCGCGACTGCGCGGTCCCGTGCGCCCGACGTCTAATACCGGCGAGCTATAACGATGACACACTGCCGGTATCGGGCCGCGACGACGGCCCCGCGCGCCCATGCGCGCGAAGCCAAGGGCGCGGATGCGCCCGCCCGGCGTCTGAGGGCAGCCTTGATGAGTCAACATCAAGGC
>CAIXKV010000131.1 GCA_903920145.1 uncultured Rhodospirillales bacterium
CCTTCGGCAAATGTGCGCGTGGGGCTGGCGGAAGTCAATCATACCGGCAAACAGACCGACTGATACCATCGGGCCTTGATGGTGACTCATCAAGGCTGCCCTCAGACGCCGGGCGGGCGCATCCGCGCCCCCTAGAGTCCACACACTGGGGCTTCGCGTCCACGAGGACGCGGGGCCGCCGTCGCGGCCCGAGGACCGGCGATGAGTCAACATCAAGGCTCGATGGTATGACATGGTTACTTTCCTTTGCTGATCGCGGTGAGACGACACCGGGCAGAATCGACCAGGACTCTCTAACCCGATCCTAGCGCCCATAAGGTTGACCAGAACATGATCACACAACCTTCCGCTGCTTTCTTCGCGGGCCGCTCCTGCCTTGTGGCCGGAGGCACCGGCTTTATCGGCAGTCATTGTGCCGAAGCTCTGCTGGCCGCAGGGGCTCAGGTGCGGATCACCGTCCATCGGCGCCCGCCACCGATCAAAGACCCTCGGCTAGAGCTGTGCCCGGTCGATCTGTTCCAACGCGACGCCTGTTTGCGCGCCATGGAGGGGATTGACACCGTGATCCATGCCGCTGGCGGGGTTGGCGCCGCTGGGGTCGGGCCTCAGGATATTCTGGCCGGGTTGTCTGACCTTTTGGCCATCACCGCCAATCTGTTGTGGGCAGCCTGGACCGCCGGGGTCAAACGAATTGTCATTTTCAGCAGCAGTACCGGCTATCCTGCCTTTGATCATCCGGTGCGAGAACAAGACTTTTGGGACGGTCCGGTTCATCCGGCTTATCACGGCTATGGTTGGATGCGCCGTTATCTGGAACGACAGGCTGAATTTGTTGCTCAACGCTCGTCTCTTTCGCCCGTAATTGTCCGTCCTGGCGCCGTTTACGGGCCACGCGATCGTTTCGACTTGGCCTCCAGCCACGTCGTGCCGGCCTTGATCCGCCGCGCCGCCGCCAAGGAAAACCCCTTTGTGGTGTGGGGGACCGGCGATGAGGTGCGGGACTTTCTGCATGTCACCGATTTCGCTCGAGGCTGTTTGCTGGCTCTGGAAAAGGCCGGGACATGCGATCCGGTCAATATCGCTTACGGCGAGGCGATCAGCGTTCGGGCCCTGGTGTCTCAGATTCTGGCGGCCAGCGGGCACCAGAATGCCGAGATTCGCTTTGACCCAACCAAGCCCGTGGCCATCCCGGTTCGCCGGATCGACATTGCCAAAGCCTCCCAAAATTTGGGTTTCGTGCCGGCCATCCCCCTGGCCGCCGGCCTTGCCGACACCGTGCGTTGGTTCCAAAGCCAGCCCCAGACGTCGGACCAGACGTCGGTGTTGAATCGGACGTCAGGATCGAAGACGGTGCTCGATCGGCGCTAAGGGTTTCGTAGGCTCCGCCCACACCCGCAAAAGGCCAATAGCCTCCTTGCGGGTGCCGGTCTGCGAAAGCCAAGGGGGCAAAGCCCCCTTGGGTGTGTTGTTACCGGCGGCCCATAACAATGACACATCGCCGGTCCTCGGGCCGCGACGGCGGCCCCGCGTCCTCGTGGACGCGAAGCCCCAGTATGTGGACTCTCGGGGGCGCGGATGCGCCCGCCCGGCGTCTGAGGGCAGCCTTGATGTGTCACCATCAAGGCCCGAGGTCTTACAGGCTCTTGAGGTATTCGATCAAAGCCCAGCGTTCATCCACCGAAAGAGCACGACCGATCACGCCTTCCGTTCCAGGAGCGTCGCGGAATTCATGGCCGGTGTTGTGATTTCCAGCAATGCGGGTGTCAATGGTGGTGGTGCCGCTGACGCATTCTGTGGTCGTACCAACCTTGATCGGGTCGTACTCACGGTTGCCAACACAGAAGACCTGGGGACGTTCCGCGACCGGCGACAGCAGGTCATAGAGCGTCGGGACCGAGCCATTGTGCAGGAAAGGCGGAATCGCCCAAGCTCCATCCAAAGGCCGGGCCTTGTAGAACGGCTTGGCTTGGAGGCAATTCGGGCGGTAGCCGTTCATTTGGGCTTGAGTGGCCGGCGGAGTTTTGTGCTCGGTATACCAAGTATCTACGGTCTTTTGGACGGCATAGCCAAGCGCAAAGGCAAACAGGGTTTTGGTGACCGGCTGTCCAGGTTTGCCGTTACACAAAGTCGCAGGATCAACCCCAAGATAAGCCGGCAGCTTAACCTTACGGTTGGGCAGGATGTCGGCTTGGCCAGGATCGGTACCAATGACCTTAAGATCGATGGTCTTCAGCTTAAGATAGCTTTGGCCATACTGATTGGGTGTGGTCCACAAGGCCGGCGACCAAAAGGCCGGATCCTTGACCGGCGGCAGATGGCAGCCCTGACATATCTCTTGATAGAGGGCGTGTCCCTTGGCCTGCTTGACCGGATCAATCTTGCCCAACACGTCCTCGGGCCATTTCGGCGACAAGAGACCGCTGAAAGCCGGGGGCTTGCCGTCGGCCTGCAACGGATATTGGCCCGCAATCTGTTGTTCCATCTGAAAGATGCTGTCGGTCTGGACCGACGAGCTATAGAGTGGACGATCGGGGTTGGTCAGGTTGATCTTGGCATTGACGCCCATGGCCTCGCCGGCATTGCGGATCATCGGCTGTTGAATCGAAGCGTCGTACTGGACCCAGTCGAACCAAGAAATATCCCAGGTGGGGGGGAATTTCACCGGAGCGACGATCGGCGCGAAATTATCCAGCCAATTGAACCCAGTGGCCGGTGCTCCGATCAGGTCTTCGGCAAAAACGGTGTTGCCGATCCGGGTCAGGGCATCGAGTCGACCAAAGCCTTCTTCGGCGTTGGTGTCGGTGACGGGCTTTTCTGCGTCCGACACTTGCTTGCCTTTGGCCAGCAGGCTGTCAAAGGCCGTCTTTAGGTCGGCTTTTGCCGCCGGAGTGGCATCCGGCCCCAAAACCCGCTCGGCAAAACGATCAAAGCGGCCCGGAACGTAACCAGTGTACGCCAGCGCCAACCCCAAAACGGTGCGGAACTTACCCAGATCAACGGTGGCGGGACCGCCGTCGATGCGCAGGCTGGTGCCCTTATAGTCAAGATGGCCGGTGTGGCAGGCGGCGCAGCTTAGGCCCAACTGATCGGGAACCGGCTGGCCGGTGGTCGGATCCGTGTAGCCCTTGGTGATGGCAAAGCCCACCGGCAGTGCATCGGGATTGGCGTCTTCCGGTTTTTGGCCATAGGCGGCCTGATAACCGGCGCCAGCGTCATTCCCCTGATTGGCCTGCCCCTCGACGGTACGGGGGCTGGGGATGAAGCCGAATTGCCGGAGATACTCTTCATCCACCAGCATTGGGGCGTCGCCCCACAGCCAGATTTTCGGTTGCTCCAGCGAAACAAACCACTTGTACGGAACCGGGAAGGTTGAAGTGCCCTGACTCGCGTGATGAAACCAGTGACGCTCGTTTGGATTCCAATTCTGATCAAGCCAACGCACCTGTTTAACCGGCGGGGCCGGTGGCAAACTTGGCGCGCAACCGTCGACGATACCGCAGGCTAGCAGTATCGGAATAACAAGAGATCGCATACGATTGTAATCCTTATGCTATTGATCTTAGGATTTGATAGTATCACTTGAATTATGATAAGCGCGATACGATTATATCGCGACACTTTATATCCCAAAACCGTATCATAAAACGGTATGCACCCTTTCGCTTTTCTGCCTCTCGGTCCTGGGTCAACAGCCATTGTTTAAAGGGATGCCATGAGCACCAGCCTGGATACGTCTGCTTTTTTGCCGGCCTATGACGCCGCTTCGCCTGAAAATCAGGTCAAGCTGCTGTATGCTTGGTTGGCGACCAAACCGTTGGAACTGTACGCCGAATTGCGGAGCCAACGCCCGATCCTGGTTTCACCGGGGCCTGTGTTGTTGACGCGCTTTGCCGATGTGGAAGAGGCGCTCTCCCGCAATCTGGTGTTTACCGTTCGGCCCTATGCTCCCAAGATGGACCCCTCGGTAGGCCCCTTTATGCTGGCGCGAGATGGTACCGTATACAACCAGCGCGATAAAGGGATCCTGCGGGCGCTGATCCAGCAATCGGACATGGACGGGGTGCGGGCTCAGGTTGCGGCCCTGGCCAAAACCGCCATTGCCGAAGGAGCGTCTTCGGATGGCCGGCTGGAGATTGTCAGCCAGTTGACTCGGCTGGTCCCTGTGCGCCTGACCGGGGCTTATTTCGGGTTTTCGGGGCCGGACGACGCCACCATGATGCGCTGGTCCTACGCCACCCAAAACGACATGTTCCATAATCTGACCGATGACCCGGCGATTCATCAGGCGAATCTCGAGGCCGGACGAGAGATGTTCATCTATTTGAACAACATTCTGCCTGGACGTCGTCAACGGGTAGCCAGCGATCCCAAGGCTGACGACATTGTGTCCCGGCTGCTACGTTTGGAAACCCCGCCTTCAATCGGCTTTGATCAAGCCCGGCTCTTGAGCAACATCATGGGATTGCTGGTGGGCGGGGTTGAAACCACCTCGGCGGCGGCGGTTCAGGCCATTGACGTTCTGCTCGACCGTCCGGGGCCGTTAGCCCAAGCGATCACCGCCGCGAAACTCAATGATCTTGCCACGTTCGACCGGCTGTTCTGGGAGGCCCTACGGTTCTGGCCGATGAATCCCTTCATCGTTCGCCAGAGTGTCGCGGCCTACACCATCGCCGCCGGGACCGAGCGCGAAACCACTCTGCCCGCCAACAGCCTTGTGTTGTGCGCCACCGCTTCGGCGATGCATGACGCCACCGTGGTCAAAAATCCCGAAGCCTTCGATCCCAACCGTCCGGCCTATCATTACCTCCATTTCGGTTATGGCGAGCATGTGTGCCTGGGAGATCAGGTCAGTCTTCAGCAAACCCCGGAGTTGGCCCGGCAGGTGTTCCTCGCCGGCTACACCAAACGCGCCGAGGGTCCAGCCGGTCGACCAGACTTCAAGGGTGGGTCATTTCCGGAATCCTTGACCTTGGTTCGCGGATAAGGAGAGCGTCCTGGGAGCACGGGCCTCTTGTCCGGGCTCCCCTCAAGGCTCGATGGTCTATCCCGGCCCCGTCTTCCAGCCCGTCATCGTAAAGTCCCTTGCGGTTCTGCCAGGGGCGGGTTCTTATGCGGCGGGTTTCTGGCGACGATGCGGGCCGATGTCTCTGGCATTCATCCTTAATATTCTGATCACGGGCGCCTTGGCTGGGCTGGTCTATGGGCTGGCGGCGGTTGGGTTGGCCATGGTGTTTGGCGCCTTGCGTGTGATCAATTTCGCCCATGGCGGCCTGATGGTGGCTGGCATGTACGGGGCGGCGATGGTGGCGAATACCCATGGCACCGACCCGCTGTGGGCGCTGCCGATGGACGCGACCGGGCTGTTCGTCTTTGGGATTCTGGTTCAGCGCTTAATCCTGAATCGGGTTCTGACGGTTCCCGAGCCGACACCGTCCTTGCTGCTCGCCGGGTTGACGCTGGGGCTGGCGGGAGGCTTGGCGATGCTCTTCGGCGGCCCGCCACGCGGCCTGCATCTGCCCTATGTCGGCGATACCCTGGTGATCGGCCCCTTTTCGCTGGACCGATTGCGGGTTCGGGCGGCCTGGGTGGCGGTGCTGGGGATTATCGCCCTGTTTCTTTTCTTCAACATCAGTCGCACCGGCAAAGCCATTCGGGCTTGCGCCGACAATCCGTTCGGAGCCCGCGTAGCAGGCTTGAATCTGGGATGGCTTCAAGCCGTGGTTTTTGGGTTGGGCGCCGGGGTGGCCGGGGTGGCGGGCTGTCTGTTGACCCAGATCATCGACATTGGGCCCGAATTAATGCCCGAGTGTTTCGCGACGGTCTTGATTGTCACCCTGATCGGCGGTTTTGACAGCACGGGCGGGGTGTTGGTGGCCGGGTTACTGGTCGGGATGGTTGAGGCTTTGGCCGAGGCCTTTTGGGCACCGGCCTTCCAAAGTCTGGCTGGATACGGGCTTTTGATTCTGGTTTTGGGGGTCCGCGCCCTGAAGCCCGCTCGTCAGGGCCTTGCCGATCCTGAAGAGGCATCGGCCCTGGAAGGCCGGCATGATCCACAGGAGCCCGATCCACAAGGAGAAATGCAGGACGATCTGTGGGGGCTGGCGCGGGAACGAGCCGCCATTCTGTTCGAAACCGGAGTTGATGCGTTGGCGTGGGGACTCGGCCACGGGTTGGGGTGGTTGGGAAGCCTACCCGAACGATTGGCGCGCGGGACAATCGCCCTGTGTGACGATGTGCTGACGGCCACCACATGGCAAGGCCGTGTGCTGGGCTTGGGTGCCGTGTCGGGTCTGGTCACACTGCCCGAATGGGCCGAGCCCCAGACCGTGACCGTCGTCGCCTCGACCCTGTGGCTGGCCTATGTTGGCCAAGCCTGGAATGTGGTGTCCGGTTTCGCGGGGCCGCTATCCCTTGGTCATACCCTCTTCGTCGGACTGGGGGCTTATTTTGCGGCGGGGTTGTGTCTGCATTGGGGCGTGAGCTGCGGAATTGCGATCATTCTGGTGACGCCGTTGGTCGGGCTGATCGGAACCATCCTGGGGGCATTGGCGCTGCGCACCGAACGGCCAGAATTGTCCTTTGCCATCCTGACCTTAACCGGAGCCGAAGCCTGCCGGGTCACCGCCGATCATTTGGAGAGTGTGGGCGGTGCGCTTGGGTGGCTGCTGTCGTCCGCCCCGGTCACGGCGGCTCATCCGGCTTCCGACCCACACAACAACGGCTTCGGATCGGCCTATTCCCTGATCCTGTTGTTGACGCTGACCGTTCTGGTCATCATCCAAGGGCTGTCGCGCTCGGGCCTGGGATATCGTTGGCGGGCAGCACGGGATAATCCGATGATGGCGGCGGCGATCGGGGTCAATGTGTTCCGAACCCGCCTGTCAGCCATGGCGATTTCGGCGGCCCTGACCGCTCCGGCGGGGGTATTTTTGGCGTTTTCTTCGGGATCTTTGGTGCCGGATAGCGTGTTTTCGGCCAGTCAATCCCTGGAAATCGCTCTATGCGCGGTAATCGGCGGGCTTGGCACGGTTTTAGGGCCGGTTGTCGGTGCTTTTGTCCTGCTTCCCTTGGACCAGGGCTTGGCGTGGCTGGCGCATCGGCTGGGCCATCCGGTTCCGGGTTTGACGCTGTTCGGCTATGGCATCGTTCTGATGCTTTTGGTGTGGCTGCGATCGGGCGGCGTGTGGCCGTGGCTGGCGCAGGCGTTGTCTTTGATCCCGGTAACGGGACCGCCGCCTTCGCCGCCCTTTCCGCCAACCCGAGCCCGGAGGCCGCGGTTATGATACCGACGAGCCCTGATCCTGACACATCGCCGGTCCTCGGGCCGCGACGGCGGCCCGGCGTCTGAGGGCAGCCTTGATGAGTCACCATCAAGGCTCGATGGTCTTACGCCCTGCCGTGAGTGGCGGTCGCCAAGCCTTTGGCGGTCTTCAGGTACTGATTGCCCAGCTTGGTGATTTCGGTCGGCGCCGAGGAGAGTTCGGCCTGGAGGCGACGGACGCTGTCTGTCACCCACCCGCTGTAGATTTCGGCCGCCTTGCCGATGTCCCGGCACTCCGAGAGACGGTTGACCGCCTCCATTCCAATCCGCATGTCCTCGTTCCGATGCGCGAGCCAGGATGCGCATATGTCATGGTAGACATTGAGGACTTTTGCCGATGAGCCATTAATAACATCAACCTGCCGGGTTCCTGCCGCTTTGGCTTCGTCCGCAAATTTATGAATTGTACCCGTCACCTTGGCTGATGTTGCCTGAATAGCGTCTGCCTGTTGCTTTTCTGTGGCCTGGATTTCTGCCACAGGCGCTTGAATCGGCTTTTCCATTGTCGTCTCCGTTCGTTGGTGATTAAAAGAGCTGTGGTGGTTCTTTTTCGGTAGCGGCATTTGCAACGCCCGCCCCTATTGAACCGCTCGCTGACGGTCATCAGATCGTAGGGCGGGCCTCCTTGGAGGGGGCATCTTGGCGGGCAGCGGTTCCGGCACCCGGCGGAAGAACCGAAAGTCCAAATTCCAGCATCGCAATGAATGAGGTTCTGCTCATGGCCGCCTTCTGTGAATCGGTGCCGACCTTGGGTGCTTGATGCTGACATCTCCCGCCATTCGACCGACCACACAACGATCGCCTGTGGGCGGTTCGAGCTGATTACCCAACCTATTCAAGAAAATCGAGATCGTCAGCCATCGGAAACTACTCAAAAGCGGATATTTTATTGTCTTATTTTATGGTCTTATGTGCTCGTTCTCTTTGTGGGGCCCCCAAAGAGACGAGGCCTGAAGGTGGGCGAGACGCCCGCGTTCTCCGCGCGCTAAGGCCGTTCGGATAGGCCGGGACAAAAAGAGAACATCGGTAGCTCTTGCCAAGCAGAAAAAAATCTGCTAGTTCAACAGCTTCTGAGAAGAGTGTTCCCCGCACGCGCGGGGATGAACCGAACATGACCCGGCTGGCCGAACTGGTCGAGGCGTGTTCCCCGCACGCGCGGGGATGAACCGGGCTACACACTCGGACAGCTGTTGATCAGTAAGTGTTCCCCGCACGCGCGGGGATGAA
>CAIXKV010000132.1 GCA_903920145.1 uncultured Rhodospirillales bacterium
CATGACCGACTCCGACTCCCTCTATCACCGCCTGTTCTCTCACCCGCTGATGGTGGAGGGGTTGATACGCGAGTTCGTGCCCGACGCCATGGCGGTCGGGATCGATTTCACCCGCATGGAACGGGTCAACGCCAAATTCCATGGCCGCCGGGGCAAAAGACGAGACGGCGATGTGATCTGGCGCCTACCGACCCACGATGGCTCGGATATTTATCTCTACATCCTGTTGGAATTCCAATCGACCATCGACCGCTGGATGGCGGTGCGGATGCTGGTCTATGTCGGCTTGCTGTGGCAGCAGATCATCAAGGAACAGAAACGATCGCGCCATGACCGCTTACCGCCGGTGCTGTCCATCGTCCTTTATAATGGGGATCGGCCCTGGAATGCCCCAACCGAACTGACGGACCTGATCGCCCTGCCGACGGACTCGACGCTCTGGCGTTGGCAGCCAAGACTTCGCTACCATCTGTTGGATGAGGGCGCTTTTTCTCGGGAAGACTTGGCGCGACGGGAGAGCCTGACAGCATTGCTGTTCCGGCTGGAACATTGCCACGAAACCACCGAGCTGATGGGCCTGATCGATCAGGCTACGCTCTGGTTTCGACACCATCCCGATTACGAAACCTTGCGGACCTTGTTCACCGAGATTGTCCAGCAGGCGGCCCAAGGCTTAAGAGATCAAGGCGCAACACTCGCTATTCCCGAAAATATAGGGGGAGTTAAAACCATGTTGCAGACACGAGTCCAAGAATGGGTCGAGCGGTGGAAGGCCGAAGCCAGAGCCGAAGGGCTGGCTGAAGGAAAGGCTGAAGGAAAGGCTGAGGGGAAGGCCGAAGGGAAGGCCGAAGGGAAGGCCGAGGGTGAAACCGAAGGAAAAGCCAATATACTCCTTCGGCAATTAAGACGGCGCTTTGGCCCTCTGTCCTCCGAAATCGAGCATCGCATCCGCACCGCTCAAAGTGACCAGCTCGAGGAGTGGGCTGAACGGCTCGTCGACGGCATTCCTCTGAACGAGATCATCCCTCTTGACCGAACGCACTGACGCCAAGGTCAAACAGCGGGAACGGGAGCAGAAGAAGCCGTTCGGCACGGCACTACAGTTACCCGATCCCATTTTGACCACAGAAGACCGACTGCCCCCACATAAGCGCACGGATAGCATGTACCAAACGATAAAAATAGACCTCATACAAGACTATCGCTAGGTCATTCCCCATACCATCGCCCTGAATATTAATGACCCCCGAATTATTTGTGATCTGAGGGCTCAGTGGCCCTGTCGAAGACTGAATAATTGTAGGCTTTGAGTTTCCCTGATCAATGATACCATCGGGCCTTGATAGTGACTCACCAAGGCTGCCCTCAGACGCCGGGCGGGCGCATCCGCGCCCTTGGCTTCGCGTCCACGAGGACGCGGGGCCGCCGTCGCGGCCTGAGACCAATCGACATGCAAGATCGGCTTTGATGGCATCATGTCACGGCTCGATGATATTATAATCATGGATTGATATCCTCGAGCCTTGATGGTGACTCATCAAGGCTACCCTCAGACGCCGGGCGGGCGCATCCGCGCCTCCCAGAGTCCACACCGGAGCTTCGCGTCCACGAGGCCGCAGGGCCGCAGTCGCGGCCCGATACCGGCACTGTGTCGGTGTGAGGGCTCGCCGGGATAATATGCTTTTCAGCTAAGTCGACGACTCTTGACCGAGCCTGATACTCGATTTCCTGAACCATCGCCACGAACTGATCTTCAATATTGGATTTTAAAACCGGCATGGCGATAAAGCTGGGAATATCAATATCCGGTTCAATGAAACCATCCCAATTCAATGTAAAGACATTGGGTCGATTCGGCACTGGGATCAGCGTATACCCCCCGGTCAACCGACGGAGATTGCCGCTGATCAATTTAACGGTAATCGCTGTGGGCGGATATTCTACGGATTCGACCACCACATTGATGGGGTAGCGAAAAATTGAAACCCCGGCGGCACCGACCTGTTCCACCACCAGGGTCGCACCATGACGCTCCAGAATCCGGCTATGGCTCATGCCGGGAATGAACTCGGAGAAGCGGTCGTAATCAGTCAGGGTCCGCCAAATCACATCATAAGAGGCTTGAAGGGTGGCGGTGGCGTGAATAACGACGCCATGATCCCGAGGCATGGCCGTAACGGCAACGGTTTCGGCAGCAAAAGCCGTTGTTGCCGCCATCGCTCCGCAAAACAACAAACACCCCTTGACCAATCCAAATGGAGTCGGCATGTGCGGTCTGTGTCTCATTCCACCGTCATCCTCTACGGTACGCCACCCGAGCCGGATGACCTTGGCCGAACAACGGCACCATAGCGAGATAGACTGACCACAAGCTTACGACACAACCGCCATCGTCTTTTTTAAGGGTTCCCGCCGCTTTAAGGGTTCCCGCCGCTGCCGACCTCAGGATTGCCCCATTTACCCGACGGCATCCCCTTTCCGGCGGCCCCCGATGCCTTCATGGGGATGGTGTTGATGACACCAGTCGGCCAAATCTCGGTCAAAGGTCACGATATGATTAAAAGTATAAGTTGCAAACAATGCGGTCATTTTATTTCGTGCGCCCACTTCATTTCTCTTAAAAGCCGATATTAATATACATAATCTCTCGAAAAAAGCACTGTGCGCCGCAATATGTTCATCCTTGTTCGGATAGTCCAGTCTCATCATCAGGCATTCTTCATGACTGAAATGAATCGCAGTATAATCAATATACTCACCGATTAATATCGCCAATGCCTCTTTTTCGGCGTTCAACTGGGCTGCCGATAAGATGCGATTAGCCAGTTCCAGTAAGATTTTATGATCATGATCAATCTCACCGTCACCGATACTCAGTGAGTCATCCCAAACCAGCGCCATCCCGAACCTTTCGGCGCCGATTGGCGCCCGTGCCTGGTATCGTCGGCAGTCCAAAAGCCGTACTTTCCGATCGCCAGGGGCTATACTCTTCTTTCCGCACGCTGGTATAAGGTCAGGCTGGAGAGTGGACCTGAAGGAGTCGACGGTTGAGCGATGTTGGCAATAGCGGCGGAGTCTTGCAGCCTATAGCAGAAACGATCTGGCGCGAGAAGTACCGACTGATCCAACCCGACGGCGGGTCTCTGGAAATGGAACCTGCGGACAGTCATCGGCGGGTGGCGGCGGCGATCTTCGCGGCAGACCCTCGCCGAGCCGAGTTCGAACCGCTGGTGGTCCAGGCCATGATCCGCCGGGAATGGTGTCCGGGAGGCCGCATCCATGCCGGAGCCGGCAGCGGGCGGCGGGTGACTCTGATCAATTGCTTTGTCAATCAGGCCGTCGAAGACTCGATGGCGTCGATTATGGCCGCCAACACCCGAGCCGCGTTGACCATGCAGCAGGGCGGCGGAGTCGGCACCGACTTTTCAACCCTGCGGCCCAAGGGCGCGGTGGTCGCCGGGGTGTCTTCGGTGGCGTCCGGGCCGCTGTCGTTCATGGAAATTTGGAATGCCACCTGCGGCACCATCATGAGCGGCGGTTCCCGGCGCGGCGCCATGATGGCGACCTTGACCTGCGATCACCCCGACTTGCCAGCCTTCATCCAAGCCAAACGGGAAAAAGGGCGCCTGACCAACTTTAACCTGTCGGTGTTGGTCAGCGATGCCTTCATGCGGGCGGTGGAGACCGACGAGCCGTGGGAACTGGGATTTGGCATTCCGCCTATCGATCCGGCCTCGGTGGTCGCGGTGCGCGAGCGCAACCAAAAGCCCTGGTACGTCTACAAGAGAGTCTCGGCCCGTGAGCTGTGGCAAACCATCACCCGTAACTCTTATGAATGGGCCGAGCCCGGCGTCATCTTCATCGATCGGGTCAATGACCTAAACAATCTGGGCTATGTTGAGGAGATCCGCTGCACCAATCCGTGCGGTGAACAGCCCCTTCCCCCCAATGGCGCCTGCAATCTGGGCTGTGTCAATCTGGCGGTGTTTGTGCGCGAGCCTTTCACCAGCCATGCCCACATTGACTTTGCTCGCCTAGCCGAAGTGACCCGTCTGGGGGTTCGCTTCCTCGATAACGTCATCGACCTCACGGTTTTTCCGGTTCCCGAGCAAAAGGCCGAAGCCGAAGCCAAACGCCGAACCGGGCTTGGTATCATGGGGCTTGGCAATGCGCTGCAAATGCTGGGGGTCCGCTATGGCGGCGTTGCCGCCGAGGATGTGACGGGCCGGATTATGGAAGCCTTGCGGGACGCCGCCTACGAAGCGTCCATCGAACTGGCCCGCGAGCGCGGGCCGTTCCCGCTGTTTGACCGCGAGCGATTTCTGGAGCGGCCTTTTGTTCGGGCCCTACCTGATCGTCTACGGGCCGAGATCCGGGACAATGGCATCCGTAACGGCGTGTTGATGACCGTGGCCCCCACCGGAACCACGGCAATTTACTATAATAACGTGTCGTCGGGCCTAGAGCCGTCCTTTGCCTGGCGCCACTTCCGCAAAGTGTTGCAACCCGATGGCGGCTGGCGCGAATTCGCGGTGGTGGATGCCGGTTTCGAAGCCTATTGCCGCCATCATGGCCTGGACCCGGCCTCAGCACCCACCGAGAACTTACCGGATTCCATGGTCACGGCGCTGGAACTCAGCGTCGAAGACCATGTTCGGATGCAGGCGGTGTGCCAGCGATATGTGGATGCTTCGATTTCCAAAACGATCAATTGCCCAACGGATATCAGCTACGATCAGTTTCAGGCGGTGTACCGGATGGCCTATGATTTGGGCTGCAAGGGCTGCACCACCTACCGGCCTAGCGGGGTTCGAGGTTCGGTGTTGCGGGTCGGCGATGAAGGCGGAGGCGGGGCCGAGGCCGGCCCCCCGGCGATTGTCGCTCCGCCCCGGCGCCCCGAAGCCTTGGTCGGTAAGACCTATAAAATCAAATGGCCGCTCACCGACGAGAACCTCTATGTCACGATCAATGACATTGAGGAACATGGGCGGCGTCGACCGTTCGAGATCTTTATTGCGTCCCGTTCCGCCGAGCATGCCGAACTGATGTCGGCTTTAACCCTGACTCTGTCGGCGGTGATGCGGCGTTCGGAAAATCCGGCCTTTCTGGTCGAAGACCTAGAACGGGTTCGCGCGGCCCAGGGCGCCTGGGTTAATGGGCGTTACGTTCCCGGTGTGGTGGCGTTGATTGCCGGAGTCATGCGCCGCCATTTGGAAGAACTGGGCTTGGTGGTCAGCCAGCACAAACCCTCGGCCAAAGACACCGCCCCAAAGCCATCCACCCCTAAAACCGGGGGTGATATCTGCCCTAAATGCGACAGCCCAACTTTGTTCCGACAAGACGGCTGCACCCTCTGTTCAAGCTGCGGCTATTCCACCTGTGGCTAGAGCGTTTTCCGATCACGTTGGCGAGACATCCCGCGCTCCAACGTGATCGGCGCCTGCTCTCGAAACCAAAGCCGGGACACTGGCATGCCCTGCGGATCCGCCTGGATCGGTAATGCATGGACTGGACAATGAGCGGCCGATGCTCACATTAAGGGCTCGCCCCTCGCACCCGTGAGGCGGCCCGTCCGTGTGGCGTGTCTGATTTTGGGGATTCCCCCCTGCCCCCGCCAGGCTTTCGCTCTGGACCGACCAAAGGCCGCTGGCCTTCGGAAACTCGCCAAAGGCCAACGGCCTTCGGAAACTCAAACGTCGAGGAGACCTCATGCCATCGCCTAACGTCATCCGTATCACCGACGCCGCCGCTGCCCGCGTCAAGGAGATCATGGCCCAGCGTGACACACCCGCCGTTGGTCTGCGCATTGGCGTCAAGCCGCGCGGCTGTTCGGGATTGAGTTACACTATGGAATATGCCGAGGAGGTCAAACATTCGGAGGAAGTGGTGGAAGATAAGGGCGTGACCCTACTGGTCGACCCGACAGCCACATTGTTCCTGATCGGCACCGAAATGGACTATGTGGACGATCAGGTCCAGGCGGGCTTCGTCTTCCGAAATCCTAACGAGAAGGCACGATGCGGGTGCGGCGAGAGTTTCAGCGTGTGATACCGGCGAGCCTGCTCTCAAACGCTAGGCGGACGCATCTGCGCCCTTGGCTTCGCGCGCACGAGCGCGCGGAGCTGCGGTCCCGGCCTGATACCGCATCGGGCTTTCGGTTGGAGATCACCCGGATTCTGGTGGCGCTGGTGTTGGGCTCGGCTTGGATACCGATGAACCTCGCCGCCGCCCATGGCGAAGAGCAAGGCCCTGAGCCTCTGGGCGAGCCTCCTGCCGAGGCCGCATCGTCGGGGGAAGTGATCTCGGTCTTTGAGGGAATTTCCGAGGCCGCAGAAAGTACCGTTGCCGGCGGTTTTCTCAAATTTTTCGAATTGGGCCCCAAGATCAGAGACGTACTGGCCGCTCACAATAAGGGCGACGACGCTACCGCCGTGGCCACAGGCGTCGGCACCGTCACTGAATATGGATTAGCGCTCTATCTGGTCGAGTTTTTGGGGGTGTCTGAATTATTCATGGTCGAATTACAACCCACCATCGAGTGGGCCACCCAGATTGGTCAAGCCGTTGCCGGGACAATGGGTGTAACCAAAGTCTCGGAATTTTCTGGTGAGTTGGTGGAAAAAACCACACACCATTCATTAGCGTCAGAACCCCACCCAGAAACTCATTAATGAGCAGGCCAATCCTCTTTGGCATGAGAATCTGATATCAATTTGCAATTATTACGGCAGCTTGCGGTCAACAAGAGCAATGTTGAGGCTGTCAGGAGTGTAAATCTTCTTTCATACCATCGAGCCTTGATGTTGACTCATCAAGGCTGCCCTGGGATGCCGGGCGGGCGGGGCCGCGATCGCGACTCGATGCCGATTCGTGAGCAAGACGAAGATAATCAGATGTGCATGTCATGGCACCAGCTCTGCTGTGCTCATTGAGAATGACTCCCCATAACTATCGAGTGAATATATACTATGCTTTTACACGTCAATACACCCCCTCGAAAACCGGCCACTCATCGTTACAAACAGGCAGAAAAACTTTAATGGCGGGGGATGACCGCCACGCGGCCCCGGCGCTCACAGAAAAACTCATTAATATCAATAAATTATTTAGAATGTTCTGGGAGTTTGAGTTTTTCTAAAAATAACCACAAATTTATTATGGTTCCAATGTATCTGACAATCGGCTTATAGAATCCCGGTGAGCCATGGCTCATTCAGCATCGACGCCGTAATGTTGATGACCAAATACGGGGACCAAAAGGGATAAGATCAGTGAAATTTACGTCTCATCCACCGATAACTTTGCGAAGAAGCTCCTATTTTATCAATATTTTTTACAAAAAATACAATTCTCAAAAAGAAGTCAAAATGGGTATTCTGATTCTATAATGTTAGGGTTTTATTAATGGTAAAATATATGTAAAATACCTTGATGTTTTGGTCGGGCTGTTCAGGTCTTGCGGAGATCACGTTATGAGCGATGATGAGCTTTTGATCCTTTGTGATGATCATGAAGACAATGGGCATCCTAAATCTCGACAAGAAATTAACGCGAACCCTTGGCGAATTCTTGTGGTCGATGATGATCAAGACATTCATAACGTCACCCGCTTTTCTCTCGATCGTTTTTATTTCGAAGGGCGCCCAATCAACGTTCTCGGGGCCTTATCGGCGCGCGAAGCGAAACACACACTTCAGAAAAATTTAGATATTGCCCTTATTCTCCTTGATGTTGTGATGGAGGAAGATGACGCTGGGCTCCAATTGGTCCGATGGGTGCGTGAAGACCTTAATAATAAAATGGTTCGAATTATCTTACGAACAGGACAACCCGGCTATGCTCCGGCGATACGAGTCATCACGGATTATGATATCAATGATTATCGATCAAAAACGGAGCTAACTCAGGAAAGGCTAATTTCTTGCATTGTCCTAGCATTACGTTCTTACAAACAATTACGCATGCAAGATGACATTAAAAATGGTATGTCACGGATCATCGATGCGACAGTTGGAATGTTTAAATCGAATCACTTGCATCGTTTTCTGGAGTTTTCGTTATCTCAATTGCTGGATATGGTCGGCACCAGGGACGGCGTGGTATTTTGCGCCCGTCAACGGGACCATGTCACTCTGCAAGATGAAACCGTCGTAGTCAGTGGTTTTGGCCGCTATGCCGCTGATATCAGCCGGCCCATCCCATCGGTTTTGACGGCAGAGGAGGTTGCGGCGATTGAATCGGTCATCGCCGGACACGCTTCGGTTTTTGAGCCCCACCAAACATTGCTGCATCTAGGAGCCACAGGTCGGTGGTCTGGTGCCTTGATGATTCCAGTCGGAATCCCAGAGCGATCTGCAATGCGTAAAATTGTAGAATTATTTCGGATGGTGATGAAGGAAGCTTTAGAAAATTTCTATTTGTTAGAGGAACTGCGCCGCTCGAATAAAGCGACTGTGGTCGCTCTTGCCGATCTTGCCGAGCATCGCGATTCCGAAACCGGCGAGCATGTTTTACGAGTCGCTCGCCTATCATCAGAAATTGCGCGACAATTAAAGCGAAAAAGCGTTTATACTGATCATATTGATGACCTGTTCCTGGAAGCAATAGGTTGGGCGAGCATGCTGCATGACATCGGCAAAGTCGGAGTTCCTGATCAGGTTCTAAAAAAGACCGGATTCTTAGACGCCGATGAGCGCATTCTCATGGAAACCCACGCTCGGATTGGCGCCCAAGCCTTAGACAGGGCGCGGCGGGTGGTGGCGAGCAGTCGCCATCTCGACTTGGGATGGGAAATTGCCCTCAACCATCACGAGCGATTCGACGGCACCGGCTATCCCAACCGAATCAAAGGAGAAGACATTCCCTTGTCGGCTCGGATTGCAGCGGTCGCCGATGTCTTCGATGCTTTAACCAGCCCCCGTATTTATAAACCGGCATGGCGTTTTGAAGATGCCATTACTTATATTTTAGAGAGATCTGGAACCCACTTTGATCCCGTTGTGGTTGATGCCTTTCAAACAGTTATGACAAATTGGCTTGTTGATGTTGCTATTCGCTGGACTCCAGACATGAGCGTAGGGAATCCACACCTGGATGAAGACCATCGCCGTTTGGTTAAATTGGTGAATCAGTTGGCCTCCGCCGATGGCCATCGGGATCGCTCCATGGCCGAATCTGTTCTGGATGAACTTATACAATATACGGACATGCATTTTGCCCGTGAAGAAGACTATATGCGCCGTATCGGCTTTAATTTATTGGATAACCACAAAGAAAAACATGCTTTTCTTGTTGAACAATTAGTGACTCTGCGTCAAAAATTTTTCAATGGATTGCCGGGACGCCTGAACGAAGATGTGATTGAATTTCTTAGTCGATGGTTAAGCGGTCATATCTTGATCGACGATATGCGCTACCGTTTATTCATAGAGCAACGAAACGACGCAGGACTCTATAAATCGCCCTCATGTCGCGAGTCATATGACTATACTAACACTATTGGAGATCAAGCATCATGACCAGTAATCACAACAACACGATGAGAACCCCTCTCTCAAAAGAGAGGCTAGATTTCTTTATGGTTGATGGCCCATGCCAGCAGACATTAAGAGATACGAGTTCAACCATCAATCATCTTATTCCAGAATTTATTGGGAAATTTTATAATCAGCTCCGTAAATGGCCAAACTTAATTGGAAAATTTAAATCAGATACCCATATTGAACAAGCCAAACAAGCGCAACTGGGCCATTGGCGGCGCCTATTCTCTGGTCGTTTCGATGACGATTATTTTGCTTCGGTAGATCGAGTAGCCAAGGCTCATATCCGGGTGGACTTAGAGCCGATGTGGTATATCGGCGCGTATTGCCAAACGACAACACTCTTGGTTGAAGCTTTATTGGAGGCCGAGGCTGGAGGATTCTTTACTCGCTCACGAAAGGAGGTTCTCAGCCGCAAAGTATCGGCGATCTTAAAAGCCGTGATGATCGACCTGGAGTTAACGATAAACGCTTATCTAGAAGCCAAAGAGGATCGACGCAAGCAGGATATCCGCGATATCTCTGCCAATTTCGAGCAAACCGTTGGCGCTGTCATTCCAGACGTGACAGGTTTTGCTAAAGAGGTCGGCGCGGGATGCCGCGAAGTGTTGGCGCGATCTCAAACAACCACCGATCACGGCACCCAAACCGCTTTGTTATCGGAACAGACCAACGCCAACGTCCAAGCCGTGGCGGCGGCAACCGAACAACTAGCCGCTTCGATCAGAGAAATCAGTCGTCAGATCGAGCGCAGCACCGCCGTCACCAATCGTTCGGTGGAAGCGGCGGCCCGTTCCGATCGCAGCGTCGGACGGTT
The DNA here is from genome assembly GCA_903920145.1 of uncultured Rhodospirillales bacterium. Classification (GTDB taxonomy): domain Bacteria; phylum Pseudomonadota; class Alphaproteobacteria; order Azospirillales; family Azospirillaceae; genus BOG-933. Next base: position 10,357 of record CAIXKV010000132.1, read on the forward strand.
GGTGGAAACCGCCCAAAAAATCGGCGAAGTCATCAATCTGATTAAAGCCATTGCTTCACAAACGAATCTTCTGGCACTGAATGCCACCATCGAGGCTGCACGGGCCGGGGAAGCAGGGAAGGGATTCGCAGTGGTCGCTTCGGAGGTAAAAAGCCTTGCGAACCAGACAGCCAAGGCAACCGACGACATTTCGGCGCAGATCAACGCGATTCAGGCTAGCACCGGCGAAGCGGCGACCGACATCCGATCCATCGTCGGCACCATCGGGGAAATCACCACCGTCCTGGGAACCGTGCAACGGACCGTGTCGGCTCAGGAAGAAGCCACCCAAGAGATTTCCCGCAACATCCAGCAGGCAGCCGCAGCCATCGCCGAAGTCACGCACCGCCTTAGTGATTTAAAGACCATTATCGATGACAATTGCTCGACCGCCGGCCGGGTCAACAGCCACTCGGATCAGTTGGGGAGTCTGTCTCAGTCTCTTGATGCCTCGCTTCAGCGTTTCCTCAGCCACCTTCGCTCGGTTTGACAGTCCATGGAACACCAGATCACCAGACGGGCCGATCACGTCATCGTCCACATCGCCGGCAAGATGACCTACAAAGACCACGCCGCCTTTACAACGGTGGGGGGATTGTTCGCAGACGGCGTCACGGATATGGAACTTGACTTTACTTCGGCGTCCTTCATCGACTCTGCCGCCATCGGTGCTCTTCTGATCCTTCAGGACGAAGCCAGGCGCAAGGGGGCGTCCCTCAAGATGGTCGGAGTCGCCGGCCAAATCCGCCGCGTCTTCATCGCCACAGACATCGCGAAAGCCCTAAACTGGCAGGACGCCGTTCCCCAGGCCGACCCCCCCACTGCCTCCTGAGACTCACCGCCCGTTGACGCCACGCCCACGCGGGTTGGCGAGATCAGCCATAGACCAATAGAAGCAGCAGAAGCAGTAGAACCAGGCCCTGCGCCGCCAATTCCTGCTGGATGGGCGACCAGTCACCCAAGTGCGGCAGATGAAACGGAGGGCTATGGTGAGGAGCGAAATGAGCGGACATGATCGCGACTCCCGGCGTTCGCAGGGCCGATAAGCAAGACAAAAGCCAAGCCCCACCTATCCCCGAAATGGGCATTCCGGCCCGCGAGATCAAGTCGTTGAAGCGCGGATTCTGTCGTGTCCTGGTGTTCAAAAGCAGTATTGTTCTTCGACGATCAAACGAGTTGTGAATGACGGAAGGAGCGAAGCATGCGGGTGGTGTTCTTTTCCGGTTCCGGGCTGAGTGCCGATTCGGGGATTCCCACCTTTCGAGGCCGGGCCGGGCTGTATGCCAAAATCGATCCGGTCGAGCTGCTGTCGGATCGAACCTTGCGCCGCGACCCCGGTCAAGTGCACGAGTTTCTAGACGGTTTCCGGGAATCGCTCCGGGATTACGAGCCCAATCCGGCCCACGCCATGATTCGCCGATGGCAGGAGCGACACCCCGAAACCGTCGTGATCACGATGAACATCGACGACATGTTGGAACGGGCTGGATGCGTCGATGTGGTCCATCTTCACGGCGAGGTGCGCTGCCTGCAATCGGCGGGGGATCCGAGCATACGGGTTGATATTGGCTACCGCCGTTACTGGTCCGGGGCGGCAGGCGATGAACCATCGGTGGCGATCACCGTCGGCGATCAACGGCATGATCTGTCCGGCTATCAATTCCGCTGCCCGCTGACGCAATCCCTGTTCCGGCCCGATGTGGTTCTATTTGGGGAGCTGGCGCCGAAATATCAAACGCTCTGGTCGGTCCTCAGTGAACTGGGAGACGATGACGTCTTTGTGTCGATTGGCGCTTCGGGACAAGTGATTCCGGTCGGGCGTATTTCAACGATGCTGCCCTGTTTTAAAATCCTGAACAATCTGGATCGCGTCCCGGAAGCATCGAACGGGGATTGGGACCGGGAAATTCTGGCGCCGGCGGCCATTGCGGCTGCCGAGATTGAGGCTCTTCTAGAAGCCCGGCTCGAGAGCGGCCAGCGCAGCGGATAGCCCCCCATTAGGGCTCGCCGGTATTAAACCCATGGCCGACAATCCACCACAGTCGGCGGAATAAAGTTAATGTATTGGACTAACCGAGGGCGCGTACCGCGATTAGGAGAAGCGCCGTGAGGTAACGCGGCGTGCCAAATAATAAAATCTCCTGCATTGCCGGCGATGAATTCCGCCTCGGCTGAAAAATCCCAGGCTCGTGGATCCATCCCCGGCGGCAGCCCGGCCAGCCACGACTCCAACCGGCGGTGAAACCCCGGCACGCACCGGAACGCCCCGCCTTCAGCCGGCGTATCGCTCAGATAGAGCAACCCCTGGAGCTGAAACGGCATTGGCAGCGCCAAACTGGTGTCCCAATGAATATCCGAAGCGGGAAACTGCCAACCCAACCGCTCGGGTGGATTGAAACCACCCCGATCCACCGTCACCTGAAGCGCATCGGTTCCCCAAAGCTGGGCAAAGGCCGCCCGGATCCGAGGTGACCGCCGAGTCGCGTCAAAGGCCGGATGACGGGTCAACAATGCCGTGATCCCTTCGACGCCTGCCTTGCCATACCAACTGTCGGGCTTATGGGGATGGGCCCCCAAAAACTCCCAAATAGCGCCTTCAGCGGCACGACACGCCTCCGGCGATACGGCGTTGCGAACGACCACATAGCCGCGCTCGGCCCAACAGCACAGAGCCGCATCGTCAAGAACCTGTGTAAAGTCCGCCGGCAGAGCCCGTAGCGGCTTTCCCGCTTGGCCTCGAGCCTGAGCAACGGCATCATTGACCTCGGCAATCCGAGCCGGATCCATCGCGCCACCATGACAGTCTAAAATCCAAGCTAAAAAAACGTCAAAACTGGGTTGCTGGGAAAATAAATAACGCAACGTCTCATTGAGGCCCAACCCCAACCCAAAGATCACCAATCGATCAAGCGCTATATTCAATCCCACAGTGACTTCATTGTTATCCGCCGGTCCAACACGTCCAGCCACCATACGGTGACGGGACCATAGAGCCTGGAGAGGCTCGAGTTGTCGCAAATCCGCTAGCCCCTCACGCAGACCACTCATACCCTCGAGCCTTGATGTTGACTCATCAAGGCTGCCCTCAGACGCCGGGCGGGCGCATCCGCGCCCTTGGCTTCGCGCGCATGGGCGCGCGGGGCCGTCGTCGCGGCCCGATACCGGCAGTGTGTCATCGTTA
>CAIXKV010000133.1 GCA_903920145.1 uncultured Rhodospirillales bacterium
ATGGAAGTCTTGCCGCTGTCGGTGCGAGAGTGGACTTGTCCGGCCTGTGGCCGCGCTCACGATCGGGACGTGAACGCGGCGAAGAACCTCGTGAAATTGGCCGTGAGTTCCACGGTGTCAGCCTGTGGAGAGGAAGGCTCCGGCGGTCGGCGCAAGCCGGCCACGAAACCAGCCTCAGTGAAGCAGAAATCCAGCGTCAAACCTACCTATGCGTAGGTTTGAGCAAGTCTGGAAGAACGGTCCAACGGTAGCCCTTGAACCCCGACCTCCCAAGGCTTCCCCCGCATTTGGTTAAGAAATTTCGACTGATGAGTCAAGGGCATAGGCATTTTCCGGGGTTACTTCGCGTAAAAGTTGCCGATGAGAACAACTTGCCGGCGGGTGGTCTGACCGCGACGGGGCTTGTTGTGCAGCGGATTGATGTAATACCGGCGAGCCCTGATACTGACACATCGCCGGCAAACTGCCAGCGCACCTCAAACGAATTTTCATTTCGGATTATTTTTATGCACAGATTGTAAAAGGAGGTGGCGTGTCCGGGACACGGTGTTTCGTGGTTGTTTGACGTTCCCGAGGAGCCGCCTTCGGTAGGAGGTTCCGCCACGCGCTGGTGCTATCGATCGACAAAAAGAGCCAGATCCAGGCACTTGGCCAATCCCAGATATCGGCATCGGCACAAACCGGAGGTGCGACCGGCAAAATGCGCCGATGAACCTGTGCGATCGGCCTTCAGGGAATTCGCCAACGGTATCGGTTGCTACCCGAACATCATGTCCGATAATAAAACATTATCGGACAAAAGAGAGACCGAAGAACTGCGGCGCTTAAGTGCGGCATAAGCCCAAAAGGCGCCGGCTGGCCGGGGCGCTGGTGTGCGAAGCCAAGGACGCGGATGCGGTCGCGCCGCATCTTGGGCGGCTTTTGCGCCAACATCAAAGCGCGCCGGTATGGTTAGGAGCCACCCCCTTATCGCCAACGGTCCGAAAATCCGGGTGTTTCATGGCTTCTGGCCGTGTTATCATTGTAGATCGCGGTATGGCTTGTAGCAAAATATGGCTTGGATACTCTGTGTGCCTCGATGCGGTTGACAAGTAGAATAGAGTACGTAGACGCGAGGAAAGGGAGCATATGAGCGACAGCAGGACATCCAACCGCGACGTCGGACGCTCTGCGGCGGCGATTTATAGCGTTGGCCGGGGAATGAGCCTGCGGCTCTATTGGCTAGCCATGCTTGGTGTCCTCAGTCTTTATATCGGTATTTGGTTATTTAATTTTGAAAATGTTTACGGGATGGTTGTTGATGATGCCATGCATTTCAATATGGCCACCTGGGCTAGCAAAGACTGGCGAGTAATTTTCGGAGTTGAACACCTATCTTGTTACTATTTTCACTTTTTATTTTTAGAAGTACCAATATTAAGTTTACCATTCTCTTTACCGTCATATAATATTCCATTCGCCGATGGAGTAACTGATAAATTTCGGTTTTTTCTTTTAGCTGCAACCCTTCTTCATATTCCGGTGGCACTCGCCGTTGGGTGGTTTGCCGAGCGGCTGGTGATCCAACGCTGGATTGCGCTGGCCGGCATGATCCTTTTTGTGCTGTCTCCGACGTTCGTCTTTTGGACACCGCATCCCGATGGTCGATTGTTCGAGCTGCCTCCGTTTTTAGGTATGATTGGGCTGCTGATCTACCTTAACGATCGATATCTGTCGGCCACACGGCGCTATCGATTACAGTTCATCGCTGGGTCTCTTTTGTTCATCACTCTTGCTCTCAATTATAATGCCTTATTTTATGGCGCCTGTTTCCTGGTCATGTGGTGGGGGCTGGCGCTGGTGCGGTTCTGGCGGCGGCCTCGGTTCTGGATCGAAGGCTGTTGCTTTGGCGCTGGCTTTGTCTTGTGGTTTACCTTGGGCGAACTGGTCGGCCATTATGGTGCCCATACTGCGTGGAGTCAGGGCCATCTAGCCACCTTGCTGGGTCAGGTTTCGTCCTATCAGACCAAAGTTGGGTTCATCGGGCAATTGTCCCAATGGCTGGACATTTTCAAGAGCACCATCGGCCTGCCGCTGGTTCTGCTGTCGGTGGTCGGCGCAGTGGTGTGGTTCCGGGAACGCCGAGTATCACTGCTGTCGCCTGCAAGCCGTCTCATCCTACTCGGCAGTCTCGGGCTGACGGTGCTGTACTTTCTGACCAAATCAACTTTCCCGACCTTTCGCCAAACCGTGGGCTTCCTGCCGATCCTGATGGTGCTGGCAGCTCTTGGGGCCGCCAGCCTTGGGGCTTGGGCCGGCGCCGGGATTGCCCGAGTGCTGCCGAGGGTTCGCGCTGGCGGGGCGATAACGGCAGGGATCCTCGTGCTGGCGGCGCTGCCGAGCCTTCAGGAATCGGCACGAGTCTTCGAGTCCGAGCTGGGGTTGGGCAAGATCTGGCGTTATGCTTGGCAACATGGTGATGGTCAGCAACCCTGGCGGTTGCATTTCGTTTGGGAGGACTCCCTTAACAAGTTCCGCCTGCTGTCCACTGTGGATGATGTGCTGGCTGGCGATCCCGAAACCCAGGTGGTCTCGTGGTTTCCCTCCGACTTCTTGCTGGGACAGGAAGCGCCTTGGCTGCTGCCGCTGTTGGAACGGGTCAAGCCATTGATGGCGGCGCCCACTCCGTTTGGTACCGCCACCTGGAACGCCGAAACCCACGGCGCGAATCCCCGGCTTGACCTCCCGAATCTGCCGGTTTTGACCGAGGCCCGGCTCTTTCGACTGGGCGATCTGCAACGGGAAATTCGCGGCGAGGCGCCACTGATGGTGGCGGCAGTGAGCGCGGACTCAGTAGACGGCGCCCATGAGCCTGGCAATGTCTTCGACCGGGACGCTTCGCCCGATGGTATCACCACCTGGAAGTCGGCCAACACCGACGGACCCCATTTTCTCAAGATTGACTTCGCCAAGCCTGTCGTCATCGGCACGCTGGCGGTGGTGCCGGCCATTGATGCTCCAGTGGTGGCGCTGGAGGTGCAGGCCGAGGCCGGTGACGGCCAGTGGCAAACCATCTGGTCGGGAGATCATCTCGAGAGCAAACTGTCTCTCGATGTCAGTTTCGCGCCGCGTCCGATCTCTCACCTCAAGCTGATCTTCAGCACTCCCCGACGCGCTGGACTCACCCCCCAGCCGCCACGATATGCCGAGATCGACGAGGTGGTATTCCCCGGCTTTTCGGTGGTCACGCCGCCGCCGCTCCGATCCTTCCCAAAGCCGGTTTTGGAGACGATCCGGTCACTTGGTTATGACCATTATCGGTTGGACGGTGAAGGCATCACCAGCAAAACCCAGGTGATGGTTGATGGCCACCGGGTTCCGACGAATTTCACGCCGCGCCAGAATCTGTTCGGCAGCTTGGAAATCTACTTGCCGGTCGCCGCCTGGACCGACGCCCGACCGCTCAATATCTGGCTGGAGGGCGGTGTCGAACGGTCGAAAACTTTGTATCTTGCGCCGCCTTGAGTTCGCGAAGCCGGTCACGAATTTATACGTCGCGAAAGATGTATCCATTTATACTGTTAGCTATGGAGTTAAGACTTAACTTATAGCCGCCTTGGCACTATATGAAGATCGGTTCCGGCCATAGTCCCCGCTTCCTGCGCCGGATGGTCCAAGATGTGAGACTTTTGCGTTCGTGGATTCTCATGCCATCGGGCCTTGATGGAGCCTCATCAAGGCCCAATGGCATCAATCAAGAAGCGCGCTGGTATCATCCGTTTAGAGTTTTCAGCCATCATTTCCGAAACTGTGCAGAAAGTTGTGAGCTTTCTATTCTAATTCCGGCTTTTTGCATTCTTAGCATCCTTGCAAGGATTTCGCTAGTTATGGCAATTTTAGTGCTATAAATTCTTATTTCATATGCTATAATGTGGTTATATAATAAGATATAATCTCGCAGGCTATCATATGCGTGAATGGATTCGTCGCACTCTTTTTCGTATGTTATCGCCGACGCTATGGGCTGCCATCCGCGATTTTTATCGTCAATACGAAGGCGAAAAAGAACGAATTAAACGGCGTGAGCAATGGGCCCTGGCTCATTACCAGATTCAACTTAAAAATATTAAAGCTTGGTCTATTAAACATACTGAAGAAACAAATTTATATTATGATATCACGCCATTAAATAAATCATATCTTGCCGAATCGATATCACTTGTAACAGGCCATGGTACCGATAAAATTAATGAGTTATTTCACGAAATAGAATCAGATAGTGAAATTCGTTCTCATTTTTCTGAGAAATTATCAAATTTACGATGGGGCAAAGATATTTATATTCATTATGGCCGCCGTTTAGGTTGGTATGCTTTTGTCAGGATTATTAAACCTAAAATTATTATTGAAACTGGGGTTGATCTTGGTGTTGGGTCTTGTCTTTTATCCGCAGCTCTGCTCCGGAATGCTGCCGAAGGTGCCCCAGGGCGATATTACGGAACCGACATTCGTTCAGAAGCTGGTTATCTATTTGGTGGAAAATACGCAACAACAGGAGAGCTTATTATCGGAGATTCAATTCAAAGTTTAAAAAAATTTGACTTGCCGATTGATCTCTTTATCAATGACAGCGACCACACCTCAAACTATGAATACAATGAATATCTTACTATTCAGGAAAAATTAAGCAAGACCGCTATTATCCTTGGAGATAACAGCGAATCTTGCGATTCTTTGCTAAAGTTTTCGAAAAAAACTGGACGGAGTTTTTTATTTTTCCAAGAGCAGCCGTTAAATCATTGGTATCCAGGTGGCGGTATCGGCATTTCTTTTCATCCGCACCGCTCATCCAGACGATGAAGACGATCCAGCACTTGGAACCACCCGACGTTGCCAGAATGGGCGATCAATCCAGCGTTGTTCGTTGCAATAATGGGATTGCCGCTCACTTAGATAGCGACGGAGGGTGGATTCAGCCCGTTGAACATAGGTACGAGCAGCCTGAACCGAAGCCGCACCATCGGCACGGCCCCAGCACAGAATCATGTCAACGGCGGCCAAAGCATCGCTCAACGCTCCGGCGATCCCTGACGACGATAAAGGATCAAAACCAATCAAAGCATCGCCAATCACCACCCAGCCTACACCAACTGCCTGATCAACATATTGTGAGGCGGCAGAGAATGGTTTAATAACCAACGAGGCGGCAGGAAGTTTAACCATTTCTCGTAAAATAGTTGTTTCTTGCCACGCCTGCCGATAGCCACTCGCTTCATTGAGGTGATTCTCACGGATGAGGTCATCATCGCTCATAAGGGTGACAATTGCTCGCCCCGAGGGCAATGCGGCGGCATACCACCAGCCACCGGGCACCGCTTCCACCAAAGACCGACCAACCAAACCGCTCTGGGGAACCGGATCTGCCATCACCGCTAAGGCAACCAGCCGGTCCAACCGGCGGCAATGAGCCCCCAAGCGAGTTGCCAGGGCTGCCTTTCGACCGCTGGCATCCATCAGAACCGAAGCTGTTACGGTGCTGACCCGCTGCCCTTGGCGAAGACTAACCCGCCAGCCCCGCCCCTCGACCGGCTCGACCCCGGCCAAAGAAGCCGGGGTGATCAGGTGGGCGCCAGCAGACACGGCGCATCGACGCAGCCACTCATCAAAAGCAGCCCGATCAAGATGCCATCCCGAACCGAAACCTCGCCGCAAAAAGTCATCCGCCACAGGTTCGGCCCCACCCCACACGCTCAGGGTGCCGTGATGGGGTTGGTGCCCCAAGGCCGCGAGATCCCCCGAAAGACCAAGACGCTCCAGCAACCGCGAAACGTCCGGTGTTGCGGATTCACCGACCCGCAGAGTCCCGCCAGCAGGCCGACTGACCAGTGCGACCCGCTTCACGCCAGCCTGGCGGAGTGCCAGAGCGGCGGCGGCTCCCGCCGGCCCCGCTCCAACAATCAGGACATCGACCTGCGGCCCCTCAGCCACAGAATCGCTCGTTAGGTGTTTGAACTGGCCTTGGGGGTGATCGAAATCGGCTCATTTCGTGGCAATTTTCGTTCGACTTCGACAAAGTGGGGCTCCTGGTTGCTGCCGATATTGAAAACGAAACCCAATTTATCCCACTTCTCGACCATTTCAACATTGCTGGCAAAGGAAATATAGTCCGCCGCGTTTTGGTCAAAACAGGTGCCGATCCATGGCACCTGAGGGCCGACATGGGGACCGGGCATGGCGTTGGCTGGCTCGGCTTTGGGCTCCAGGTAGACATATTCCGGTCGTTGGGCTGGCCACCACCAAATAAAACGGCCAAGAATTGTCTGAGCCGAGCATTGATTGAAATCCGCCTGCCACGGAACCGCCATATAACGCAGGATATCGCCGGGTTCCATGCCCAATTCAGGATCGAAACCAAGGCTCAATGGGTCTGGAATGTTCTTCCTGACCTTAATTCTGAAGGGAGTCTCGGTATAGATAGCGGGATTACGGGAAATCCAAGTCATTTCGATCCCCGGAGAAAAAGCGCCGCCAACGCAATTTTCTAGCACAGCGCGGGTCAAACGCTCACCCTCAACAACCGGCTCGGCTCCTGGTCGGAAATAACCACCCGCCCATTGCAGAAGGAAAAAATACTGTGTATCGGTCAGGCGCTCGTATTTTGAGGTCGCTGCCGTTGTTACACCTGGGGTATTGGCTGCCAAAGAGTCATCACCAGCCAGATACGGCATCATGGTGGCGCCACTATTCGCGTTGATTAGAACATTTTCGGCGCCGGGAGGACGGATGAAGTCTAAGTAATACTGCCGAAAACCGTTAAAAGTTGGCTCAGGATTGCCCAACTTGTCAAAATCAAATTTATGCGGCTTGGGTGGAATCGCCGTCACCCAGGGATACCCGGCGGCACGTTCAAAGATTGGCTTAATATCGGTCTCGAAATAAGGTTGGTATCCCTCAGCGCCCAATTTCCACAGACCATTGACGAAGATATCAGGTCGAATTTCCCGATATCGAACAAGAGCGTCAAAAATTGTATCATACAGCGTGACCATATTGGCAATTTGTGGCGCATAAGACGGTGGACCACACAGAACCCAGGCGGATTCAGCCTCAACCTCTAAATTTTGAGTGCCATCATTGATGACCAGTGTGGCCTTAACCGGCCCATCGGACGTATCATCCCACCAGTGATCGTTGTTGGCATAGGTTGGAAGTGACGGCGTCGTGTCCGTCGTGCCGGCATGTCCCAATCCACCCAGCACCAACAATCGGCCCTGAGCATCGGTGCGCAATTCGCCCAGTGTGTCGATGGTATCCGGAGACAGGGTTTCCGGCGGGAAACTGCCGCCAACATAGCCCGGCGGAATGGTATCACGCGAGAAATGAAACGCTTTTCCGTGCTGATTCTGCCCCTTGATGCTCCGGGGACCGGGATCGATGATCAGTTTGAGGCGCTCCTCCGTGGTCACCACCGACGCATTACGCAGACCTTGATTGGGTGGATAACCAGTTTCTCCACTCTTTGTTTGAAATTTATACCAACTTGCTTTCTTGTTGGCTAAATGAACATGCCATTGGATGGACTTGACCGCACCAACTCCTGCTGTTACTTCAGACCAGCTTTTACCGTCATCGGTGCTTTGCATCACACTGAAGCGGGCTGCTTGACGCCGAACCGCCCCTTTGGCGTCGCGAAAGTCCTTTTTCTCAAATGGCGTGCCATCGGGTAGAATCGGCAAGCCATTGCAGGTTTCTGGCCCGATATAGTATTCATCCAATGAATTGCCAACGCGGGCAATACCAATGGCCGGAAAAATAGAATAGATTACTTTTTTCTCGGTATTAGACATGGAATCCCCCTACGGCATTGGTTATAGTCCAAGATGACTAACATCGATCAGAGCCTTGAGCCGGCGCAGTCCGACGACCACGTCGTTGAGCCGCTCTTGAACCGTACTCGGTGCAGTTGGCGTTGCAGAGCCAACGACTACGGCAGGCGAAGCCGGAGCCGCAGATGGTGTCCGCGTGCCCCTCGGCAACGCAACCGTTAAACCCGCAGCGGCGGCAGAAGCGGCAGCCTTTTCAAGAGCGGTGATGGTCTGGTCAACAGAACTGTCGGGATCCCATAGCCACAATGGCGACGCGTTCGGTCCAACGTCACCTGATCCATCGGCTGTGACTGGCACCTGCATCAATACCCAAGCCAAATTCGGTAGGTATTCATGCATCAAAGGTAATGTAAAACGAAAATACAATTGGCTTGAAAACCCCTCTTCTTTAAAAGATAGTTCTAATGTTCGCAGCATTAAACTATAGATTTTATTGAATGCGATCGCACAGTCAATTGCAACTTCATTAGTATAGTCTGATAGTTGAGCATTAGAAATAATTGGATAGGTACTTGGAAAGTCAGGAGTGTTAGCGATTTTTTGAAATTTGATATAGTGAGACATTTCCAACGGCACGCCCATGATTGGGCCATAGGTTCCATCGGTACGATGACCATAATATTGATAGGCTCCATAAGGTTGAACCGGAACTAACTGTCCAGATTCGGTCACGGCACCTTCGCCTTGTCGAACAATTTCATTGATCGCTTCTTTGGCTGTGACTTCCGATGTCACTTGAATCGGCTTACCGCCGAATTTACCCAAATAGATATTGAGCAATTGATGCCGTCCCGGCTCTTGCCGAAACACCTTGTCATGGCCATAGGCTTTCACGCAGGCCTCGATGCCTAACCACAGGCCGGCGTAATATTGGCCGATGGTGTCAAAATTGGCTCCTTCAGGGGGAGCTTCAAAGGCGGCAGGCCGTTCAACGGCCATGAAGACATTACTAAAAACATCCTTCGATGCTTCAAAAAGGCCAATATAGGGTGTTGTATTGGGATTTGCACCGGGTAAGTAGGATGGATACTTTGGAACAACATCACCAGTGAACTGAGGAGTACCGCCAATTCCAACTAAAATATTTGCGGCTTGGTTGACATGGAACATCTCTTCCATGACTACACTACGCAATACTTGAAAGGCTTCGGAAGAACGATCGACAATTGAGTAAAGAGCGTTTAGATATAAAGGTATTGTTGTCATTTCGACATTAATTGCCCCTTGAGTAGCCGCTTGAAGCTCTTTAATACTGGTTAGTGATTTATATCGTTCGCTCAGGAGATATCGTTTATGGGACTCTCTGGTTGTCACCGATGTTGTGCTCATAGTGCCCCCTGGGGTGAGAGTGTATCACGGCCCTTGCCTAACATACACACGTATTAAAGTTGTTAGGCATGTGATCTTATAGCTATGATAGATGTAATGGCAAGTGGCAAAATTAAGGCACGATTTTTTTCAAAATAAACTCTGAATACGTTTTTATTATTCGCTACTTCCGCTTTTGAGAGAAACCGACAGAGGACTTCATGCCTGATGTCGTTACCCCCTGCTCTCATTCCGGCGAGCGGCAACGATGACTGATCGCCGGTCCTTGGGCGGTGATTGTGCCCACGCGGCATCTGAGGACCGACTTGATCTCTCAGCATCAAGACCCCATGATCTGATGCCACAGAATTATAAAATAATTTGCATTTATCATGGATAAAAAATTTATATTAATACTATAATCCTGCCGCTTTTGTTAAATTAATTTTAAATCGTTCGCCACGCCGCTGATAACGGCGGGTCATTTCTGCTGTCGTATGTCCAAGATGACGCTGGACAAAGCGTTCTTCGACTTGTGCAGCGGTCGCTAATCCAGCCCGCAAACTATGGCCGGAAAACCGTTTTTCCCGTTCACCTTCCGATAAATCACCGCGAATTCCTGCGGCCATTGCCATCTTTTTCACCAACCGCGCCACATGACGATCCGAAAGCCGTTCGCTTTGTATCCGCCTGCCGTCTCGAGTGATGCCCCGAAACACCGGCCCATGAGCAATCCGACCCAGAGTCATCCAAGTTTTAAGGGCCTGAACCGGACAGCTCAGGTCTGACGATCCAGGGCCGATTTCAACCTCCCGCCACCCGGATTTACCTTTGACGTGCAAGATCACACCACCTTCCAGGATTTCGATCCAACCTCGCCCGTCTTCGGTCTCGTTGGGCCCATGATCAAGCCCAACGATTTCAGAACGACGCAAACCTCCAGCAAAACCAAGTAATAAAATGGCACGATCCCGCAATCCACGGAGATCACGCCCCAACATTTCGATCATAGATAGAATGTCACTAGCCAATAAAGCATCTTTTGTCACAGGAGGACGGCCATGGGCTTTTCGAATACCGGCCAAGACTTCTCGGATATGAGGATCTGTGCGATCCATTGGCATTTTTCCCTGTCGGAACATCCAAGCCAATCCCGACAACCGACGCTCGATGGAACGAACCGACGCGCCCCCTGCCGAAGCCAAATCGGCCAGATAGAGGCCAATCTGTTGGGGTTCCGGCGGGGTTTCTGACAATCCGCGACGCGCGCACCATCGGGTATAATGTTTCCAATCGGCGGCATAAGCCCGATGAGTATTTTCAGCACGAGCTTTACGGGCATAATCCTGCGCCTTACCGGCCAAATTTTCTAGGTGAGACAACCCCGCCGGTAAGGGCAATAATTCAGACGAGGATAGAGGCGGAAAGATTTCCATGTTTCACAAGCCCGGCATCATGCGGAATCCAATGGGCTTACCTATAGCACACAGCCGTTTTTTTGGGGCTGTAATACCATCGGGCCTTGATTTGGCTGCGCGTTCGTGCGCGCGCAGCCCTAGGGCACGGATCCGCCCGCCCGGTCTCCGAAGCATGACACTTTAATGATAGCATTAACTCTTTTATATTTTTCTTATCTCTTGAGCTGATTCCTGATCTCGAACTTTAATGTCGAAATATGCTCCAATCGGTCCTGGGTGGTTGTCGTGACGTTACATAACACGAAGAAACCATCAACATTTTTGGAGTTTTCCATGTTCGATCTTGTCTTGATGGTGGGCAGTCTCGGGCTTTTTGTCCTAATGATTGGCTATGCTTCTGCGTGCGATCGGCTGTGAGGATATCATGAGCCTTGATCTTATTCTTGGTAGCTTGGTGGCGGCAGTGCTGTTCGGCTATCTCGTTTACGCGCTGATCAGGCCGGAGAAATTCTAATGACTCTCAACGGATGGTTTCAGATCGCGCTGTTTGGTGTGATCGTGGTGCTGTTGACCCGGCCCATTGGCGGCTATATGACCCGCTTGTTTGCTGGCGAGCGCACCTTTTTATCTCCGATTCTGCACCCCCTGGAAATCGGCCTTTACCGGCTGGCCGGGGTTGATGAACGCACCGAGCAGCATTGGTGGACCTACACTGTTGCTATGCTTGCCTTTAATTTGGTTTGTTTTGCCAGCCTTTACGCGCTGTTGCGTTTGCAAGGGCTGTTGCCGCTGAATCCTCAGGGCATGACGGCCGTCACGCCCGATCTGGCTCTAAATACCGCCATCAGCTTCATCACCAACACCAATTGGCAGAATTACGGCGGCGAAACCACGCTGTCTTATTTGGTCCAAATGGTTGGCCTGACTGTTCACAATTTCGTTTCGGCCGCCACCGGGATTGCCCTGGCTGTCGCACTGGTCCGTGGATTTTCCCGGCGCTCCAGTAAAACCGTGGGTAATTTCTGGGTTGATCTGGTGCGATGCACTTTGTATGTGCTGTTACCAATCAGCTTAGTCTGCGTGTTGTTTTTTGTCTGGCAAGGCGTGCCCCAGAATCTTGGCGCCTATACCGAAGCGACAACCCTGGAAGGCGCCAAGCAACTCATTGCTCAGGGGCCAGTTGCTTCCCAACTGGTCATCAAGATGTTGGGCACCAACGGTGGCGGCTTCTTTAACGCCAATTCGGCCCACCCCTTCGAAAATCCAACCGCCCTCAGCAATCTGCTCCAGATGGTGCTGATTTTCCTGCTAGGAGCCGGCCTAACCAATCTGTTTGGCCGCATGGTGGGAGACGAGCGCCAAGGGTGGGCTCTGTTCAGTACCATGGGCATGCTGTTTGTGGCGGGCGTAGCGATTTGTTATTGGGCCGAAGCGACGGGTAACCCGGCCTTTGCTCCATTAGGGATCGACCAGACCCCCAGCATCGCCCAAGCCGGCGGGAACATGGAAGGCAAAGAGGTTCGCTTTGGCATCGCCAATTCGGCCCTATTCACCACTATCACCACCGATGCATCCTGTGGTGCGGTCAACACTATGCATGACAGTTTAACACCTCTTGGTGGTTTAGTTCCACTGGCTAACATTATGCTAGGAGAAACCATTTTTGGCGGGGTTGGCTCCGGCCTATACGGCATGCTTTTGTATGTCATCATCGCCATGTTCGTCGCTGGATTAATGGTCGGGCGAACCCCAGAATATGTCGGCAAGAAACTAGAAGCCAAAGAAGTCAAAATGACCATGCTGGCTTTACTATGCGTGCCACTGGTCAATATCGGCTTGACATCGATTGCTTCAGCCATCCCTGCGGGTGTCGCCGGGGTTAGTAATGCCGGACCTCATGGCTTTACCGAAATTTTATACGCCTATGTCTCGTCAGCAGGTAACAATGGCAGTGCCTTTGCGGGGCTTTCAGGCAATACGCTCTGGTATAATCTGACGTTAGCCCTGGCCATGTTTATTGGTCGGTTTGCCCTGATTGTGCCGATGATGGCGGTTGCTGGTTCGCTGGCCTCCAAGAAACGGCTGCCGCCTTCGCTCGGAACCTTCCCCACCAACGGTCCACTGTTCGTCATCTTGCTGATCGGTACCATGCTGATCGTGGTTGGCCTGACCTATTTCCCGGCGGTGTCGCTAGGCCCCGTGGTGGAACAGCTTTTGATGCAAACCGGCGCCCTCTATTGATTGGTGATGCTATGACCATCCATCATGCTCCGGCGTCGATGTTCGACCCGGCAATTCTCGGCCCGGCAATCCCCGAGGCTTTTCGTAAACTCGACCCGCGCCACCTGATCCGCAACCCTGTGATGTTTGCGGTGGCCATGGTGGCGGTGCTGGTCAGCGCCCTGTTTGTCCGGGACGGACTCGACCATGCGCCAAACCTGCTCTTTACCGGCCAAATCATGGCTTGGTTATGGATCACGGTGCTGTTCGCGACCTTTGCCGAAGCGGTGGCCGAGGGCCGGGGCAAGGCACAGGCGGCGTTTTTGCGCCGTTCGCGAACCGAGACCATAGCCAAACGATTGACTGACCCCAAGGGCCGCCGTTTCGAGACGGTCAATGCCGAAGAACTTCAGGTTGGTGACGTGGTTTTGGTCGAAGCCAACGACACCATCCCCGGCGATGGCGAGGTTATTGAAGGCATTGCTTCGGTCAATGAAAGCGCCATTACTGGGGAATCCGCTCCGGTTATTCGTGAAAGTGGCGGCGATCGGTCGGCAGTAACCGGAGGAACCTTGGTTTTGTCGGACTGGATCAAGGTCCGGGTGACGGCGGGTCGAGGCTCCAGTTTCCTGGACCGGATGATTGCGCTGATTGAAGGAGCTGAACGCCAGAAAACCCCCAATGAAATCGCCCTCAATATCCTGCTAGCCGGCATGACTCTAATCTTCATTCTGGCCACCGTAACCATTCCCGGTTTCACGGCCTATGTCGGCGGTGGCGTATCGGTGGTGGTGCTGGTGGCTCTATTCGTCACCCTGATTCCGACCACCATCGGGGCGTTGTTATCGGCTATCGGCATTGCGGGCATGGATCGGTTGGTTCGTTTTAACGTCCTGGCCATGTCGGGCCGGGCAGTGGAGGCCGCTGGCGACGTTGACACTTTGCTGTTGGACAAAACCGGGACAATCACCTTGGGTAACCGGGTGGCCACCGGCTTTATCCCGGTGGATGGCACCAGCGAGGCTGAACTGGCGGAGGCGGCTTATTTTGCCTCGCTGGCCGATGAAACTCCCGAAGGCCGCTCGATTGTCGCCCTGGGCCGTGAGAAATACGGCATGCGCGAGCTTCATCCGGCGTTTGAAACCGCTCATGCCGTGCCCTTTACCGCCCAAACCCGTATGAGTGGCGTCGATCTGCCCGATGGAGAAATTCGTAAGGGTGCGGTGGACAGTGTTATAGCCTATGTTGGGCAGAAAGCTGGCACGACGACTCCCGTTCGCTCGCGAGAACTGGATCAGGCGGTCGAAGCCATAGCAACGGCGGGAGGAACACCTCTGGCTGTTGCTCGGAATGGTCGATTGCTGGGAATTATTCACCTAAAAGACGTTGTTAAGGGCGGGATTCGCGAGCGTTTTGCCGAACTTCGTCAAATGGGCATTCGAACGGTGATGATCACCGGAGACAATCCCCTAACCGCTGCGGCCATTGCGGCGGAAGCGGGGGTTGATGATTTCTTGGCTCAAGCCACCCCAGAAGACAAACTGAAATTGATCCGTCAGGAACAAAGCGGCGGAAAACTGGTCGCCATGTGTGGTGATGGCACCAACGATGCGCCGGCTTTGGCCCAAGCGGATGTTGGAGTGGCGATGAATACCGGCACCATGGCAGCCCGTGAGGCCGGAAACATGGTCGATTTGGACAGCAACCCGACCAAACTCATCGAGATTGTTGCCATCGGAAAGCAACTCCTGATGACCCGTGGCGCTTTGACGACCTTTTCAATCGCCAATGATGTTGCAAAATACTTTGCAATTATTCCGGCAATGTTTGCTTCGGTCTATCCTGCTTTGGGCGTCCTGAACGTCATGGGATTATCCAGCCCACAAAGTGCGATCCTCTCGGCGATCATCTTCAACGCTCTGATCATCGTTGTTTTGATCCCGCTGGCCCTAAAAGGCGTCGCCTATCGGCCTCGTCCGGCGGCAACGCTGTTGACTCGAAATCTTCTGGTTTACGGACTGGGGGGTGTGGTGGTGCCATTCATCGGCATCAAAGCCATTGATTACCTTGTCACCGCGCTCGGCCTGGCCTGAACCAAGGGAGTCTGTTCATGCTTAACCATCTTCGTCCCGCCCTGGTCTTGACGCTGGCCTTCACGGCCTTGTGCGGGCTGGCGTATCCGCTGGCTATGACCGGCTTGGCCCAAGCCTTGTTTCCGATTCAGGCCAATGGTAGCCTGATTCTTAAGGACAATCGGGTCATTGGTTCGGCCTTGATCGGTCAATCCTTCGTCAGTGATACCTACTTCCATGGCCGTCCGTCGGCAACCACCGATACCGACCCCACGGACTCAACCAAAACCGTGGCGGCCCCTTATAACGCCGCCAATTCGTCCGGTTCCAACCTAGGACCAACCAGTCAAGCTCTGATCGACCGGATCAAAGCCGATGTTGCCACCGCACAGGCAGATCATCCGGGGCCCGTCCCGGTGGATTTGGTGACCAGTTCGGCCAGTGGTCTTGACCCCGATATAACCCCCGCCGCCGCTGCATTCCAGGTGGCGCGGGTGGCCAAGGCACGTCATACTTCCGAGGATCAGTTGCGGGCTTTGATTGCGGCCCACACCAAAGAACGACTGGCCGGGCTCATCGGCGAGCCCACCGTCAACGTGTTGGAATTGAATTTGGCATTGGATGACCTTCCCGCACACTGAAGACGAGCGCCGGTCCGCTGAACGGCCCGGCGCCTCGCCCCACCGCACCACTCGCGGGGCCTATGGATTCAGTACCGTCATGGTGGTGGTCGCCCTTGGCGTCTGCCTGGCCATCGATAAGCTCGTCGTGGTTCCCAACATCTCGCTGATTTTTTTGGTCGCAGTGTTGGGGACGGCGATGATTTATGGTCTATTACCATCGCTCTATGCCAGTTTCCTGGCCGTTGCAGCCTATAATTTTTTTTTCCTGCCGCCCATCTACACCTTTACGGTCGCGGACCCGGCAAATGTCGTTGCCTTGGTGATGTTTGGCCTAGTGGCGGTTCTGACTAGCCATCTGGCCGCCGTCAGTCGCCACCGCCTCGACGAGGCACGCCGCCATGCCCGCACCATGGCCGAGCTTCAAGTGTTTAGCGGGAAATTGGCCGGTATCGGCGATCTGGCCGGACTGCTGTCGGTAACGGCGGATCAGGTGGCTAGCATGCTCGACCGGCGGGTGGTGATCCTGATGCCAGCAGATGAGGGGTTAGTGATTCGCTGTTGCGTCCCAAAGGCCGCTTTGCCCTCTTATTCGGCTAGCCCCTCTCCTCTTGACGATGGGTTCAGCGATACCGATCGGGCGGCAGCTCAGTGGGCTTGGGATCACGATCAGCCGACCGGCCGTGGCGCGGACACGTTACCCGGTGCCCGCTGGTTGTTTCTGCCCATGCGCACCGAACGGGGACGGGTGGCTGTGCTGGGTGTTGCCGCCGACCGCTTGACGCTGGGACCAACCCTTGAAGACCGAAGGTTGATTGAAGCTCTGGCCGATCAAGCGGCGGTAGCCATCGAGCGGATCGTTCTGGCCGAGGATATCGATCGGGCGCGACTGTTGGCGGAGACCGAGCGTTTGCGTTCAGCCCTATTGAACAGCCTGTCCCATGATTTGCGCACACCGCTGTCGTCGATCCTAGCCGCCGCAACCAGCCTACAACGACATGATGCCAGCTATGATGCGGACAACCGCGCCGCCCTGACCGCCACTATCCAAAGTGAAGCCGAGCGGATGAACCGTTTCGTCAATAATTTGCTTGATATGACTCGGATTGAATCTGGCGCGTTAGCTCCAAAACAGGAAGTTGTCGATCTTCTTGATGTGGTTGGCACGGCCCTGGACGGAATGGCCCGACTTTTGGATGGACATTTTGTTCTGGTGGATATTCCCGCCGATTTGCCGATGATCAATGGCGATTTTATGCTGTTGGAGCAGGTTTTGTTAAACCTCCTAGACAATGCCGCTAAATATAGTCCGAGTTCTGGAACCATCACTTTGATTGGTCGGCGGGCCTCAACCCGTATCGTTTTAACGATTACGGACGAAGGGCCGGGCATTCCACCGGATCGCTTGGCTCGAGTGTTCGATAAGTTCTACCGCGTCCATGCCGGTGACCGGCAACGGGCTGGGACTGGCCTGGGTTTGGCCATTGCTCAAGCCTTTGTTGAGGCCATGGGCGGAACCATCACTGCGGCCAACCGGCAAGACCGCAGCGGCGCCGTGTTTATGGTCTCGTTGCCGGTGGGGCTGGAGATGCCCGCATTATGAATAGACCAAGGGATCGAACTTTCCGTGGGCCGCGAGTGCGGCTCTACCCGCCCGGCATCTGAGGGCAGCCTTTGATGGATCAAAATCCCTTGACGGTTTTTTGCCATAATGTCTTGAGGTTAAGGACGTTTCCCCGGCTTGTGGGAGTTTATCCATGACCACCCTCCACCCTCCGAAAATTCTGGTGGTCGATGACGAACCCCCTTTCCGTCATTTGCTGCAAACCAGCCTGACCGCCGAAGGTTACCGGGTCATTGAAGCGGCTTCAGGACGAGAAGCCTTAGCACGACTGCGTGATAGTGCCCCGGATTTATGCGTTCTGGATCTTGGGTTGCCAGATATCGACGGCATTGACCTGATTCAACGGTTTCGTCAAGCTTCAACCATTCCGATTATCGTTTTGTCCTCGCGAACCTGGGAACAGTCTAAAATCGATGCTCTTGATCTTGGCGCCGACGATTACGTGACAAAACCATTTGCTATGGGCGAACTGGCCGCCCGGTTACGCACGGCCTTGCGCCATCGCGTCCAAGATCATGGAGCCCAGCCGGTTTTGGAAATCGGCGGTTTGGTCATTGATCTCATGCGCGGTCTCGTCACCGTTGGCGGTCAACCGATTCGACTCTCGGCCACCGAATATAAATTGCTGAAAGGACTGGCGCTTCATGCAGGCAAAGCCCTCACTCATCGTCAGATTGTTGAGGCGGTTTGGGGAGCCGGGATCGATCACGATCCGCAATATTTACGGGTTTATGTTAGGGCTCTTCGGCAAAAAATTGAACCAGACCCGGCGCGTCCGATTTTTTTACTGACGGAACCAGGGGTTGGCTATCGGCTTCGGCCTGCCGATTGATTCTATTGGCAAGGCTACGGTCACGTCCCGAGGACGCGACGATATGTTATTGTTAGAACTCGCCGGCATCAAAGGGTCGAGTGGTCCTTTGCGGGGCAAACCAAGTTCTCATCCGTCACAAAGGCATCCGCCGTGCCGCAGCCACAGCTAAAATCCGTGCTTGCAATTCGATTGCTCGAGTTGCCATTGGCCCTCTCTTTTCCACGGAAGGAATCGAAGCGATGAGTTTGCTGAGACGTTCTGCCGTTGTTGCCAATTTAGCAACGCTTTCAAGACAAAGCATCCTGATATCGCCCGGAAGTGGCTTGAAGCGATAGCGTTTGCTGTCCCGTCGCCAGGATCGACAGGCCTCAAGAATCGACCATTCTGGAAATTCAGCTAGATCATCCAGCCAATCTTCGGCAATCGCTTCTTCAATGGCCGGTGGTAGATCCGCTGATCGATACAGAGCCAATAACGATAGAATTCTTGCTAATAATCGTCCACTTTCCATTGGAATTAAGACTGACTTAATTAATTTAAGTTGCGTTTCCAAATCGTCTAAATCAGCGACTGTGGCTGCTCGATCATCCCAAATCTCGATTAGACCGTCAAATTGATGGTCTCGGTAACGGGGAACGGTTCGGCTGGGCTTCAACAAAGCTTCAACCCGCTGAGAAATCGGGACCAAGGCCAGCATTGGGTTTGGTTGGGTATTGGTCGTTCGAGAAACCGGAAACGAATAAAGAGGCATCGAAGAATTGGTTTGCATGATCGATACTCTTGATTAACGAATGGTTGTAGCATGGCGAGCGGCAACAGAACCCCAGGCTTTAAATCGGTCTTGGGCTGCTGAGGAAGGTCTGTTGTGGCGAGATCGACCATCAAAATAAGGTTTTGAGAGTTTTTCTTTACCTGCATCATCAATTAACCAACTTCTCCAGGCCGCTCCGATATCAAGATATCGGTAGCCTTTGGCCCGACACCGATTAAGAAAGCGTTCGGTGATTGTGGTAAGGTCGGTGTCAGGATAACGGTCCAAGGCCCAAATCAGATCGGCATCGCTGGGTTGCCAATCGGCGTCAGGAACTTTTGCTAAAACCGAAGAATTTATTAAAATTGAGGACGATGCGGCTTGGTGTGCGTCTTGTTGATGTTCAGGTTTGTTTGTTATGGAGTCATCGTTCGGACTCCCGGTGTTCGAGACAGAACAGGGACTGTTAACAACGGAACAGGTTAACGGAGGCGAAAGCGCAGTAGGTTCAGAAGAAATCGGCGATGAGGCTTCCTTCTGGGAAACCTCGGGGCGGGAGATCTCGGGAGGGACAACCACGCCATTAAGTCTTGATGTTGACTCCTCAAGGCTGCCCTGAGATGCCGGGTGGGCGTACTCGCGCCCTTGGCTTCGCGCATGTGGGCGAGCGGAGCCGCCATCACGGCCCAATGGCGATGTGTCAGTGTCAGGGCTCGCCGGTATCAGATGGTACAGACAGGCTCGACTGCCGCCGTCATCCCGGCGACGATGCGTTCGTTTGAGAAGCCCTAAGTCAACCAGTCGAGTAATGACCTTATTAACCCAAGGGCGGCTGCGATTCAGCAATCGGGCTAACAAGCCTTGAGAGGGCCAACACGCACCGTTTTTATCGGCATGCAGCGCCAACACCGCCAGCACCGCGATTTCGTCCGAACCGACCTCTCCACAGGTGAGCCAAGACTCATGCAATATGGCTATTCTTGCCATTGTTGTGTTCTCCTTCCGTTCAAGAAGGATGGAGGGACACGAATCCTCAACTTGGGCTTATTTAAAGCTTGCCCAAGACATTTCGAGCCGATAATATCCAGAACGTCGAAGGTGACTTACGGAAGTCGCCGCCAAGCAAGTCCCGTAAGTCGCTGTGCGTTTTGGATATCTCCATCCGTTGCTAGGATCCCTTCGGATTGCCAGTCCGGAGGGATTCTTGTTTTTCGAGAGTGGGGATTCTATGTCTTCATGATGACTCATCCGAGTGCGGAACGGTGTGTGGAACCACGCGGTTGGTGCTGCGCAACCGCTGCAGTTGCCGCCCCCCCCCGTTTACAGCAATCAGTCGACGGGTTTCCATCGGTGGACTGTAGCGCAGGATCAGTCCCTCGTCGGTGATGTCCACATCGGCACCAACGTAGGCATCTTTAGCTTTTTCAATGCTACCGCGAAAAGTCTGGCGAAACTTAGACATAGGTTCTCGATTACCAAACCATGCCACCAGTTGCCGCCATGTAACCAGAACATCTTCGCCCTTTGGGATGCGTGGCAAGCGGTAGATCATGTATAATAAGGCATCGATGGCCATTGCGTTTGAACTGATCTTGCGTAAAGCTTCATTAGGAACCGGGATGACATCGGCATCGGTAAAGCGTTTGAATGCCTTTTCCGACAGCTCAATTCCCAATGGGAATCGCACCTTGGCTAAATTCCCTTCGGCATAATGAATCATATCGTCAGCGGCGAATACCACCGAATCAATTAAGGTATCTGACTTGAAGAACTCTAAATTTTCTTTCTTCAACATCATGCTGAATGTCGTGGTGGAAAGGCGTATCAACTGGCTTTTGGCCATGGCGACGTTGTCATGATGCGGGGGAATGCCAACGGAGGCCATCCAGTCGTCGATTCGTCCGATTTCCAGATGACGGGATCCTGTTTCCCGTGCTCGAGTGGTCATCCACAAGACCAAAAGCCGGGCTTTGGCTCCATAGGGCAATCCTGGGATGAATTCTCCATAGCCTGGAATGCGAATTAGGTTTGAGCTGATGGAAATCGAAAAATGAGAATCATCCCGACCAAAATCTCGAACCTCCAATTTTCGTAGAGGCAGGCCAGTCATGGCAAAACTGCGGCTGATAAAACTGACGTCAAGCCGTTCTTCGCCTTCGGGGATTTCAGAAGGAATGACATCATCAAAGCGCAGCACGGCCTTGCGGGCTTCGTGACCCGAAATTGTCCGTATCGCCAGACTCGTCTCTTTCGACATGGCTGCGGGTATCCCTCTCTCTGGCCATCCCTCTTGATCGGGCCATCCCTCTTGATCGTGATCGAATGATAGCGTGATTGGCGTCGGACGGGGAAGGGCGTTACTTGGTGGTGGGACAGTTGGATTACGCAACTCGCCGTCTAACTTACGTAACTCGCCGTTTAAGGCCGATCTTGGTCTTGGCGCCCTCAGTTTGGGCTGGAAGAAACCGGGTCTTTTTACGTAAGACGCCGTCTAACCGAGGCGAATCGGGGCAAAAAAGCATTTTTTACGAAGCAAGAGGGACTCGAGTCGAGATACAGCCTTTGGATGACTGTTGGTCGGGCGAAGGTTAAAGGGCGAATCCCATAATGCAGAGGCGTGGTGTCGGCGTTAACCGGCGAGTCACGTAATATCGGCGAGTCCTGACACTGATACCGGCGAACCCTGATACTGACACATCGCCGGTATCGGGCCGCGACGGCGGCCCCGCGTCCTCGTGGACGCGAAGCCAAGGGCGCGGATGCGCCCGCCCGGCGTTGAGGGCGCCGCAGACGTGTCACCATCACGCTCGCCGATATTAAGGGGCCGCAATGGGGCCTTCCAGGGCATCACTGTTTTCGCAAGGGGGGATCACGATAAACGGCGAGTTACGTAATGCTGGCGTCCTTGGTTTTCACTGCGATCAAACGTTAAATACCAGCTCCGTTGGTCATGATCTCGGACAAAGCCGAGCGGACCTGGCCAACATGGTCAGAGAATCCCACCGAGCTACGATCACGAGGGCGCTCCAGTGGCACCAGGAAGTCGCGGATAATCCGGGCACCGGGTTGGCCGTTGCTGCCCAGCACAATCACCCGATCGGCCAGATAGACGGCTTCGTCTAAATCATGGGTGACAAACAGGATGGTGGTATGAGTAGCCTGCCACAGGCGCAACAGTTCACCTTGAAGCGTATGACGGGTGATGGCATCCAGGGCTGAAAAGGGCTCGTCCAGCAACAGCAAAGCGGGCTGCACCGCCAGGGCGCGGGCCAGATTGACCCGTTGGCGTTGACCACCGGAGAGCTGATATGGCCAGCGATGAGCATAATCGGCGAGGCCGACCAACTCCAGAGCCTCCAGCGCGCGACGGCGGCGTTCCGAGGCCGACAAGGGCAGATGCTCCAACCCGAACAGCACATTACCCAGGATCGGACGCCATGGCAGCAGGCGAGCTTCTTGGAACACCAGAGCGAAGGGTCGGCGGGTTGGGTCTGCTTCAAACGGTGTGGAAACCGTGCCTTGACGCGGTGCCAACAGCCCGGCGATGACCCGCAGCAGGGTTGACTTGCCAACCCCAGATGGCCCGACGATGGCCGTAAAGGAGCGAGCTTCGAGGCTGGCGGTAAAGCTGGCCAGCACCGGGGGGCCATTGTCAAAGCCGATGGCCAAATCGGCGATATCCACTACCGTTGCCATGACAATAACCGATCACGCAGCCAAACAAAGAGAATGTCAGTTAAACCATACAAAACAGCGATGGTGATCATGTAAACCACCACAACGTCGGTTGCCAATAACGAAGAGGCCTGCATCATGCGTTGGCCCAAACCGGGAATCCCGAACAATTCGGCGGCGACCACGGCCATCCAAGCTTGCCCCAGACCCGTCCGCACCCCGGACAGAATGCCCGACGCCGAAGCCGGCAGCACGATTGGCAGCAATTGCCGCCACACGCCCTTGTGGCCAAAGGATTCGGCCAGTTCAATCAGATCCTTGTCAACCGCCTTGGCTGCACCGTAAGAGGCGTAGAAATTGATCCATAACACGCCGATCACAATGATGAAAGTGGCGGCGGCTTCGCTGATGCCAAACCACACGATGGCGAACGGCACCCAAGCGAGCCCCGGCACGGGCCGCAACAGCCGGACAATCCAGGATAGAAAACTATCCAGATCGCTCCATAAGGCTGCGGCAACTCCCAAGGCGACCCCGATGCCGGTTCCCAGCACCAAGCCGACGCTGTAATGACCAAGACTATCGAGGGTTGCCGTCAGCCACCAACCGCCGCTGATTTCGCGCCAGAAGGCCGCCGGCAAGCTGCTGGGAGGTGGCAGTAGCAAGGACGACACCAATCCCAACCGTGGCACAGCCTCCCACCCCAGCAGGAAAACCAGCAGCCCCAGCGGTGCGAGCCACCTACGATTGCTCATCATCACTCCAGAACCTTGAGGCGATTAAGGTTTTGCGACTACAGCACGATACAGGCTGTCGTCAAACGCGGTTCCCACATCCACCGGGGCTTCCAGAACCCCCAGCTTGACCTGGAAAGCCTGAAGAATTCCAGTCGTGGCAACAATCTGGTTTGGGTCGACCACAAAGTGGGTGGCCGGAGAGACCAAAGCATGCTGGAAGATATCCGCAGGCACAATGCCTTTGCCCAAGCCCTTTTGCAAATGCGGGACGGTTGCCGCTGGATTGCTGTGCAGCAGATCGGTGGCCCGCACCGTCAGGGCCACCAGTCGGGCGGCAGCTTCGTGATTGTGGCTCACGAAGGCGTCGGACAAGGCTAGCACCGATCCCGGTTGATTGGGTAACATCTGGTTGCCGAGTGCCAGCACTTTCGCTCCGGAATCCCGTTCCAGCACAACGGTGACCGCCGGTTCTCGAATGGTGGCGGCATCGACCGCTCCGGCCAGCAAAGCTTGCTGAGTTTGTTCAATTCCCATGGGCACAATCGTGACGTGCTTGGGATCGGCTTTCACCACGGTTTCCAGCCAATAGCGCAAGACGGTATCGGGTACCGATCCGGGCGGTTGGGTGGCGATTCTGACCGGGCGTCCGGTTTGCTCGAAAAAGGCTTTAAAGCCCGCTGCGGTGGTGTTGCCGATGGTGGTGGCAAAGGCGCCACGACCGACCACGGTCATTTCTTCGATGGCAGTTGCTGCAACCACTTTGACCCCGATACCCTTGGAGCGTGCCACCAAGATTGGCGCAATTCCGCCGAAATAAGCATCCAAAGTGCCCGAAACGAGGGCTGACAGCATGGCTGGACCGGAATCAAACTGAGTTAGTTTGAGGGTTAAGCCCGCGTCTTGAGCCCAACCCTCGCCTTGGATCACGAACAGTTGACCAACCCCTAGAACCGGAATGAAGCCGACCCGAATCTCGTTTGGGTCGGCCCAGGCATCTGTTGCCAAAAGTCCACAGCCGAACAGTCCCGCAAACAGGGCGCTGATCAATCGAAGATGAGACGTGCGACGCATGGGCCTGCCGTTCTGTTCTGGTGTGAAGCCTTTTTGGCCTAGAGATAGGGTTGGATTCTTGTAGGGGCTTTCCGGGGGACTGGCAAGCTGAAAATGGAGGAATTTTAGTGTGATTTAAATCATTTTAACATTATTTTTATGTTGCTCTAATCATATTGAACTAAGTTGGATTCAGATTTTCTAATAGTTAAAATTATATATTTTCTCTCTATAAGAGTAATCTTAATAATAATTTATTAAAAACCATATTAATAAAGCCTACGTTGCTAATTTTGAGGCGAAAATTGCGTGGGCGGTATGGTGGCCCCAAAATTTTTAATCGAGATCGGTTTGTAGATGTGGCTTCCTCAGCCCATGATAAACGCCCTTGGCCCACGCTTTGAGGTTGAAGAAAGTGACGTGGATCCGGAGCAGGACGATGTGGGCAGCCACCGCTATCCCATTGAGCTTTGACGAGAACTCATCAAAGCTCCCCTCAGACGCCGGGCGGGCGCATTTGCGCCCTTGGCTTCGCGCGCATGGGCGCGCGGGGCCGCCGTCGCGGCCCGATACCGGCGATGTGTCAGGATCAGGGCTCGCCGGTATTACATCAAACAATAACATCCCGAAGCCAGGAATGCGCACAACGAGAGCAGAAAAGAAGCTTTGACAAAAGACTATAAAACTGGTAGATTTATAGTTGTTAAAGCGAGGGCTCCATGATCCAAGAAATCTCTATCCTCGGAGGCTGCGGTCGCGACGGCACCCCTGACGCCATCGATCGATTGGACCTGCGGATGGGTGACGTTGTGAGTGTTGTCGGGCGCACCGGATCCGGTAAGACCACTCTGATCAATGACATAGAACTGTTTGCGGATGCCGACACGCCAACCCGTCGACGCATTTTGATCAATGGCAACCGGGCGCCTGCGGAATACCGGGACGACCCCTCGCGCAACCCGATTGCCCTGATCACCCAGCACACAAGCTTCCTCTCTGATCTGCCGGTCGACGAATTTTTGTACACGCATGCTGGTATTCGGCGCACAGCGCCGGGGGCCGTCGATGCTGCGGTGGCAGAGACGTTGGCTTTTGCCAATCAGCTCACGGGTGAGCCTATTGCGCTTAGAAGTCGTATGACAGAGCTTTCAGGAGGCCAAACCCGTTCTTTGTTGATCGCAGACGCGACCATCATCTGTGATACACCGATTGTGCTGCTCGATGAAGTTGAAAACGCTGGCATCAACCGTTCACGGGCGCTTGAACTGCTCCGAGGCTACCGAAAGATATTTATCTTCGTCACTCACGATCCGCGTATTGCGCTGCTCTCGGACTACCGGCTGGTGCTTCGGGATGGGCGGATCGAGCGGGTGCTCTATACCGACGAAAGGGAGCGCCAGCTCGCCCCTCTGGTTGGCCGGCTCGACGACGTTCTGGCAGATCTCCGCGATCGCATTCGCGAAGGTGCGCGCATCGATTCATTCGACACCAGAGGTTTGACATGAAACTCGCTATTTGCGCTGGAACCGCGACCACCGGAAAATCTGCGGTGCTGCGCCACGTTGTCCCCAGGCTTCAAAAACGAGGATGGTCGGTGGCTTTCCTCAAAATTGACGTGCAGTTCGCCGATGAGGACGAGGTCTTTGCTCGAGATTTCGGAATAGCAACCCGCAAAGTATACTCTGGAGAGTTGTGCCCTGACCACTGTAACGTCATGGTCTTGGGGGATGCCCTACAATGGGCTGGTCGTTCCGGAGCTGACCTATTGCTGGTGGAAACCGCAGGGTTGTGCCTGCGGTGTTCGCCTTACGTTGATGGCGGGCTGGGCATCGTGGTACTAGAAGCCACAAGCGGCATGAACCTGCCGCGTAAAATTGGGCCGATGCTGTCTCTCGCCGATATCGCCGTGGTCACCAAGATCGATCGGGTGTCCCAAGCGGAACGCGAGGTCTTCCGCGCCCGCATCCTGAACGCCGCTCCGGGTGTGCGTATCCGCGAGGTCAACGCGCTACACGGCATCGGCATTGACCCCATCGTCGATGCCATAGCCACAACCCCCGAAGTGGGGGCCGGCTTGGCGCTTCGCGGGAACCCGCCGGTCGGCACCTGTACCATCTGTGTCGGTAAGAAGGAGATCGGCTGGCAATCTCACTTTGGGGTTGTCCGCGCCCTGGATAACCAGACTTTTTATCGGGGTGAGTAGTCGCATGACGATTTACTTTGATAATTCCGCAACCACTCCGGTAGACCCCCGCGTCACCGAAAGAATGGTGCCCTGGTTTACTGAAAACTTCGGCAACCCGTCGAGTCTGCATGCGCTCGGACGACAGGCTCGAGAGGCGGTGGAACACGCCCGTGGCCAGATCGCGACGCTACTCGGTGCCCGACCTCGAGAGATCCTGTTTACCGCTAGCGGCAGCGAAGCCAACAATCTGGCACTCTTGGGCACCATCGCAGCGGGAGGGCCTGGACCGCATCATCTGGTGACCGACGCCATCGAGCATCCAGCCATCCTTGAAACCGTTCACGCCTTGGAAAAGCAGGGCGTCGAGGTCACCATTCTGCCGGTGGATCGCGTGGGGCGGGTCGCCCCCGAAGATGTCGCCCAAAGCCTGCGTCCCCATACCCGCCTCGTCTCGATCATGGCCGCCAACAACGTGATCGGTACCGTGCAGCCCATTGCAGAAATTGCCCGTATCGTCCATGCGGCCGGAGTGCGCTTTCACACCGACGCGGTTCAGGCGGTGGGTAAACTTCCGATTGATCTTGCCGCCGAACCCATTGATCTCCTGTCACTCTCGGCCCACAAGTTGCACGGACCCAAGGGCGTGGGGGCGCTCTATGTGCGCGAAGGCGTGGCGCTGGCCCCAATCATCCATGGTGGCGGACAGGAACGAGGGCTGCGCTCCGCGACCGAGAATGTTGCCGGTATCATCGGGTTCGGACTGGCCGCAGAACTCGCTGATCGGGAGATGGCAGAAGACAACGCCCGGCTGGTCGGACTTCGCGACCACATGATCGCCGGTATCACAGCCATGTGCCCGTCCGCCTACCTGATCGGTGACCCGTTACGACGGCTGCCCGGTCATGTCTGCCTTGGTTTCGCTGGTATAGAGGGGGAGGCGATTCGCCTTTTGCTGGCGCTCGACGAGGCTGGGATTGCGGCCTCCGCCGGCAGCGCATGCAGTGCCTCCCACGGTGCCGAACCCTCTTACATCCTCCGGGCCCTCGGCTTCGATCCCTTTCGGGCCCGTGGCGCGCTCCGCCTCACTCTCGGTCGTTTCAACACCGCCGGCGAGGTTGAGCATGTACTGGAGGTTCTGCCTAAACTTGTCGTCGGCCTGCGCCGCATTGCCACGCCACGGCCTTGAAGGGTGACGCTTATCCATAACACGAACGGAGCAGAAGCTATGTCCGCTACTCAAACTCTCGCTGCCCGCCAGCTCCCCGGCCAGAATTGCGGGGTGTGCGGCTATCGTACCTGCGATGCGCTGGCCGAACAGCTTGAGTCACGCCCTGATCTGATCAAGCGATGCATTAACCTCTCGGACAATCGTGTCGCGAACCCAACCACTCCCGTTAGCGAACCTCAAGCCTGGCGGCGGGAGGCCCCCAAGCCCGTATTCGGCGAGGCTCTGATACCGGCGAGCTCTGATACTGACACATTGCCGGTATCGGGCCGCGACGGCGGCCCGGCGTCCTCGTGGACGCGAAGCCAAGGGCGCGGATGCGCCCGCCCGGCGTCTGAGGGCACCCTTGATGAGTCACCATCAAGGCCCGATGGTATGAGCTGGCGGGACTCTCTTGGCCGCGAGTTCGACTTCTATCTTGAGCATTTCCCCGAAGATCCCGGCCCGCGTGAGATCATTCTGCCTCACAATCCAATGTTAACCCGTGAGATGGAGATTAAGGTCGGAGACCTTATGATAGGTCGCCCGCTCGGCATGTCGTGCGGATGCCCGATCACCCATTGCGGCGTCGCCGTTGAAGTCGATGCCCGCACAGGCGTTATTGTTTGGTGCGTCACGGGTCCACTCGCGCCTAGGGAGAAGGGATTCAAGGATATTGGCTACTATATTGCAGAGGGTTATGAGGGCTTGATCACCCAGACTCGAACCGAGATTAAAATCGGTATGCGGTATTTCTTCCAACCTCGACTCTGCATGCTTCAGTGGCGTCACAGTGGATTGGTTAATTATGTTAACCGAAGCGCCGATGGGCTTCAAGTTCGTCTCGAAGGATTGTGGATCGGCTGATACTGGCGAGCCATCAATAATGATACCGGCGGGCCCTAACAATGATACCCCCGCCGGTATCGGGCTTCGACCGCACCCTCGGGCCGTGACGGCGATCGGGTTGCGCCGTTCAGCCGTGGTGGGAAGCGGTCCCTCCAAAATTGGCTGTCCAGCCATGCGAATAGCTTCGCATCAGCAATGTTGACACCCTCCTAGGTCGCGGCCTTATCTTGAACGCGTTCATTAAACACGTTCAAAATTCTGATAAGGATGTGCGGCTGGTGCCCCGATTGCCCCTCAGCGAAATCGAAAAAAACCAAACCCGACGGCGGATTCTCGATGCCGCGCAAGCCCTGTTCGATAAAGCAGGCATCGACGCTGTATCGATGCGCGCGATCGGAAAAGATGTCGGACTCACAGCCCCCGCCTTATATGCCTATTATACAAGCAAAACACATCTTCTTTGCGCTCTATGGAAAGATACTTTGGCCGATTTATATCATAAACTTCGAAATATTTCTGAGAAACAACGGGATCCATTATTGGCAATTCAAGAAATTGGGCAGGCTTATTCGGAATTTTCGTTAGAAAATCAGGCTAGATTTCGACTTTTGTTTATGCTTGATCAGCAGAATCAGATGCAAGATTTAGAAGATGGGGGATATCGACAGGCTGCCTATCATGTCCTGCGGCAACGGGCGAGTGACGCGATCGATCAAGGACTGTTTCGTATTGACGATCCGGATTTGATCGCACAGATCATTTGGACCGGACTTCATGGCGTTCTCAGCCGCACCATGTCCTCGTCAAGCTTTGAATTTCTTCCAACATCGCTCCTGATTCCTTCGATGATCGATACCCTGCTTGCCGGATTTCAAAAATTGCCTCCGAGCATAGAACCAACGAATCAAACCCCGTAATTTGGGAGACGATTAAAATGATTCGACGCCTGATCCGAATAATCCTACTCATCATCGCTGTTGGTGGCGCCGGGGTTGCTTTTTTGTATGCGGATCGCCCACCTCCCTTAATCGTCCAGGGGGAGGTTGAGGCTACGCGGGTTGATCTTTCCCCCAGAGTCTCGGGACGGGTCAAGACGCTACGGGCCGATATCGGGGACCGGGTCCGTGCCGGTGATGTGGTCATCGAACTTGATAGCCCACAATTGGAAGCCTCACTCGCCGTCGCGGAAGCGTCTTTGGCGGTGGCAATGGCGGATCGGGATCGGGTTTATAGCACGCGCCAAGAAGTCATCGACGCTCAGAAGGCCGGTCTCGGCAAGGCTGAGGCTGACGTGGAACTTGCCCGACGGGTCTACGAAAGGCAGCAGCAGCTTCTGCGCTCCGGCAATACCACGCAGCAAAGGATGGATGAAGCGACGAATGGCCTCGAAGCGGCCCAAAAGGCCCTGCAAACCGCCCAGGCCAACCTGACTCTGGCCCGCCAAGGCACGAGCGACCAGGAAAAATCATTAGCGATTGCCAAATCAAAACAAGCCCAAGCGACCGTCGATCAGATCAAGACCGACCTTGCCGAACTGATGATTCATGCCCCGATCACGGGACAGGTCACCACGCGAACCGCAGAGCTTGGGGAGCTTTTTAATCCCGGAGAAACATTAATATCGATTGTAGAAATTGATGATGCTTGGTTAACCTTCAATCTCCGAGAAGATTTATTAACCGGGCTGAAGGTTGGGGATCAATTTGAAGTCCAAATTCCAGCCCTGGCTAACCGATTCATCCCGGTCAGGGTCACAATGATCAATGCGCGGGGCGACTATGCCAACTGGCGGGCGACCAAGGCCACCGGCGACTTCGACCTCAGAACCTTCGAGGTTCGCGCCAAGCCAGTCGTGCCGGTGGACGGGTTGCGACCGGGTATGAGCGGCATCGTCGTGTGGAATGCCCCTGCAACGATGGGACTACGGCGATGAAAGTCTCACGGCAGGGCAGCGTCAGACCAGGCCTTTCATTGGTGCTGCGTCGCGAATTGCGATGGATGCGCCGCCGTTTGGCCATCCCGATCATGACTCTTGGATTTCCGCTGCTGGTTTTCGCCGTGCTCGCGGCGGTCTTCAACACCGGACTGCCCACCCATCTGCCGGTGGCGGTGCTGGACCAGGATCGGACGACGCTGTCCAGGCAGATCATTCAGATGATCGATGCCTCGTCGGATGTCGCGGTCGCGGAACGGGTTGACGACTTGGCCGGAGGACGGCGCCTGATGCTGGAGGGCCGGGTTTACGCCGTGGTGATGATTCCCGCCAATCTCGAACGGGACGTCACAACGGGCCGCCGCCCCACAACCGTTGTCTTTTACAACAACGAATTCCTGACCATCGGTAGCCTTGTATCGCGGGCGCTTGGCGATGCGCTCGGCACCGCCGAAGCTGGGATTGCCATGGCGGCACGGCTCAAGCAAGGGGAGTCTCCGCCAATCGCCCTGCTCGAGATCACCCCCATCCCGGTCCAGATTAATCCACTCTTTAATCCCACAATGAACTACATTTATTTTCTTTTAGTGGCGTTAATTCCGACGGTGTTGCAGATTTTTATCTGCGTAACCTCTGCCTATTCGGTCAGTCTGGAACGCCGAAGTACCCTTGGACTGGTTATCTTGAGCCATCTCGGCGGCGGTTTGGCGCCTGCGATCATAGGCAAGCTATTGCCCTATACCCTGGCTTTTCTCATAACGTTAGGGGTGAGTGATGCGGTTTTATTTGGCGCCCTGGGAACGCCATTTCGGGGTGATTGGCGCCTGCTGTTACTCGCCGACGTTCTTTTCATTCTGGCCTATCAGATGATCGGAGCTTTATTTGCCCTGATTGGACGGGATACGGTTCAGGCGCTCGGCTTCGCCGGCATTCTGACGGCCCCCTCCTTTGGCTTCATCGGTGTGAGCTTTCCCAGCATGGCGATGGGGTCTTTTCCTCAGGTCTGGGGAGATCTCTTGCCGGCGGGTTGGTACATGCAAATCCGCATCGAGCAAACCCTCAAGGGGCTTGCGCCGGTCTATTCGTTGGGACATCTGGCCGCGCTGGCGACACTTTTGGCTGTGGTCACCCTACTGACGGTTCTGCGACTGTTAAGCCTGCGTCGCGCCCGTTTGGCGACCCCGGAACAGGCTCAGGAGGTCGTAACATGAGGGCGCTTTTGGCCGGATTCTGCGGCGAATTCAAACGCATCTTGGGTGATGAGGGCGCCCGCACCACCATGATCGCCGCAGTTTTGATCTACGCGGTCTTCTACCCACAACCCTATCTCAAGGAGGCGGTCCGCAAGGTTCCCGTGGTGGTGGTCGATCAGGACCATAGCACGGCCAGCCGAGAGTTGATCCGACGCATCGATGCCAGCGACGGCGCCGCCGTGATTGCAGCGGCTCAGGATCTATCCACGGCCCGGAGTCACATCCTTGCCGGTCGCGCCTTCGCGATCATCGTGATCCCGACCGATTTTGAACGAGACATCCTGGCCGGACGCCCGTCACCAATCGCAGCCTACGGAGACGCCGGATACTTCCTCGTCTACCGGGCTGCGGTGGGGGCGATCAGCACCGCCGCGCGATCGGCGGGAGCCGAGATCGCGATCCATCGCCTTAGCATCCAGCAGGGCGTGGACTCGGCAACGGCTCGGGCTATCGTCGATCCCATGCCGGTAACAATCGTCCCCCTGTTCAATCCCCAAGGCGGCTATGCCACCTATGTCGTCCCGACCGCATTTGTGCTCATTCTCCAGCAGACTCTTCTGATGGGCATCGGAATTTTGGGCCCCGCACGTCCCCAAACAGCAGGCCGACAAACGCTGGGCGGCTTGGCGACCGGGATGCTGGCGCGGGTTCTGGCGTTTGTTACCCTCTACATTCCCTTCGCCGTGCTTTATCTGGTGATCATGCCCCACCTCTATCACCTACCGCGATTGGGTGCGGTCGGCGATCTCTTGATGGTCATGGCGCTTTTTCTCTTTGCCGTCAGTTGTCTTGGATTAACGCTTGCCGCCCTCATGCCCAGTGGCGAAAGCGTGATTCTGATGTTGGTTGTTCTGGGTTTGCCGCTTTTCTTCCTGTCCGGTGTCTCGTGGCCAAGCGAGAGCATGCCCAAGTTATTGTCGATGCTCGCCCAGTGTATACCGGCCATTCCGGCCATGAATGCCACCGTTCGGATCGGACAAATGGGAGCCTCTTTGGCCGATGTCTCCCCAGAACTCCGCACACTCGCCATCGACGCCGGGGCTTATGCCTTGGCCGCGCTCATTTGTCAAAGTGTGCGTGATACCATCGAGCCTTGATGGTGACTCATCAAGGCTGCCCTCAGACGCCGGGCGGGCGCATCCGCGCCCTTGGCTTCGCGTCCACGAGGCCGCCGTCGCGGCCCGAGGACCGGCGATGTGTCAGTATCAGGGCTCGCCGGTATGACAGACGGCAACTCGCTACCTGATACCGGGCAGCCTTGATGGCGACGCATCAAGGCTGCTCAGACGCCAAGCGGGCGCATCCGCGCCCTTGGCTTCGCGCCATGGGGCGCGCGGCGGCGGTCGCCGTTGGTCTCAGTCTTTCCGGTCGAATCTAAGCTCTTCACAAGCGTGATGGTTGCCTTCTTCGCATTCCCGATGAAGGCGCAATATCCGGCAAGCATTGTGGTCGCCGCGCTCACAGTTCCAATGCAGCTCTCTCCCGTCCTGGGCGTTGGCGGGGGTCGATGCGATGGCCAGCAGAAACAGTGCCGACCCCATCAGAATGGCTTGCATGATCTTCATAACCTTCTCCTCCTTGGCTTCGATTTCCGTAGTGGCGGCAAAAAAGAAAACTGGGCTTATTCGACTTTTTCCCAACAATCCTGGCGGAGAATAGCGTTGTGAATTCTGGCGCACCAGTTCGCCTCATAGCCGTAAACGGCACCACAGAACGTAGACTGGTCATGATTGCGGGGATTCGCACAAGAGATCTGACCATATCCTGCCAATTGTTCGATATTTTGTTGACAGGTATTGCTCTCATGCAAATCTCCATTTTGACTGCATTCAGCTCGAGCGGTTGGATTAAAGCCGAGAACCAACGCGGTTGTCATGCCTGCTGCCACAAAGATCCTAGTCATGGTCATCATCGTCTGTCTCCTTAGTCCTGTTCCCCGGTGATGCGTCCGATCCGGGGGTCGGTTCATCCGATTGATACCGGCGTATTCATGCCAAGAGTGTCACAGGGTAACTATCGCCGAGATGGTTCTCTATGATCTTAAGCACACCCGCTTTCTGAAAACTGACAACACAAGCGTAATAAAGCGATAAAACAGAGTCTTCAAAATCCGGATCAGCTTCTAGGTCGGTGACGACCAAGCCAAGCGTGCGAGCGGTGCCGCGTTCAAGATGTCGACCATGCGCCTTGGTCGTGGCAAAACTGCCGAGCGCCGTCACCACGGCCTGTGCGCGCGCTCCGGCATCGGGAACACCTGCAAACATGCCCGAGATCAGGCTGGCCAAAGCGATCTCATCGGCCATCTCGATTGCTCGTTCGGAACGAATCACGAGGCCGGGGCCGTATTGGGCCATGATTGGCCGCCACAGTTCGGCCAACGCCGGGTTGGCGGCAATTTCGCGAGAAGCGCGTGCAAACTCCTCACGGATCGCTTGGGCCGGAATAATGCCGCCCATCTGCGGATCGAACGGCCCCAGGCTGGACTGCCGCCCCATCACAATTTCCCGTGCTGCACAGGCAATCATCGTGCCGGCGCTCAAGGCCAATTGCGGCACGATGACCCGGATATCGGTTCCAAAGGTGTTGCGTAGGAAAACGATAAGACTTTCGGTCGCGGTGATATCGCCGCCGGGGGTGTGTAAGACCAGATCAAGCCCCAACGACGGGTCAAGACCTCTCAGCACCAACATAAGGCCGGTCTTATCCGCATCGCAAACCGCAAACAGACCACGCCTTCGCTCGTCCACAGGTGGAGCATGCAGCCAGCCCGAGGCGTAGACCACGACATTACGCTTGCTCGCATGATGAACAGCCAAAGCGTAACGACGGCGCGCCG
Source organism: uncultured Rhodospirillales bacterium (assembly GCA_903920145.1). Classification (GTDB taxonomy): domain Bacteria; phylum Pseudomonadota; class Alphaproteobacteria; order Azospirillales; family Azospirillaceae; genus BOG-933. The sequence continues at coordinate 34,415 of CAIXKV010000133.1, forward strand.
CAGTATGGGCGTCGCCACGCTCGGCAATGTCTCGGACGATGGCTTGCCAAGTGGGCATGGCCGAATACTCCTTGATCCGCCGGATGACACAATTTTTAAATGAATAATTTAAAATAATTATGATTTTTTAAAAATATAGTTGATATTACTGATAATTATATCTGCTCTCTATTCACCAATAAACTTTAATTCGGCAACGGGGCCAGGCACCGCGTTCCCACGGAGAGACAGGCGCTTACATCGTCTCTCCTGGATCGGACGGGCGTTTGATCAGCCCATCCGTTTTCATCGCACCAGGGACAAGATCCTTATCGAACGCGGATGCTCACTCCTGGCAGAGAGAGGCCAATGCCGGGGCCGTAAACCACAGGTGGCGGATAATAGTAGGGTGCGTCGTAGATAATAGGAGGCTCCTGATAATAACCGCGATTCCAGTCGCCATCATGGTTCCAACCATGGTGGTCCCGATGATTCCCCCAATCTTGCGCGTTTGCCGAGATGGCAAAAGTTCCCAATACGAGAACAATGGCGACGGCCAACCAAGCCGCAAGTCCAGCCGATAGGTAAGGTTTAGACGGAATGTCGATGATGTATGTCATAAGCAACCTCCTCAGATGCACGTATATTTCTTAGGAAGCGATCGCTTTAAGCGCTAACCATGCGTCGCATTGTTTCTATGACCAAAGCTCCTGAAGACCATATCGGCATTCTTTTTCTGGACATCGGGCATGGAATTGTAAAGAGTTTCAAACGATGCGATCAGATTCTTCAGGCCGTTGGCATGTTCCTGGGTAAACTTCTCATACGACTTCAAGTCGTCGATGGCCGTCATGGTTTGTGGGGCCTGAATGGTTCGTTCCGCGATCAGTTTTTCCATGGCTGAAGCATTTTCACGCATCGCTTGAGCAACGTTGTTCCAGGCCTTTTCCTCGTCAGGGTTTATTTTCAGGGACATATGCAGATCGGTGATCCGCTGTTCAACGCTCTCCGGTTGGGAGTCGACGGCGGGCACCCCAGCTTGAGGAGCCGCAGTCTGCGGCTGCTGTGTCGGTGCGGGTGTCGTATCGGCGGCCCGCGCCACGACGAATGGAGCGGCGACAACAGCCGCCCCGAACAGCGCCGCGATAGCAACGGAGCGTACCTGGGAGGCAGAAAGAACGGGCCGATAGGGAAAGGGTGACATCATGATATCCTTTGTTGTGGCGAGTCTTTGATACTTTAGTTGTTGTGATCGTAATGATCTTCGTAATAGCTGTTCTCATGTGCGTCATGTCGTATGAATGGGGGATTTTCAGCGACATAACCAGAAGCGCCAGGTGCGCCCGTATAGCCGGTTGCCCCAGTGGCGCCGGTGGCACCGGGAGGGCCTGGGCGGCCGGGTGGGCCGTAGCACGCCCCAAGGCTGACAAGGAGGGGAACAACGACGGCGACGGTGAGAAGCGATCGGGTGTACCTCATCAATAGATCCTCCTGGTACGACCGTCTATGCTCAACGAAGAGTCATAGTTCAAGGTCGGTGGGATAGTTTCAGGATGAAATATGGAGTGTATTACCGAAATAAAATAGGAGTGGAAAATACTCATATTTTAGTATGAAAAATATGCTTAAAGAAATAATGTGAATCAATTTGAGTGATACAGGACATGAATGAGCATCATGCTGCATTTTAAATTATGCCATTAATTAGAGAGCTTTACCATTGCTTTGATGAAATATCTGCTTTGTATCGGACGCAGCCCCGATGCTACAGCGCTGACTACGGCTGTATGACGGTGCTCGCGGCATCCCTGCGTAGTTTCCGAGACTACCGGTTCTGAAGAATGACGCAGTAACGTTGCCCTGTTCGTGTCCGCACGACGTCAGAAAATCCGGTTGGTATCTAGATCAACCATGGTCATTGATTTCCTGATAACACAGAAATATGGTGGGGTGATTAGCTTGAAATCGCAGCTTTTCCGGGCTTCTGTGCCCACCGATTCGACGGGTAATAAGAATATTGCCCCAGATCAAAATTTCATTGGGATCAGATTGCATGCCAAAACCCACGATCGAGGTGATGGTGGGTTTATCTCGTGGTCGGCCCCGCAAATTCTCGAAGAACCGATCCGTGCGGAACTCTTCAGCATCGAACGGCTTGAGCAGCATGCCGATAGCCTTGCGGCGGCCCAACACGCCACGACGAAGCCGACCACGGATCGACGGCTGGAAGCACGGCTTCGGGACAATGAGCGGGCTTTGCGTTCAGCCTATCATGCAACTGTTCTGGCCGTGCGCGAAGAGCGGCCCATTTCTCCCGCAGCGGATTGGCTGGTCGATAATTTTCATGTGATCGAAGAACAGGTTCGGGAAATCCGAGTCGATTTCCCTCCGGGGTTCCATCGACAATTGCCAAAACTGATTGAAGGACCACTTCAGGGATATCCGCGCGTCTTCGGATTGGCGTGGGCCTTCGTCGCTCATACCGACAGTCGTTTCGATACCCAAATGCTGCGCCGCTTTGTGGTGGCTTATCAGCGGGTTCAGCCTTTGACCATCGGCGAATTGTGGGCGGTCGCGATCGCGCTGCGCGTCGTTTTGGTGGAGAATTTGCGACGTTTGGCAGAAGGAATCGTCACACGCCAAACCGCGCGCGAAGGGGCGAACCTCCTGGCCGACCGGCTGCTGGAAGCCAACAGCCCAGAGGCAACCGATAGAGCTCTGCGGGCCTTCGAGGCTCCCTTGCCAACGGCCTTCATGGTTCAACTGATCCAGCGGCTGCGAGACCAGGATCCGAAAGTCATGCCGGCGCTACTGTGGCTGGACGAACGCTTGGCGGCCCAGGGAACCACAGCTGACGACATCGTTCACGACGAGCAGCAGCGCCAGGGCGCCGTCAACGTGACGATCCGCAATATTATCACGAGCATGCGTTTAATGTCCGCGATCGACTGGCGAGAGTGGTTTGAAAGCGTCAGCCTCGTCGATTCCGGATTGCGTGCCGGAAGCGATTTTGCCGCGCTCGATTTTCCAACACGGGATCTGTATCGGCGCGCGATCGAAGACTTGGCCCGAAGTTCCAGCCACTCAGAAATGGACATTACGCAGCTTGTGCTCCTGGCGGCCCAAGATGTCCGAGAGAAGGCGCATGGCGAAGGCAATATGGCTTCGGCTGCTCGGCAGGATCCCGGCTACTATCTGATCGGGAAAGGACGTCCGGCCTTCGAGACGGCGCTTGGGGTTCGGACGACACTCACGGGATGGCTTGTCCGCGCCAACACAGCGATCGGGATTTCCGGCTATCTTGGCATCGTCACGCTTATTACGATCCTCATCGCCGTCTTGATCTTGAATTGGCTGTCTGTGCCGGGCGGGAGTTGGGGTTTTGGGATTTTTGCGCTGCTGGCGCTGATTCCAGCCTCGGATATCGCGGTGACGCTGGTGAATTGCGGTGCGACCAATCGCTTCGACGCCACCTCTCTCCCAGGTCTGAAGCTTGCCGACGGCGTGCCGTCCAGCCTCCGCACAATGATCGTGATCCCCACGCTCTTGACCTCCCGGAGCGCGGTAGCGGAGCAGGTCGAGCGGCTGGAAGTCCATCACCTTTCGAATTCCGACGGTGACCTCTGCTTCGCTCTGCTCTCGGACTGGACCGATTCCGCAACCGAAACCGCGCCAGACGACGACGCACTGCTCGGCGTCGCTGTGGACGGGATCGCCCGATTGAATCGGCGCTATGGACCGGCGCCGGGGGGCGAGCGGTTTCTCTTGCTCCATCGTCGCAGACTGTGGAACGAAGGCCAGAACAAGTGGATCGGATGGGAACGTAAGCGGGGCAAGCTGCACGAGTTCAATCGATTGCTACGGGGCGCGATCGACACCACATTTACCGCGACTAGCGACGGCGGCCCGCCGATTGTCCCGGATGGCGTCCGCTACGTGATCGTCCTGGATGCCGATACGCGCCTTCCTAGGGGCGCCGCGAAACGCCTAGTCGGGAAGATGGCTCACCCGCTGAATCGTCCGACCCTTGATCCTGACGCTTGCCGGGTTATCGATGGGTACGCGGTGCTTCAGCCCCGAGTGACGCCGGCCTTGCCGAGTGGGCGGGATGGCTCGCTCTTTCAGCGGGTGTTTTCGGACACCAACGGCATGGATCCCTACGCTTGTGCGGTCTCGGATGTCTACCAGGATCTCTTCGGGGAGGGATCGTATTGCGGCAAAGGCATTTATGACGTGGATGTCTTCGAGGCGGCGCTTGCCGGGCGGATTCCCGAGAACACCCTCCTCAGTCACGATCTTTTGGAGGGAATCTTCGCACGTGCCGGCCTCGTTTCGGATATCGAGGTTCTTGACGAGTTTCCGGCACGCTACGACGTCGCCATGGCGCGTCATCATCGCTGGGTGCGCGGCGACTGGCAATTGCTGCCATGGATTCTCGGCTTGGCGACGGGCACCCCCCGCCATCGGGTTATTCCCCTGGTTGGCCGGTGGAAAATGCTCGACAATCTCCGCCGATCCGTGTCGGCGCCGGCCTGCTTCGTGGCCTTGGTCGCCGGCTGGACCTTACCAATTGCCTCTGCGGAGCTTTGGACCGCGTTCATCCTAACGACGATCGCGATCCCCGCTTTGCTCCCATTATTAGCGGGGATCTTGCCGCGACGGGTCGGGCTGGCGAATGGGTTTCATCTGCGCATGATCGGCGTCGACCTCAGGCTCGCGCTCTCACAAATCCTGCTCCTCGTGACCTTTCTGGTGCATCAGGCCTGGACGACCTCCGATGCGATCCTACGAACGCTGTTCCGTCTGACGGTGTCGCGCCGGAATCTCCTGGAATGGATGACCGCCGCTCAGGTCAAAGTCAGTCCGCAACTCGACCTGATGGGCTTCTACCGACAGATGTCCGGCGGTGTTGTTCTCGCCGTCGGAGCCGCAGCCGTAGTCGTTTGGGTCGCGCCAGGATCCTGGCCGATAGCCGCGCCGTTCGTGGGGCTTTGGCTGCTGTCGCCGATGATCGGACGATGGGTCAGTCTGCCCGCACCCGTCTCCATTTTGCCCTTGGTCTCGGTCGAAGACGCCCGATCCTTGCGCCTGATCGCGCGGCGCACATGGCGTTTCTTCGAAACCTTCGTTACAGTGGCCGAGCATGGGCTGCCACCTGACAATTTCCAGGAACACCCGGCTCCTGTGGTCGCCCATCGGACGTCGCCCACGAACCTGGGTCTTTATTTGCTGTCGGTGGTTGCGGCTCGGGATTTCGGCTGGCTCGGGCTGTTCGAGGCCGTGGAGCGGTTAGAAGCGACCCTCCACACCATGGGCAGGCTTGAGCGATTCCGTGGCCATTTCTACAACTGGTACGACACGCAGGATCTTCGTCCGCTCGACCCCAAATACATTTCCTCGGTTGATAGCGGGAATCTTGCTGGACATCTTATCGTCCTTGGCAATGCCTGTCGAGATCTGAGCGTGGTTCCGATTATCGGATTGCCGGAATTGGCCGGAATCGGCGATGTTCTGGACCTCACGCGCGAGGCGAAGGAGGCGATGGGCAATGGTCCCATGGCCGGGACGCGACAGCGACTAGGGTCCGTCCTCCACACGATCGGGGTCTCGCTCTCTTCGATGACCCCGACGACTCCGGTCTTGCTGGCTGAACGGTTGATGACCCTGGCGTGGCACGCTGACACCGTCATCGATCTGGCACGAACACTGGCCGAAGAAAGCGGAGGCAACGCCTTCGCCGAAGCCGCCGCTGCCGAAGCCCTAGCTTGGGCGGGAAGCGTCGCCGCTACCCTTCGCAGTCATCAACGCGATTTGGCACACTTGATGCCGTGGGCAAGCCTCTTGGCTCGCAATGAAGATACGAGCCTCGAACCTGCGTTGGTCTCCCTATTGGGGACCATGCCGTCTCTGGCCGAGTTACCCGACTTTTGCGGGGCGGCTATTGCCATCTTGACGGGTCGGCGAACCGAGCGGGCCACGCAATCCGATTCCGGCGACAAGGCCCTCATACCGGCGAGCTATAACGATGACACACTGCCGGTATCGGGCCGCGACGACGGCCCCGCGCGCCCATGCGCGCGAAGCCAAGGGCGCGGATGCGCCCGCCCGGCGTCTGAGGGCAGCCTTGATGAGTCAACATCAAGGC
>CAIXKV010000134.1 GCA_903920145.1 uncultured Rhodospirillales bacterium
CCGGTATCGGGCCGCGACGGCGGCCCCGCGTCCTCGTGGACGCGAAGCCCCCGTGTGACTTTAGGGGGGCGCGGATGCGCCCGCCCGGCGTCTGAGGGCAGCCTTGATGAGTCACCATCAAGGCCCGATGGTATCACACTTGAAGCTTCCGAACGGCTGTCGGGAGCAGAAAGTGAACGGGAGAGCCCTCGGATGATCTGATCTCCGATGGGGCGTTCGTCGTGGGAGCCCAACAGCATGAAGATCGGGGCGACACCCGTCTTGGTTTCCATCTGTTCAGCCAATTGGTTGATCAATTGGCTCCAATGGTCGAGTGGCCAGCGGCGAATGCGCGATGTGGCCCAGGGGGCGAGGCCCACCAGAGGTCGGTGGTCGGAGAGAGCGAGGGTTGCCATGAGGGCGGCTCCGCCATCTGCCGGCAGGCGTGGTGGCAGGCGCGGGAGTTGGGATTCGGTGGGGGGAGCGACGCTGGCGTGGCCAGAGGTTCGGTTTACGAGCGCCTGGGCACAGGCCAAGGCCCCATCGGTGTAGTGGGGGCCAGTGATGGGGCCGCGCTCGCCTGTGGCGGTCTCCAGCCAAGTGCTGGGATCCAGGCGGATGATCCCCCCCGGAACGCCGCCCGGCCAGCGGATCAGCGTTAGTAAGCCCGCAAGTCCCAGACGAGGCACCAGCAAGCGTTGGCCGGTGGCGGTCAGCCGGTTAACGGTGGCGATCATATCGGCCCAACTGGCGCTGGTTAGCCACGAATCGGCTCCTCCCTCCAGCAGCGGCGGCAATGCCGTTACCACTGTGACCGGCCCCAGCGGTGCCAGCAGGCGCAGGGCTGGCGAGATCATCAGGGCGTCGCCGATGCCAAGGCAGCGGTCGAGTAGCACCACGGTCCCGGCATCCGGTGCCGAGCGGGGTGGGGCCTGACCGGCCATCAAAGACCGGCGCGCCGCCAAGGATCGGCGGGCCGTCAGAGTCAGCACCAGGATGGCGCGCAAAATAGCGGTGGCCAGCCGTTTGGCGGCAAGGCCCAACCGATAGCCGGGATAATCACGCATCTCCGATTCGAACCCGTCCATGGTCGATGAGAGCCGAAAGCCGCTCGATTAGCGCCCGGTGTTGGCGGTCGGCGTCTCGTCGCCGGGTTTGGGCGAAGGCGTGGACGGTGTTTCGGGCTATCGCTGCTGTCTGATAGGCCGGGCCGAAGGCCTGGATCCAGGCTTCGGGGGATCGATAATCGGCAACCCGCCACTGGGATCCCGGCACATTTTCGGGGAGCCCGCCGACGCCGCTGGCCAGCACCGGCACACCATGGCCTTGGGCTTCCAGCGCAACCCGGCCATAGGCTTCGGCAACCTGGGATGGCATCAGCATCAGCCGCAATCCGCCGTACAGACGGTCTGGTGCGCGCTCCCATGGGGCCACGATGACGTTGGGGGGAACATCGCTCAGGGTGGCTTGCCGGGTGTGAACCCGAAAGCGTAGGTCGGGGAAGCGCCGGGCCAGTGCCCGCACAATCAGGCCGCCCTTGTCGGCCCCGTCACCGGCCATGCCGACCAGATCGCCGGGCGCCAGCGGGGTTTCGGCAACGGGAGTGCGTGGGAAGACCACCAGAGCATCCCGATTGCAGGTTGCGCGAATCCGTTCGGCCATAAAGCTGGAGTTGGCCACCACCAGATCCGCTCGCCGCAGGGCTTGCCGGTTTTCCCGCCGGAACAGACAGACGAATGGCCACAAGGCCAGGCGGTAAGCCGCTTTGGCCATCCGGCGCAGGCCCGATTCGTTGTTGGGCCATTGGTCCCAATAGGCCACATCACGCATGAAATAGGCCACCGGGACTGGCTCGGGCAGAGCATTGATCAGAGTCGGCGCTACCAAGGATTGGGCCATCACCAGCCGCGAGCCCTGAGCGAGGGCGGCACCAGCCCGCAGTTGCTTTCGCTGCCGCGCCAGCGCCACCAACGGCAAGGGGCGCAGCCGATCGGGCGGGTCAAACCCGCCGTCGGTCACGGTGCAGCGCAAGCCGGGGCGCGCTTCGGTCAGTTCGGCGAGGACTTCGGCAATGGAATGCTCGGCACCACCCCAGCGTTGGGCAAACTGGCGGGTCACGAGCAGGACGTCAGCGGGCGTCATGGCGGCAACTTGTCACAAGGTCGCCGTGACCATACGATATCCCGGCCCTCTCTCGCCACGCTTAATGGTGTTCGGAAGGCCATTGGCCGCAGCAACCGGGTTCCCTTCATGCCCACCGAGATTTTACTGATCGTCAATTCCGTGTTCGGCGCCCGCAAGGCACCGGGCTTTCGGCCTTATCAACTGGTTCGGTTCGGAACCTGTCGGCCTCGAGTGATCGCCCGAGGTGCGGCGGTGGAGCACGAGCCCATGCATTTTCCGTTGCCGGGCCGCTCGTTGATTCCCCGTGGTCTCAATTTCATGCGGATCAAGCTGCTGCCGGGGTTGCCGGCTCGGGAGATCGAGCAGGGATTGTTTGATCGCTTGTGTCTTTGGCAAAGCCGGCGGCTGAAGGAAACGCCCCGGCTGGTTCACCTATGGGACCATTTGCCGTTGACGGCGGCCTATTGGAAGGCGCGGGGAGTGCCGGTGCTGGTGGATTTGCACATGGCCCACCCGCGCTGTTACCAGCCGTTGGTGGCGGCGGGGCGAATCGAGGCGGCTTCGGTGGGGTCGCTGGAAGATCCCGCTGCCGACCGCTGCATCGCCCTGGCTGATCTGCTGGTGTGTCCGTCGGTGTTTGTGCGCGATAGTTTGCCCGAAGTGGATCAGGCTCGCGCCGTGGTGATTCCGTTCGGGGCCGATGCCGTACCCGCCGTGCCCGTCCGCGCCGATCGCACCGGCCCGGTGCGGGTGCTGTTTGCCGGAAACATCAATCAACGCAAGGGAGTGCCGTTTTTGTTGGCGGCTTGGCGGGCGTTGGCGCTGCCGCCGGATCAGGCCGAGTTGGTGTTGTGCGGCCGGCAGTTTGCCGAAGCCGCCGATTGGGTTCGTCAGGCCCCCCCTGGAGTCCGTTTTGCCGGTTTCCAGGCCGATATGGCCCCCTATTTTGCCGAAGCTGATCTTTTCGTTCTGCCCAGTCTGATGGAAGGGTCGGCTAAGGCGGTTTACGAGGCCATGGCGGCTGGTCTGCCGGCCGTCGTTACACCCCACACGGGCTCGGTGATCGAGGACGGCGTGGATGGTTTGGTGGTGCCGCCTGCCGATGCCGGCTCGCTGGCCGATGCCCTGCAGCGCCTAATTTCCGATCGGGCCTTGCGGGAGCGTTTGGGGGATCGGGCCCGGCAGACTGCCCAACATTATAGCTGGGAGGCCTATGCACGGGCGGTGGCCGGATTGTATGACCGCTGGCCGGTCTCCGCCGGAGCCGGTTCTGCCACTCCTGTTGTTCCTGCTGCCGTCAGCACCGAGGCCGCCACGACTTATTTTGGGCATATGGCGCCCCGTCCGCTGCTGTCTAAGGTTCGGATGCTGGCGGACCACGGGCGGCTGGCGGTCAAGGCATGGCCCCGGCGGGTTGATACTGCCGGGGCCTGGCTGCGGTTTCCATTTTACCATCATGTGTTCGATGACGAGCGCCGGGGGTTTGCCCGTCATTTGGACAGCATGCGTAATTATGGTGAATTCATCGGCTTGGATGACGCCGTTCGGTTAATTGAAGAGAAAACACCGCTGGATGGCCGCTATTTGTGTCTTGGCTTTGACGATGGTTTCCGTTGCGGCTTGACGGGAGCCTTGCCAATTTTGGCCGAGCGGTCGATTTCGGCGGCGTTTTTCATCGTATCGGGTCTGGTATCGGAGCAAGCCGACGATTGCACCGCCGAGCACCGCCGTTTCTTTGGTCCTGGTCGCCGCCCTGTGCCGTTTTTGACCTGGGATGATTGCCGGACATTATTGGCTGCGGGCATGACCATCGGCTCTCACAGTGCCAGCCATCGCCCTTTGATTAAGCTGGGCGATGCCGAGGCTCGAGACGAGCTGGCCGTGTCAAAAGCCGCCATCGAGGCAGCCTTGGGGCGCTCCTGTGACCATTTCTGTTGTCCATGGGGTAAGCCCGATCGTGATTTCAAAACCGGACGCGATCCCGAAACGGCTCGGGCCTTGGGTTATCGTTCGTTCCTGACCACCAAATATGGTTCGATGCATCCAGGAGACTCGCCTTTCGCAATCCGGCGGGTTGGGTTGGTGGCGCGTTTTGGCGTCTATCAGTTGCGATATTTTTTATCATTGTGATTAAGACGCGCTTTTCCGGAGGGGGTGCAGGCGTTTTGCCTGCTTCACGTTCACAAAAGAAGCGGGCAGGATGCCCGCGCTCCCAGGATGGTCTTTTTTCGCCTCTATCGGCGCCACTGGAACAGGGCGGCGCCGGCGGTGAGGCTATTTTGTGCGGCCAGGATGATGTCGGCGATGGCCTGTTGGACGTCGGCGGCATAATGGTCATAGCCGATGCCGCTGAAAATGCCCCCCATGGTGCCGCCGAAAATGGTCATGGCGGTGACGATGCCGCTGTGTTCGGCCATATCGCCGGCCACCACGGCTTGACCGCTGCCGACTGATGTGTCGATCACCGTTTCGACGAACACTTGTTCCCCGATGACGTAAAGCAGTGTGCCACCGGCCAAAACGCCCACCAGGACCGTGATCACTTTGGGCAGGGTCAGATGATAATCATCGGCCCATTGCGATGGCGCCTTGGCCGGCTGGTCTTGGGCATAGACGGGAAGGGCCGTTGTCAGCAGAGACACGAGGATTGCCAGAGAGAATCCGAAAGTTTTCATGGTTCCAGCCTCCCCACACGACATCCCCCGCGACATTGGCGTTGGGGATTGGTTTTCGGTGGCTTGGCGCAATATGGTGATCGCATTGCAAAAAGTCATGGCAGGGGGATGCGCAAGGTGTTTGAAATCGGTGGGACGCACGCGCCATATAAGTCCACCTGAGGCGAGGTTCGCACAGGTGCCTTGCAGAGGGGCCCCGTCGCTCAAAGAGACGCGTTCGGCGTTTCGGTTATCGCGTGGGCCATGGGGTTTAGCCCGGCGGCCATCCGTTGGCGGGGCGTCGACGGAAGGAAGCGCATGCGCAAGATAGTGTCGCTCTTGGTCCTGGTGCTGGGGGGAGGCGCGGCGGTGGCGCTGTGGGGCGTCCCAGATCTCCATGCGATTCTGGCCCATTCGACTGGGGCCAGTCCGGCGGCGCCGCCCGCTGGGGCTGGTGCGGCAGCGCACCAAGCTTCAACTCCGGCCTCAGTCCCGATTCCGGTGGAAGCGGTGCGCGCGACTCGCCGCGATGTGCCGATCCGTCTGTCGGGGCTTGGCAATGTCCAGGCTTACAACACCGTCACCATTCGACCTCAGGTGGATGGGCAGTTGGTCCAGATTGCCTTTACCGAGGGGCAAGCGGTTCATGCTGGTGAGGTGTTGGCGCGGATCGATTCTCGAGCCTTTCAGGCCGCGCTGGATCAGGCTCTGGCTAAAAAGGCCCAGGACGAGGCGCAGTTGACGAATGCTCGAGCCGATCTTCAACGCTATGCCGGTTTGGTCGCCCACCAGTATTCATCTCAGCAACAATACGACACCACCCGCGCTCAGGTTGCCCAATTCGAGGCAACGGTGCAGGGGGATCAGGCGGCGGTGGAAAATGCCCGTGTGCAGTTGGGCTATACCACCATCACGGCGCCGTTGGATGGCCGGGCGGGGATGCGCTTGGTCGATCAAGGCAATATCGTTCATGCCAGCGATCCCGGCGGAATCGTGACCGTGACGCAGTTGCGGCCCATTTCGGTGGTGTTCACTTTGCCCGAAGATGCTGTGCCCCAGTTGCTTAAGACCATGGCGGCATCACCGCCGCCGGTCGCGGTGTTGAGCCGGGACGGCAAAGAGACACTCGACCAAGGACAACTGACGCTGTTGGACAACCAGATCGACCAGACCACCGGAACCATTCGCTTGAAGGCAACCTTGCCCAATCAGGCCGGGCTGCTGTGGCCCGGTCAGTTTGTCAATGTGCAGGTGTTGGTGGAAACCCGGCAACAGGCGGTGACGGTGCCAGCGCCCGCAGTGTTGCGAGGTCAGCAGGGCGCCTATGCCTATGTGGTCAAGAGCGATCACTCGGTGGAGATGCGCCCCTTGACCGTGGGCCCGTTCTCCGGCGGTGTTGCGGTGATCGAAAAGGGCATTAGCGACGGTGAGATGGTGGTCACTGCGGGCCAGTACCGGTTGCGACCGGGGGTGTTGGTGGACATCAAGGCCCCCGAGGCCGCCGCCGCTCCCGCCACGAAAGCAGGGCAGCCGGGATGAGCATTTCGACCCCTTTCATTGAACGTCCCATCGCTACGACGCTATTGATGGCGGCGGTGTTGTTGGGCGGCGTGGTGGCGTTTCCTTTGCTGCCGGTGGCACCGTTACCGCAGGTGGATTTCCCGACCATCCAGGTTTCAGCCTCATTGCCGGGTGCCGACCCCCAGACCATGGCGTCGTCGGTGACGACACCCTTGGAGCGGCAGTTCTCCCAGATTCCCGGCGTCACCCAGTTGACGTCCAGCAGTGTCTTGGGCGGTTCCTCGATTACCCTGCAATTCGACCTGGACCGCAACATTGATGCCGCCGCGCTGGATGTGCAGGCGGCCATCAACGCCGCCAGTGGTCAATTGCCGAAAGACCTGCCGTCTTCGCCGACTTATCGCAAAGTCAATCCCGCCGATTCACCGATCATGGTGTTGGGCGTGAATTCCGAGACCTTGCCGATTACGGAGGTCGATGACTATGCCGATACGGTCTTAGCACAGCAGATCAGCCGTGTTCAGGGGGTTGGGCAGGTCTCCATTGGTGGTGAGCAAAAGCCGGCGGTCCGCATCCAGGTTGACCCGGCTAAAATCTCGGCCCTTGGCTTGAGCCTCGAAGACCTGCGCGGCACCATCGCCACCGTGACCGCGAATGCTCCCAAAGGTGCCATCGACGGGGAACATCGGAATTTTACGCTCTACGCCAACGACCAGCTCATCACTGCCGAGCCTTGGAATGATGCCATCGTCGCCTACCGAAATGGCGGACCTGTGCGAATCCGTGATATTGGGCGGGCGGTGGACGGTCCCGAGAATATCAAGTCCGCTGCCTGGCAGAATGGCCGGCGGGGCGTTTACCTGATTATCTACAAATTGCCGGGCGCAAACGTGATCGAAACGGTGGACCGCATTAAGGCGGCGCTGCCGTTGCTCCAAGCCTCGATTCCGCCATCAGTGACTGTCCAAACCATCATCGACCGGACCATCACCATTCGGGCTTCAGTCAGTGACGTGGAGTTTACGCTGGTTTTGACCATCTTCTTGGTGGTGGGCGTAATTTTTCTGTTTTTGCGCAATGTTTGGGCGACCCTGATTCCCGGAATCACCGTACCGTTGGCCCTGACGGGAACCGCCGGTCTGATGTACGTATCCCATTACAGTCTCGATAATTTGTCACTGATGGCTTTGACCATTTCGGTCGGATTTGTGGTCGATGATGCGATTGTGATGCTGGAAAATATTTATCGCCATCTGGAATCCGGCCTTTCACCGATCAAAGCCGCGATCAAGGGCGCAGGAGAGATCGGCTTTACAATCATGTCGATCAGTATTTCACTGGTAGCAGTGTTTATTCCTGTACTGTTGATGTCGGGGATTATCGGCCGGTTGCTGCGTGAATTTGCCCTAACGGTGTCTATGACCATTCTGGTCTCGCTGATTGTTGCCCTCACCTTAACCCCGATGATGTGTTCGCGGGTGCTGCGGAACGAACATCATGTCACCCATGGTCGGCTGTATCGGTTTTTCGAGGCCGGCTTTGACGCGATGCTCAATGGCTACCAGAGCGTGTTGGATCGGGTGCTGCGGCATCAGCGGGTGACGTTGGTGGTGTTTGTTGCGACCGTGATCGGTACGGTGGCGCTTTATGTGGTGATTCCCAAGGGATTTTTCCCGCAACAGGATACGGGGGTGCTATTCGGCATTTCGGACGCAGCCCAGGATGTCTCGTTCCAGGCCATGAAAGAGCGGCAGTTGGCCCTAGCCGAAGTGATTGCTCGTGATCCTGATATCGCCAACTGGACCGCGAATGTCGGCACTTCGGGCTCTCAGACTATGAATAATGGCCGATTTTTCATGGGCCTGAAGCCGCGTTCCGAGCGTACAGCCTCCGCCGACCAGATCATTAACCGCTTGCGTCAAAAGCTGGCGGCGGTGCCGGGGGTGGTGCTGTATCTTCAGGCGCCCCAGGATGTCAATGTCGGGGGCCGGTTGAGCCGGACTCAGTATCAATATACCTTGGTGGATGCTAACCTAGATGAGCTGAACGAATGGGCGCCCAAAATGATGGAGCGGTTGCGGACCTTGCCGCAGCTTCAAGATGTGGCCACCGATCAGCAAACCAACGGCGCAACTTTAACATTAACGATTGATCGGGATCAGGCCGCCCGTTTCGGAATTCAGCCGCAGGTTATTGACGATACTTTGTACGATGCTTTTGGGCAACGCCAAGTCGCTCAATACTTCACACAGCTTAACAGTTATCATGTGGTTCTGGAAGTTTTACCGGAAATGCAGAGCAATCCGGCGGCTCTTGACCGCGTTTACGTCAAATCTCCGATCTCTGGGCAACAGGTTCCACTTTCAACATTTGTTCACTATGATGCAGCGCCGGTTAATCTGTTGTCAGTCAGTCATCAAGGCCAGTTTCCAGCGGTTACGCTGTCTTTTAATCTGCGGCCAGGGGTGGCTTTAGGGCAGGCGGTGGATGCTATTGCCGAGGCTGAACGGGCCTTGGGCAAACCGGGGACGTTGGTTGGAACCTTTCAGGGAACGGCTCAAGCCTTCCAGTCGTCATTGTCTACTCAGCCCTATTTGATCTTGGCCGCTCTGGTGGCGGTCTATATTATTCTTGGTGTTCTTTACGAGAGCTTCATTCATCCCTTAACCATTTTGTCAACTTTGCCTTCGGCGGGGGCTGGCGCCTTGCTGTTTCTGATGCTGTTTCACCAGGATATGTCGGTGATTGCTCTGATCGGGATTTTGTTGCTGATCGGCTTGGTTAAAAAGAACGGCATCATGATGGTCGACTTCGCGATCTCGGCCCAGCGCCGGGATGGTTTGGACCCGGTTCAAGCGATTCGCCAAGCCTGTCTGCTCCGTTTCCGCCCGATCATGATGACCACATGCGCAGCTTTGTTGGGAGGGCTGCCGTTAATGTTGGCGTCGGGCACCGGCTCGGAGTTGCGCCAGCCGCTGGGGGTGGCGATGGTTGGCGGTTTGCTGATCAGTCAGGCTTTGACCCTGTTTACGACTCCGGTGATTTATCTGGCGTTCGAGCGGTTGACCGCTCGGCGTCAAGCGAGGCTCCTGCGGAAACGGGCGGCATTGGGATTGGACCCTTTGAAGTCTTGACCTTAAGCCTCAAGACAGCAGAGGGAAACGCCAAGGGTTCAAAGGGCCGCCCGGCCCTTTGCGGGTGTGGGCAGAACCCACGAAAAGCCTTCGTAGAGAGGCTGTCGGCCTTATTTGCTGGCCTCGCGAACCGCCCATAAGGTCCGTCGCGCGATTTCCGAGGCGGTGTTCTTGGCCGCGATGGCATCGCTGGCGTGGGCGTTGCTGTCGCCCGCAATTTTCACGGTTTCGTCGGCGGCTAGTGCGGCCCGTTCCGCTGCCATGGCGGCCTTGCGCAAGGTGCTCTCGGCAATCGAACCCCGTTTGACATCCAACAGGGCGGCGGCGGCGGCCATCAGAAAGGCCAGGGTTTCCGCTGCTTTTCGCGCCGGATCACCGCCCGCCCGGTCGGCGGATCGTCGGAGCGCGGCTCGGCTGACATCCATGGCCGCCTTGGCAAACAGACGGGCATCCTCCACATGACCAAGGGCGATCCGGGACGCCAGTTGATTGGCGGCAGATTGTCCTTTCAGCATGATCGCCAGGGCCTTTTTGGCCTGAATCGCCTTGCTGGTAGCCTCTTTGGCCATGTCGAGGGAGCCCTCGCAGTCAGCGGCCTTGGCCGACGAAAAGGCTGCCTCCATGGCATTGCCAGCGTCCAGGGCGGCCTTCGCGGTAAAGGCCACCACCGAATCCATTGAAGCTTCTATCGCCACACCATTCACCCGAAAATCATCGACCAAGCCCCCAGGCTCGGCACCATCGCTGCTTTTGGCGGATACACTACACCTTGGGGCGCCATCAAGTCGATGATCCCGGTTCTGCTGGCTTGGCCGCAACTCTGGACCCGATGGGCACTCTCCTATAAAAGCGCAGCGTAACACTCTCTAACGCGGGCGATCCCATGCTTGACCTTCGTGCCATCCGCGACGATCCCGCCGCCCTGGACCGGGCGATGGCCCGGCGGGGCTTGGCGCCGCAATCGGCGCGCATTCTCGATCTCGACAGCCGCCGCCGGGCGGCGCAAACCCTGTTGCAGGAGTTGCAGCAGCGGCGGAACGAGGCTTCCAAGGAAATCGGAAGCGCTCGCAAGGCTGGGCGCGACGTGGAGTCGTTGCTGGCCGAGATGGCCGCGATCAAAGAGCGGCTGCCCCAGGCTGAAGACGAAGAGCGAGGCGCCGGGGCTGAGTTGGACCAGATCCTCGCCAGTTTGCCCAATCCACCGGCCAGCGATGTTCCCGAAGGGCCCGACGAAAAGCATAATGTCGAGCTTCGTCGAATCGGCACGCTGCCGGCGATTGAAACGCCGCGAGAGCATTTCGAATTGGGCGAGCGGCTCGGTTTGATGGATTTCTCTGGAGCGGCGGCGCTGTCAGGGGCGCGTTTCACCGTGTTACGGGGCCCGTTGGCTCGGCTGGAGCGGGCGCTGGGTCAGTTCATGCTGGACCTGCACACCACCGAGCATGGCTATACCGAGGTCAGTCCGCCCTTGATGGTTCGTGACGCCGCTCTGTTTGGCACCGGCCAATTGCCAAAATTCGCCGAAGATCTGTTTCAAACCACCGCCGGTCTCTGGCTGATCCCCACCGCCGAGGTGCCGTTGACCAATTTGGCCGGTGACCGAATTCTGGACCTGGAAGACCTGCCGTTGCGCCTCACCGCCTTGACGCCGTGCTTCCGGGCCGAAGCGGGGGCCGCTGGCAGGGACACGCGCGGCATGATCCGGCAGCATCAGTTCTGGAAGGTGGAACTGGTCAGTCTGACCAGCCCTGACCAGTCGGTGGCCGAACATGAGCGCATGGTCGGGTGTGCTGAAACCGTGCTTCAGCGGTTGGGATTGCCGTATCGCACGGTGGCGTTGTGTACCGGCGACATGGGGTTCTCGTCGCGGAAGACCTATGACATCGAGGTCTGGTTGCCTGGCCAGAATACGTATCGAGAAATCTCCAGCTGCTCCAACTGCGGTGACTTCCAGGCTCGGCGGATGAAGGCGCGCTGCCGTCCTCGCGGAACCAAAGAGACCCGCTATCTTCATACCCTGAACGGCTCCGGGGTCGCCGTCGGACGGTGCTTGGTGGCAATCATCGAGAACGGCCAGCAACCCGATGGCTCGATCGTGATCCCCGAGGTGTTGCGGCCTTATCTGGGTGGGCAGGAGCGCATAACCCGTGCCGTTTAAGCAGCCCCTCGATTTGTCCCGCGCCCGCATTCTGTTGTCGAACGATGACGGGATTCTGGCGCCGGGGCTGGCGGTCCTGGAACAGATCGCTCGCACACTTTCGGATGATGTGTGGGTGGTGGCCCCGGAAACCGAGCAATCGGCCTCCAGCCACTCCTTGACATTGCATCGGCCCTTGCGTTTACGCGAAATTAATCCCCGTCGTTTTGCCGTGGATGGCACACCCACAGACTGTACGTTGCTGGCGATCAACATGATCATGGGGGATCGCAAGCCGGATCTGGTGTTGTCGGGGGTTAATTTCGGTCGGAATGTCTGCGACGACGTGACCTATTCCGGGACGGTGGCGGTGGCCATGGAAGCCACTTTGCTGGGGGTGCCGGCCATTGCCTTCAGCCAGTCGGTGGATGCCGATGGCGGTATCGATTGGGCGACGGCTTTGGAATGGGGGCCGGGATTGGTGCGGCGATTGGTGGCGACCCCCTGGCCCGAGACGGTGTTGATGAATGTCAACTTTCCGCCTTGTGCTCCGGGGGCTGTGACCGGGGTGCGGGTGGTGCCCCACGGCAAGCGTAAGATCGGTGACGCCTTGTGCCAGCGGATGGATCCGCGCGGTCGGGCTTACTACTGGATCGGGCCGCTGACCGAAGTCGATGTGATCGAGCCCGGCACGGACTTGGGGGTTTTGTCCGACGGCGGGATTTCGGTTACGCCATTGCATCTTGATTTGACCCACGGGCCGACCGTCGCCTCCCTGGGGCAAGCTTTGGCGTGACACCGGCGAGCTATAACGATGACACACTGCCGGTATCGGGCCGCGACGGCGGCCCCGCGAGGGGCTGGCGTGGTCAGGCTAGCGCGTGTATACGGTGGGACAATCGGTTTTAAGCGGGAGGAGTCGTGGCCCGTTCGTTTCGTGCCCTTGCTACCGGGGTTCCCGCTGGGGCTCTTGCCGGGATTTCTATTGGACGTCCCGTTGGATCCCGATGGTTCGTCGCGTTGGCTTTGGCTGCCTTGTGGGCTGTGGCCGGCTGCGCGCAGTCAGAGGCGCCGCCACCGCCGGTTGAGAGCGACAGTTGGAGTGCCTCGTCTGGCACACCTTCAGATATGCAGTCGATTACGGTTTCCCATGGCGATTCGCTGTATTTGATCGCCAAACGCTACGCCGTGCCGATGCGGGAACTGATTGATCTCAATCACCTTAAGCCGCCCTATCAGCTCGAGCCCGGACGGCGCTTGATGCTGCCCAATACCCACACCTACACCGTGGTGCCAGGTGACCGGCTGTCGGTGTTGGCCCAACGGTTCCACGTCGAGACCGCCGAACTGGCACGGATCAATCAGCTCGCTCCGCCTTACGTCATTAGGGTCGGGCAGTTGTTAGTGCTGCCGGGAGGGCCGCTTGGCCCCCAAGCTGCGCCTCCGGGGGGCGGGCCAGGGATGGGGGAGCCTTCACCTTCAACTCATGGCTCGACCTCAGCGATTCGGACGGCAGCCCTTCCGCCGCCATCGGCCTTACCACCATCGTCGTCACCCTCACCCTCACCCTCACCCTCACCCTCACCCTCACCATTGCCGCCGCCACCGCAATCTTCATCTCCGCAAGCATCGTCGCTACCACCGCCGCCACCGCCGCCTCGGCGTCCGCCTTCTGGAGCAGCGCCTTCGCCCGTGGCCATACCATCCCCCACTTCGGCTCCGCCGGTTCCATCGGCTGCGGCGCCTGCCGTTCACCATCGGGACTCTGCTGCTGGGGCTGCGGTGGCTTCGGCTCGGGGGGGGGCTCATTACCTGTGGCCTGTACAGGGTAAGATCATCTCCGGTTTCGGTGACAAGCCCGATGGCCGCCATAATGACGGCATCAATATCGAGGCTGGGCGCGGAACCGCCGTGGTGGCGGCAGACTCCGGCGTTGTGGCGTATTCGGGGAATGAGCTACGGGGCTATGGCAATCTGCTGCTGATCCGTCACTCGGACGGGTATATGACCGCTTATGCCCATCTGGATCGGGCGTTGGTCGAACGGGGAGCCACAGTTCAGCGTGGCGAGAAGATTGGCATCGTCGGGGCAACCGGCAGCGTGACCGAGCCGCAATTGCATTTCGAGGTTCGTCGCGGCAGCCAGGCGGTGGACCCGGCTGACTTCCTGGGACCGTCCCATTCGGGGTGACGGACTGGCGCGATCGCAGAGGCTGCGGCATGTATGTATCGCTTCACATCAGTCTTTGGTTCGTCGTCTTTGCGGCGTTCCTGATTGCGGTTGTTTGCTATTGGCTGGGCCGACGGGCCGAGCGGCGGGAATGGATGGAGCGGTTGGGGCGGCGGTAGCGCGGTCCCGGAGGGCTTTGCCCTACACTCGCAAAGGGTCCGTCTTGATGAGTCAACATCAAGGCTGCCCGCAGACGTGTCAACGTCCAAGGCCATTGGTATAAGGCGGAGCCCTGCGAAGACAAAAAGGGCGGCTCTATCTTCCCCTCTGCCCGGCAAACAAACGCCGAGCATGGGCCGCATCCGCCCGAATCCCCGCCTTTAAAGCCTCAAGGCCGTCAAACCGCTGCTCGGGGCGCAGATAGTCAATCAATTGCACCCGCAAATACCGGCCATAAAGGTCTTCATCCACATCGAACAGATGAACCTCCAGGCGCTCTCCCACCCCATCCACGGTCGGACGGCGCCCTAAATTAGCCACCCCTTCCCGCCAAACCGGGCTCGAGCCGGAATCAATCGCGGCCCGAACCGCATAAACACCGTAGGCTGGGCGTAAGTAATCATGCAGTTGGATGTTGGCGGTGGGAAACCCTAGGGTTCGGCCCAACCGTTGACCCGCCTCGACCCGACCTTCGATTTCCCAGGCCCGTCCCAACACCAGAGCCGCCTCTTGAGGACGCCCCTGTTCCAGCGCCCGCCGAACCCGGCTCGACGACAACACCTCACCCTCAGCATCTCGCATCAAACCGGCGCCCGTGACTCCGAACCCGTGCTCCTGCCCCAAACGCGCCAAAGTGGCCATATCGCCGGCCCGATTGTGGCCAAAGCGGAAGGCCTCACCGGCCACCACATGACGCACCCCCAACCCTCCGACCAACACCTCTGAAACAAAATTTCCGGCGTCACGACAGAGAAAAGAGGCTTCGAAATGGATAATCACCAAGAGATCAATCCCGGCGGCTTCCAGCAACCGCTCCTTGATCCGTAACGGGGTAAGTCGAAACGGCTGGGCTTCCGGGCGAAACACACGACGAGGATGAGGTTCAAAGGTCAGAACCGCAAGGGGGGCCCCTATGGCACGGGCGATCTCGGCCCCTTGGCCGATCACCGCCAAATGGCCCCGGTGCAAACCATCGAAATTGCCGAGCACCGTCACGGCGCCACGCGCTGTTTCAGGGAGATGAAGATAACTTCTGAACAGCCGCATCCTGCACATTCCCCTCGCGTCCGGCACCGGATCCGGTATCACCGACCGGCCATGACGCCCGGTCGGTGCCCCGGCCCAGAGAACGAACCCGGTTCCCTGCACTCAAGATCATCGTGCTTTCACGTTGAGGCATGAAAGCCTTCCCACAGCCTTAGAGCAAGCATGCACAAAACCACACTCGCAACCCGAGGGCCGGGACCGCGCCACTGACATGGCTTGGCGTCAGAACTCAGCCTCGACGGATGAGCCCCACCAAGACCCAAGGATTAGCTGCCGCGAACCGGCACCATCACCACGGCTTCACCGTCGATCACCACGGTTTCCCCAACCGTACAAACGGTCTTCAGGGTGACCCGCTTCTTTTCCGGGACGATTTCAGTGATGGTCGCCCGCGCAACCACGGTATCTCCGACTCGCACAGGGGCCTTAAATTTCAGCGTTTGGCTGATGTAAATGGCGCCCGGCCCCGGCAGCCGCGTGCCCAGCACCGTGGAAATAAAGCCCGCCGACAACATGCCATGAGCGATCCGGCCCTTGAACATGGTTGCTGCGGCATACTCTTGATTCAAGTGAACCGGGTTGGTATCGCCAGAAATCCCGGCAAACATCACGATATCGGTATCGGTAATGGTCTTGGCATAGACCCCGGTCATTCCAACCGACAAGTCTTCCAAGTAATAACCATCCAATCCCGACAGATTTTGCTTAGTATCAGTCATCTGACTTCCTCTGGTTTAATCCCTTTCGGGCGACAAAAGCGCAGGTTTTGCTTGAAAACAGCACCAACGTGGGGGCACGGGACCGTAACAGAAATTGCCAGGAGGCAAAAGCTGAATCTATCATACCGGCGATATCGTCGGTCCTCGGGCTGCGACCGCAGCCCCGCGCGCCCATGCGCGCGAAGCCAAGGGCGCGGATGCGCCCGCCCGGCGTCTGAGGGCAGCCTTGATGAATCACCATCAAGGCTCGATGGTATAACACATCGCCGGTCCTCGGGCTGCGACGACGACTCCCGGAACAACCAGAGCCGGACGCGAAAACATCAAGGCTGCGAAGGGACGAATATAAGCCTTTTGAATAGGAGCCAAGGAATACAATAGAGTGGACCAAGGCTGTGACGCTCGTTAGTATTGGGCGGCTCTCAAAAAGCTTACTCCAATCAATAGGTTCAGTGAAAAGATTGTGGTTGCATTTTATACTTGATATCAATCGATAATGAAGAAAATAACGAAAATTATTATCAAATTTTCAAAAGGTGTTGGGGGAAAAAGCATGCCAAACAGGGCAAGGGTGGGGTTAGCATCGATACCAAGGGCGGGCCTGCCTAAATTATGGGCTCCGGCCTTGGCTATGGTCGGGCTTGTTGGGACGTTGTTGAGTCCATCGGTTGGCACAGCGGCGGAATTCACCTGGAGATTTGGGACGAATATCGCGGAAAATAGCCCTAGTTACCAAAAATTGGCTGAGACTGTTCATACCCTCGAGACCGAATCTGGGCAACGGCTTCAAATCGATATCAAACCATTGAATGGTTATGGCCGACCGGCGGAACTTTTACCACTGCTCGATAAGGGCGAAATTGAGGTGGCGTTAATCTCGGTCGGCTATTTTTCCGACCGATTCCGGGCCAATTCGGTCATGGAACTGCCGCTTCTTTATAAATCAGCGGTGAATGGAACCAGAGTTCTGTGGCGTTTTTATCAAGATGGCGACCTGAATCAAGATTTTCAGGGCATCAAAGTGTTGAGCATGTGGATGCTGTCCCCCTACGGCGTCTTCTCCAGCCAACGCCCGGTCGCCACGCTCCGGGACTTCCGGGGGTTGCGAGTTCGGGTGTTCAGCCTGACCAGCGGACGAGCGATGAGCAAGCTCGGAGGAATCCCGTTGAATGTTCCGTCCGACCGGATCGGTGAGGCCCTTGCGGTGGGCGCGCTCGACGCCATCACTTTCAGTTGGGAAAGCATGTCAACCGCCCCCGGTGGTGGCGGCAAGAGGATGGTCGATCAGCTTAAATACCTGCTCGATATCCAATACGCCGCACCGGAACTGGCGGTGGTGATGAAACAATCGGTGTTTGACGCTCTGCCTGCCGACCTGCAAGCTCTGATCAATCAGCACACGGGCCGCGCCCTGTCGTTGGAGATGGCGGCACAACGGGATGCGGCAGACGCAGCGATCAAAGCCCGGTTCATCGCCGATCCTCATTTCGTCGTGACTCATCTGTCGGCAGCGGAATCCGCCACAGCCAGCCAAGCCTTGGCTCCGGCTCTAACAGAATGGGCGGCCATGGTCCAAAAGCGGGGGGTCAATGGCGAGGCCCTGTTGGCAAAGGCGCGGGCTCTGGCCGCCAACGGCGGCGGCTCCGAAAGCGAATAAGAATCGTTGTCACTATCCAGTGGTACCGGAGTCGGCGCCGTAACGGCGCCAGCCCGGAGGCGCGAGGATTCGGGGTTGGGGGAAAGAGATGGCGTCTGAAATGAAGGGAACCCTGGGGGTTCGGGGGCGGTTGTTGCTGGGCTTTGGTCTGCTGGCTCTGACCACGGCCCTTGGCGGTGGCGGCGGGTGGTATTTCCTGGCCGATGTCGGAGCGCGCTTCGACGCTGTTCACCGTCATGAATTGCCGATGGTGACGGCGTCTTTGCAATTGGCCCAGCACAGCGAGAAACTGGCTGCTGCCGCCCGACAACTGGCTTCGGTAACCAATCCATCGGCGCTGACCGGCAGCCGCGAAGCCGTCAATGCCAGCAAAGCCGAGGTCCAAACCTCTTTGGAAGCGTTGCGGGGCCTGGATGCCGATGCCGAGCGTTGGGCACGGTTAAAAGCGGTGGTCGACCAGGCCGATAGCCGATTGGCGCGGCTGGATGGATTGGTCAGCCAGCGGTTGACCCTGACCACCGCCCAGGACGAACGGCGACGGGCCCTGTTCGGCGCCCATGACGCCGCATTCAAGGCCTTGAACGCCCTGTCCGAAGACCGGCGCGATCACCTCCAGGCTCAAAGCATGGAAATCCCCAACGACGCCGGGGCGCTGACAGCGGTGGTGTTGCTGTTGGTCGGAACCGAGGTTCCCGTGCAGCAACAGTTCTCGGACGCCATCGAGGCCATTGACCGGGCTGTCACTCTCAGTGTCCGGGCGCGTTCCGCCGACACCGCAGATGCGGTTGAGGCTTTGAAGAGTGAGTTCGCCGCGTTGGTCGAACGAGCGCGCTTTAACGAAGATGTCTTGGAAAATCTGACCTCCAATCCTGCGCCGCGCCAAGCCGTAGAAAGCGTGCTGGTCCTGAGCGAAAACGGTGACGGACTGTTTGATCTGCGGGCGCGCGAGCTGACCGTTGAACAGGAGAGCATGACCGCCACTCGGGAGTTGGCCGCGCTGGTGGATGATCTCGGGGGGCAAGTTGGGGCTCTGGCGGCGGCGGCCCAAAGCGACGCCGACGCAGCCGCAGTAGAGGTGGCCCGAACCATCAAAACCGGCATCATGGCGTTGCTGGCCCTGGTCGGATGCAGTCTGGTGCTGGCCGTGCTGTTCGCTTGGCTCCAGGTTCATCGAGCCATCGTCGTTCCGATCACCGCCCTCAATGCTGTCATGTCCCGGCTGGCTGCCGGTGATCTTGGCGTAGCCATCGATGGTTGTCGGCGGCGGGATGAAATCGGCGACATGGCACGCTCGGTCGAAGTGTTTAAGAACAACGCCGTCGAAAAATGTCGCCTGGACGACGCCGAACGGCACCGCCTTGCCGCCGAACGGGAAGCGTCCGATGCTCAAGCCCGCCGGGACGCAACCGTTGCACAGGAAATCAGCGGGTTGATCGAAGCGGTTTCCGTCGGCGACCTGTCGCGGCGCATGGAGCTAACCGGGAAGGACGGACTTCACCGCACCATGAGCCAGGGCATGAACCGGCTGGTCGAAACCATCGACGCGGTGATCCGCGATCTGACCCGAGTCCTGGGGGCTCAGGCCCAAGGCGATCTCAGCGGGCGAATTGACAAAACCTATCGAGGCTCTTTTCAGACCGTCGCCCAGGATATCAATGCCACCACCGCCAAACTCGCCGAAATGGTCGGCAACGTGGCTTCGGCCACCCGAACGATTTCCGACGCGGCGGCTCAGGTAGCCGCTGGCAGCTGCGATCTTTCCGAGCGCACCGAGCAGCAGGCTGCCGCCTTGGAAGAAACGGCGGCTTCGCTGGAGCAACTGGGAGCCACCGCCCGCACCAACGCCGAGACCAGTCGGCAAGCCAACAAAATGGTCGGAGACGCCCGTTCGGCGGCGGAGCGCGGCAACGTGGTTGCCAATAGCGCCATTGACGCCATGACACAAATCTCTGAAGCCTCTCGCAAAATCACCGAAATTATCGGTGTCATCGATGAGATCGCTTTTCAGACCAATCTGTTGGCGCTGAACGCGGCGGTCGAGGCGGCGCGGGCCGGTGACGCCGGCAAAGGATTCGCCGTGGTCGCTCAAGAGGTGCGGATCCTGGCCCAACGTTCAGCCCAAGCCTCGAAGGAAATCAAGGCGCTGATCCTGAACAGCGACAGCCAGGTTCACAATGGGGTCGATCAGGTCAGAAAGGCTGGCGAATCCCTGACAGGTATCGTTACCGCCGTTCAGCACGTCGCCGGATTGATTGGCGAACTGGCCGGAGCGAGCCAGGAGCAGGCCGCCGCCGTCCAGCAAATCAACAGCACGGTTTCCCAGCTTGACGAGATGACTCAGAAAAATGCCGCTCTGGTCGAGGAAACCACCGCTGCCGCCCAAGCCATGGCCGAAGAAACCGGCGCGTTGCGCCGCCTGATGGCCTTTTTCGAAGGTGCCCCCAACGTCTCGGTATCCCACCCTCCCCGAAGGAGCCGTTAGAACAGCCCTCCCTCCGTCCTGCCTCGTCATAAGACCCGTCACGAATCGCCCCGAAAATGCAACGGCGATGGTGTAACTTTGTGCGCTGCGGCAAACATCGTCCGGCGGTGGTACTGGCGAGTCCTGACAAAATGATACACCGCCGGTCCTTGGGCTGTGCCCGTGGCTCTGCGCGCTCGGCGTCTGATACCGGCGAGCTATAACGATGACACACTGCCGGTATCGGGCCGCGACGGCGGCCCTGCGTCCTCGTGGACGCGAAGCCCCCGTGTGTGGACTCTAGGGGGCGCGGATGCGCCCGCCCGGCGTCTGAGGGCAGCCTTGATGAGTCACCATCAAGGCCCGTTGGTATGACATAGGCCGGTGGACGGTGTCGAACACCGGGCGAATGGTGGAGGGGCATGGTGTCGTTCTGGTCGACAGTGGTTCGAGCGATGCAAGCGATCACAGCCAAGGCGGCGCTTGGGGCGCCCGTGTTGGCTGTGATCGGGTTGGGGCTGATCTGGGGCGGACGTGAAGCCGGGGTCGGCTGGCTGCTGGCGCCGGGACTGGTGACCCTGGGAAGCGCTCTGCTCCTGGGAACCATCGCCCTGGTAGCGGCATGGTGGCGCCTGTTCCATGAAAAACGGCTACTCCTGGCAGCACTCGATGGCCAGCCGATCGGACGGCTAATCTGCCAAGCCGATGGCCGCACCCTGTTTGTCAATGCCGAATTTCGCCGTTTAATTGAAATTTCAGACAAAACAGATCTCAAAAAAGGAGAAGAACCCGAAACAACAACCGGCCCCATGGCTGCTCTCGGGCGCCTAGTCGCCTGCGACGCGTTCCAGGATTTAGCCGACCGCCTCAGGACCGGCAGTTCTGTGGCTGCCGAATTGCTGGTGCCGACCAGCGATGGCCGGGAGCGTTGGTTGCGTGTCCTGGGGCAACCCTTGCTGCCCTGGCGCGGGATTGAACAATGGTCATTGGAGGACGTCACCGAACGCCGCGAGGTCGAACAAGCCGGTCGGCGGGAACAGGCACAGCTCCTAGACTTCATGGATCAGGCGCCGGTCGGCTTCTATTCCGTCGACGAGGCCGGACGGTTTGTCATGGTCAATGCCACTCTGGCGCGCTGGCTTGGCTGTGCACCGCGCGATCTGGTGGATTATGGCCGGAAAATTCACGAAGTTTTGGCCGAACCGCCATCAGGAGCAGCGGCCTACGACCTGTTCGAAGAAGGCGGCGCCGAACAGAGCGGTGAATTGCGGATGATCGGACTCAATGGCCGACGGTTTCAAGCATCGGTGGTGCAAAGCGTCGTCCTGCGGGACGATGGCGTCACGGTGCGAACCCGGTCGGTGGTGCGCGACCTGACCCCGGAACGGGAATGGCAAGAAGCCCTGCGTCTCTCGGAACAACGGTTTCAACGCTTTTTCGAGGACGCCCCCATTGGCATCGCTCTGGTGGACGCCGACGGGCGGTTGGCCGGGTGCAATCGCTGTTTTGTGGCCATGATCGGCCATTCGCCGGATGACCTACTCGGACGCTCCATTGCCGGTCTGCTGAAAGGCGATCGACGCGCCGACGTCATGGCGCGGCTGGTTGAGGTTGCTCGCGGTGGGGATCATGTTGGCCCGATGGAAGTGGAATTGCTCGGTTCTCGCGACCTTGTGGCACAGCTCTTTGCCCAAAGACTGGGGGGCGCCCTAGGAGATGGTCGGCGAGTCAGTCTCATTTTGCATTTTCTTGACACTACTGAGCAAAAAAATCTGGAGCTACAATTTGTTCATTCTCAAAAAATGCAGGCCATCGGTCAGTTGGCCGGAGGCGTCGCCCATGATTTTAATAATTTACTGACAGCGATGATTGGGTTT
The DNA here is from genome assembly GCA_903920145.1 of uncultured Rhodospirillales bacterium. GTDB lineage: Bacteria > Pseudomonadota > Alphaproteobacteria > Azospirillales > Azospirillaceae > BOG-933. The sequence continues at coordinate 21,699 of CAIXKV010000134.1, forward strand.
TGCGATCTCTTGTTACTAAGGCACAAGCCAGGCGATCAGTCCTTTGCCGATATCATGCAGATTAAACAAAATGCTAATCGTGCGGCTAATTTGGTTCGCCAATTATTAGCCTTTTCACGACAACAAACGCTACAGCCTCGGGTTCTCGACGTCACCGATGTGTTGGCCGAGCTGACTCACCTGCTGCGCCGACTGATCGGTGAAAATATCGATCTCCGTATGATTCATGGGCGCGACTTGGGCTTGGTCAAAGTTGATCAGGGGCAGTTGGAGCAAGTAATCATCAACCTGGCGGTGAATGCTCGAGACGCCATGACCGGCGGTGGGCGCTTGACCATCATGACCCGCAATCTGACCATGGCAACCCCAGTTCGGCGCGGCCACGAAGAGATGCCGGCGGGCGATTACGTGGTGATCGAGGTGATCGACACCGGAGTCGGCATTCCCCCCGAAAATCTTTCACGCATCTTCGAGCCGTTTTTTTCGACCAAGCCCATCGGCTCGGGAACCGGGCTGGGCCTGTCCACCGTTTACGGCATTGTCCGCCAAACGGGCGGCTTTGTCTTTGTGGACAGTGCGCCAGGGGAAGGGGCCCGCTTTGCTATCCACTTGCCCCGCTATACCGGAGCCAATGATGCCGGAACGACCATCGGCACGCTGACCGAAACCCGCGAGCGCCCTCCCGCCGACCTCACCGGGTCCAGCACCATTCTTTTGGTCGAAGATGAAGACGCCGTCCGGGTGTTCAGCGCCCGCGCCTTGCGCAACAAGGGCTATCAGGTGTTGGAGGCCACCAGCGGCGAAGCGGCCCTAACGCTGTTGCACAGCGACGGCAAGCGGGTAGACCTGCTCATTACCGACGTGGTGATGCCGGAAATGGACGGCCCAACCTTGATTCGCCATGTCCACCAGTTCCGCCCCGAAATGAAGGTGATCCTGATTTCAGGCTACACCGAAGATCGCTTCCGAGACCAACTGGACGGCGGCTACCCTGTCCATTTCCTGCCCAAGCCCTTCAGCCTGAAGCAACTGGCCGAAAAAGTGAAGGATGTCTTGCGAGGGTAGAGCTGCGGCCCAGGAAGATAGAAGTAATACCATCGAGCCTTGATGAGTCACCATCAAGGCTCGATGGTATGAGAGCCCTCAATCCAACAAAGGCCGCCCCGTTTCGATCTTGACCAGCACCGCCACCAACGGCCCGCCAATGTCCCGCCGAACAAAGCTGCTGGCATGTTCAGCGGCGGTGATGGCCTGCTGGAAGGTGCCTCGCCAGCGGTCATCGTTGTACATCAGTTTTTCGGCGCGGGCATGGTGGGCAATCAAGGCCGGACGACGATTGCCGTCGTCGCTGACCAGCTTGTCCAGCCGCGTCATCAACTCTTCTGCGGTGGCGCGATCATTGCGTTCCAAAAAGGCTGCGATCAACTCGGCGTAGGTTTCTCCGCGATTGTCCACGTCCTGCACTTGATCGGCATAGGCCAACACTTGGCTGACCTCGCCCCGCCGAACCAAACGCCCTAACACGGCGGCAATGGTCCAGGGGTTCTCGTCCTGAACCGTCCGCAGCATGGCCAAAGCCATCGCCGCATCGCCCAAGTCCCCTGCCGCTACGGCCAATTCGGGCGAACAGCATTCGCTTTTGGCATCCTTACCATGACCGAATTGCTGCTCAACGGTGCTCGCGAACAGCGCCTTGGCCTCGGTGTCCTGGCCAGTATCGAACAGCGTCCGCGCCACCAATCCCAATTCCACCGTGCAACCCTGGGCGGCGGCATAGTCCCGCGCCTCCAAAGCCAAAGCCACCGCCTGATCATGGTCTTTATGCCACAGCGCAACCTCGGCAACATCCGCAAGATTATACAAGCGGGTTGAACAGTCGGAAATATGGCGAGTCAGGTCCAACGCCAGCGCGCTTTGATCGGTCAGTGCCAAGGCCCGCCCGACGAACAAATCCCGATCGCCGCCTTCACTGGCCGCGCCATGCCGAACGGCCGATAAAAACGGGGCGATGATCTCTCGAGCCCGGCCAGAATCACCAAACAGATGGTAGGCCACCGCCAACGACAGCCAGTCCCAGCGCGCGGTTGTGATCGGCATTTCGACCGGAGGCAGTAAGGTACCGATTCGGAACAAGAAACATTTGGATGACAACTGGTCGTTACAGACCATGGACTTGACGCGATTCCGAAACTCGAAGAAATCAAAATCGCCAACAAATTGATTTGTAACCAATTGAACTGCAAGATCAGTATCAGGAAAGCGGGTAATGATATCTTGCAACAAACGATCGGCTTCACTCAGCAACCGGCTCTCTTCGGTCGGATCATAGGTCGCGTTGGCCTGCCTGATCAATTGCATGGCTTGGATGAACTGACGGTTAGCCGGATTCGCGGCGTCGTCGGCCAGCGCCACCGCAGACCAGCCGAATGGCCAGCCGAACAGCACCAGCAGCGTCAAAATCAGCCAAGGGGGCCGCGCCGAAGAGTAGCCGACGGCGGGGCGATAGCGGTCAGAGCACGCGAACATGAGAGATCACACCTTGAACATGGGCCAGGGCCTTGGCATGACCGATGACCCGCTCCAGTTCCCCCTGGTCGCGCGCCACTCCCAACAAATAAACCACGCCACCGACCACATCGATGCTGTAGTTGCTTGATTGCACCGTCTGATCCAACACCAAGGCCGTTCTCAGTTGGGTTCCGATCCAACTGTCCTGGGCATTATCGATCAGCGTTCCTTGGCGATCCAGAGTGATCTCATTGATCACTTCCCGCACCCCCGACACGCCACTGGCCAACCGAACGGCGTTCGCCCGCTGCTCGGCACTGGCGGCGCATCCCGTCAGCAGCACCCGCCCCTCATCCACCGTCAGATTGATTCGGCTATAGAGATCGCCGTCGCTGTTAAACCAAGCTTCGTTGATCTTCAGGTGAATGTCGGCGTCCGAAACGGCACCGGCCAACCCCCGGTCTTCGTTCGCCTTGACCCCGGTGGTCCCGGCGGCACCGACCACCAGCACCGGAGCCGCCATGCACCCAGCCAGCGCCAGCGCCCCTGCCAGTGCTAACCCTACTCCCGGCGCCTTTCGGCGCGCCCGCAATCGGTTCGCCATGCTCGGTCCAACCGCCATTCCGCCACCCCTGGATAGTGCCAACAAGTCCCGCCGTTGCCCTGCCATTGCAACGGTTTTCTGACTTCCATGTTCCATTAATCTAGACTGTGGTGCGAGAATGTGCCACTTCGTGCCGACAGCCGGTCTCCGAAACTCTGGGGCCGCCGACCGGCTAGGGAGACCCCTCGCCATGCCCACCCTTGATCGCGTTGGCGCTTATCACCAGGAAATGACCGCGTGGCGCCGCCACCTTCACGCCCATCCAGAGCTGGCGTTCGAAGAGGTTGCAACCGCTGAGTTTGTGGCCGAGCGCCTAACGGCGTTCGGTCTAGAGGTTCATCGCGGGCTTGCCGGAACTGGCGTGATCGGGGTGTTGCACCAGGGCCAAAGCCAACGCAGCATCGGATTGCGTGCCGACATGGACGCGCTGGCCATGAGCGAACGCAACACATTCGCCCATGCGTCCCGGCACCCTGGCAGAATGCATGGCTGCGGCCATGACGGCCACACCGTGATGTTGTTGGGAGCCGCGCGCTATCTGGCCGAAACCCGCACCTTCAACGGAACCATCAACTTCATCTTCCAGCCTGCGGAAGAAGGAGCTGGAGGGGCTAAGGTGATGATCGACCAGGGCTTATTCGAGCTTTTTCCCTGCGACCGCATCTTTGGCCTGCATAACTGGCCGCAATTGCCTTCGGGAACCTTCGGCGTGCGAGAGGGGCCGGTCATGGCCGCCGCCGACTGGTTCGACATCACCATCACCGGCAAAGGCGGACACGGCGCCATGCCCCATTTGGGCATCGACCCTATCGTGGTGGCGGCCCATATTGTCACGGCAGCTCAGACACTGGTCAGCCGTGGCGTCGATCCGGTGGATACGGCAGCGGTCAGTGTAACCATGATTGATGGCGGCTCGACCTTTAATGTCATCCCCGACAGCGCCACCCTTTCGGGAACGGTGCGCAGCTTGCGCCCGGATACCAAGCGCCGCCTTGAATCGAGACTTCACCGACTGGTCGACAGCATCGCAACAGCCTTTGGCGCCACCGCTGAGATTCATTATCGCCACGGCTCCCCTGCCACCGTCAATACCGCCACCGAAGCCGCGTTGGCTGCTTCCGTGGCGGCCCGCGTGGTGGGCGAGGCGAATGTCTTCCGCACCCTTGAACCGTCCATGGGCGCCGAAGACTTCGCCTTCATGCTAGAGCGCAAACCGGGGTGCTATGTCTGGTTAGGACAGGGCGGATCATCGTCATCTTGCATGCTCCATAACCCTTGCTATGACTTCCAGGATTCGATCCTGCCGATTGGCGCCAGTTATTGGGCGCTTCTGGCTGAAACCGCCCTGCCTGTGGATGCCTGACCCATGCCCTGTCCGCCGCTCCGACGAGTCTCCACGCCCGGATCCGTCCTGTTCGCCCTGTGGATGCTGACTCTGGGGGGGTGTGCGGGGGGCGATCCTGTGGATCCTGGAATGGGGACAGGCGTTGGCCTGCGGCCCCAAGCCGGAGCCGAAACCGATACCGCCTGGCAAGGTGACCGGAGCAACGCCCCTGAACGCACCGAACTGACTGCGCACACCCCTGAAGACTGGGACCGACTGTGGGCACGAGCGGGTGTTCCCGCCCCGATCCCGCTTCCCGGCGACCAGATCGCCGTCGCCCTCTTTCTCGGCCCGCGCACCGGGGGCGGTTACGCGGTCAGCCTGGATCCGGCGATCCTCAAGGATGGCGCGATGGTCGTGCCCTATCACGAATCGGTCCCCGGTCCGGACGACTCCGCAGCACCCCCAACCCCTTCCCCATTTGCCATCCGCCTGATCGACGCCCAAGCGCAATCGGTTACGTTCGTGCTGGCGCCATAGGGGATCCGCCCTCCAGCAGGCGATCCTCAAAGTCCTTGCGCTCGGTAATGTCGGTATGGGCCCCGACTAAGCTGAGGGGGTGGCCGTCACGGTCCCGCACCACCCGTCCGCGCGACGCCATCCAGCGAATGCCACCCCCCGGTGCCTGCCAGCGCACCTCCACCGAGAACGGTTCGTCGGCCTCGATATGGCGACGCAGGGCGCCTTGATACCGCTCGCGGTCATCGGGGTGAATCATCCCCATCACATGGTCGATGTGCAAAACACCGCCAGCGGCGGGCAAACCCATCAACGCGCAACACCGCTCGGACCAGTCCACCAGACCACTGCCTAAGTGCCATTCCCAAAAGCCATCATTGGAGGCATCGAGAACCCGCCATAACCGACCCCGCTCCTCGGCCAACGCCCGCTCGCTGGCATGGCGCCGGGTGATCTGGCGCCACAGAATCGCCAGGGCTACCGCAACCCCCAACAGCCCCAAGACCGCCGCCCCGCCAATCCCCAAAACCAGCCGCCACCATGGCTGAAGCAAGGTTTCCTCGGGAACCGCCATGAACATCACCAAAGGGTAGTGCTCAAGCCGTCGGGCTGCCGCGACCACGGGCTGCGAATCGGAAACGCTTACAAAACGCCCTGACCCTTCGGAACGGCCTTGAGCAAATATGCTGGTATTGGCTGGCGTCCAGGCCATGGAGTGGCCGTAAAAATTCGATAGTTGTGGACGGCGGAACAGCAACACCAGATCGCTGCGCAGCAGCGCCACCCGTGCGCCACGCTCTGGGGCGACAGCCGCAAATAAGGTGTCCAGATAGTCCAGATCAAACGAGGCTCCTACCACTCCCAAAAAAGCCCCGTTCGGGCCCGTGATGCGGCGGCTGATCATGAAGGTCCAGCGGCCATCAACCCGGCTTTGGATCGGCTCTCCCACCAACAAACCGGCATCCGGTCGATCACGTTGGCCAGCGAAGTAGGTTCGATCGGCCACCAGAGCCGTTTGGGGCGTGTCCTCCCACGAGTTAATCACGAGCTGCCCTTCGGCATTAAACACTGACAATCGCAACGCCCCTGGCGAGCCCGACAAGGTGTGTTGCAGTTTCAGATGGAGGGCATGCCCATCTTTATTCACGAAACCTGCAGTCCCGATATCCTCTGCAATGTCCAAAAGCTGTAGATCGATCGCCGCCATCAGCCGTTCGATGCTTTCGCTTAACACAAAATTGACCCGGCGAAGATTGGTCTCGCCCGCTGCCAGCGTCGCTTCACGGGTCGAGGCCATGGCCATCGCCGCCGCGACGACAATGACTACCGATATCACCACGCCAACCGTGATCAGCAGCGCCTCTATGGGCTGGGTTGCACGCCACCGATGGCCCCACAAGCCAGACCGCTTCCCCTTGACCGCATGTTCCGTCATGGTCACGTCCCGTCACTGATCGCCCAATCCTCCGGGCGGTCATACGGCCTGTCAACCCGCCCCGTGTCCGCCGTCTGGATACCCGCGCCCCCCACGCCCGGACCCAGACGCCCCGTGCGAGGCCCCGCATAAGGCCCTATACAAGGATAGATCATGTCTCTTGACTCCTCGCCATTGTCATCGGCCCTGCTGCCCGTCCTTCATCGGATCGCCATTGCCCTAGAGCGGCTGGCCCCGCCGGCTCCTTCGGCGCCAGATTTGACCGCTGCCGATGCGTTCGTCTGGCACAGTGAGGGCGGACGACTGGAGCCCGTGGCCACCGTCAACCGGGTTGATCTGGTCCTGCTCCACGGCGTCGAACGCCAACGCGATACCCTTCTGGCCAACACCCGTCGTTTTGCCGCCGGACTGCCGGCCAATAATGCCCTATTGTGGGGCGCCCGAGGCATGGGCAAAAGCTCATTGGTCAAGGCGGTTCACGCCACTGTTGTTGAAGATGCCGCCACCGCCGACCGAAACGCATCTGCGGCCTCCCTTGCGGCGCCGGCATTGGTGGAAATCCACCGCGAAGACATTCCCTCACTCCCCCATCTGCTTCAGATCACCCGAAAATCGCCGCGCCGCTTCATCCTCTTCTGCGACGACCTATCCTTTGATATCCAGGACAACCATTATAAGTCGCTCAAGGCGGTATTGGAGGGCGGCGTTGAAGGACGACCTGACAATGTGGTGTTCTATGCCACCTCCAATCGTCGGCACCTGATGCCACGCGACATGATTGAGAATGAACGCTCCACAGCGATTAATCCTTCGGAATCCGTTGAGGAAAAAGTCTCACTGTCTGACCGCTTCGGGCTGTGGCTTGGCTTCCACAACTGCGATCAGGCAACCTTCTTTGCCATGATTGAAGGCTATGCGGATCGTTTTGGCCTGGACGTCCCACGCGCCACGCTCCACGCCGAGGCCGTCGAATGGTCGATGACCCGAGGGGCCCGCTCGGGGCGGGTGGCTTGGCAATTCATCCAGGATCTCGCCGGTCGTCTGGGAAAGGGCGTCAGCTAACGGGACTTGCGTAATACCATCGGGCCTTGATGGTGACTCATCAAGGCTGCCCTCAGGCGCCGGGCGGGCGCCTCCGCGCCCTTGGCTTCGCGCCATAGGGCGCGCGGCGGCAGTCGCCGCCGATACCAACGGCACGGATCATTGTCTAGGGCCGTTGGTATAACGCGTGGGCTTCGCCCAGACCCGCAAAGGGCCAGTCGGCCCTTTGAACCCGTGACGGTTTCGCCATAACACCCTAAGGTCAAGGAGGCCGTGGGCCTCCTTGCGGGTGTAGGCAGGGCCCACTGGGGAACCTCCTCAGGACCGGAAACCGTGTTTGGCGAATCCTCGGTGGGCTTCGGTCAGGCCCTGGTCATAGGTCTCCAGAGTCTCGATGAAATAATCAAAGAAGTTGGTCGAGGTCTTGATCTCGATCGGTTCCACCGTCACCGGATGAATCGAACGGCCATTGATGGCGATCGAGCTGCCGGGATGATTCTGGATGATGGTGTTGACCAGCCCAAGAGCGTCCGCTTGGGCATCGTAGGAACCGTTGAAGCCGATTTCAGTTTGCAGGGTGAGGCTGCCCAGGCTATTGGTGGGGAGGGCGTTTCGATCCTTGTCGTTGATGGGCCTCATGGCAAAGATCAACTCGAACGCGTGCAGTTCCTTGAGAATCACTTGACGATGATAGGCGCCGTCAACCAGAATCCGCTCCACCTGATCCACCGGATCCCAAACTTTCCAGTCAAAGCCATAGGCGAACAGGCGAAGGGCCGCTTGAACGGCGGTGTCGTTGATGGCCCGGTACTTGATCCGGGGGGTGGTGCCGTCACGGGCAACCCGAGGTCGGGACAGGTCGAGCCAGGATGCGGCGGCCTGATTCACAAACAGCAACTCTTCACCCCGGTTGGGGTCAAAAGCGTTAAACACCACACCAATCGCCTGATCTGGGGCGATGCCGGTCTGATTCAGTGTGTCGGCGAGTTGGGCAATGTCGGCGGACGAACGGGTTGGCATGGCCCAAGCCGCTGGCAGCAGGCGATTGGCCAGGGTGTTAGCCCAAGCCACTTCGGACGGGCGTTGGGTCAGGGTCTTGAGGGAGGGTGGCCAGAATAGGTTCAGGAAATATTGCGGCCACAGAGGGCGGCACATTCCAGGCAGCCCAATCAATCCGATGATGGCATCGTTGGCGATGCGAAAATCCCGAGGCAGAATGTTTGAACGAGTCGCCGCCTGTTCCGCTGCCGCGTGCAGGCTAGCAACCCGTTGATCCCGAGTCAGGCCCGGCGTATGGATCGCTTTGAGATACTCACCGGCCCAGACCACTGCGCCGGACGAACAGGAAATTAACGCCGGGCGCACGTCACGGTCGGTGGCGGAAGCGAGCGCCCCTCCTAAATGATTATTGAAACCACCAAGGCCACCAAGTGCAAAGGCGATGGGGCGCCGGTTTGGGCCGGTGTCTTTGAGGCTGGTGTCGTTGGAGATGGGCCATTCAGCCGGCACCGGCAGCAGGGACGGGAGCGGTTGGGGAGTCTCAGGCATCGAACGCTTTCCTTTTCCTCTCGGCGGTGGGCGTGTGGGCCAATGCTGTATCAAATAGACCGTAACCGATTGATTAAAATCAGGGTATCAAAATTATAAACGCACTCCTGATTACGACCCGTTGTTCCATCGTATCGAGATCGTCCCTTTTTGAGGATCATTCCCATGGCCACTGTTGCGGAAGCTCAAGCCGCCCTTGCTCGCCTCCGGGAGCGCTCCGACGGCGTTCCGTTGTCCGTCGAAAGCACCGCCGCCCTGCTGGGAGTGCCAGAGGCGGTGGTGACCAATGCCCTTGATCACGGCAAATGGGGCTGGCAAATACAGTTGGCGATTCTGGAGACCGAGCGGCGACGGGTCGCCGAAGCCCGGAAAATCATCGGAATTTATAATATAGAGTTAACAAATTACTGTAATCTGAAGTGTTCATACTGTCCACAGCCGACCATGGGGCGGGCTAAAGGGCATATGTCGGAGGTCATTTTGGCCCTATGTCTTGAGCATTCGCTTAAACGACGGATCGGCTCGGCTCTGATCATCAATAATTTTGGCGAACCCCTGCTTCACCCGGAGCTTGAAGCCCGTTTGCGGCAGATTGCGGCGGCGGGGATCGATATCGAAATCAACAGCAACGGGGTGTTGTTGGAGAAAAAGCTGCCCGTTCTGCTATCGATTCCCTGCCGAGTGGAGTTGGCGTTGTCGGTTCATCAATGGGTTCAGCAGGGGCCTGACGCCTATTTCGCAGCCCTGAAAGGGTGGCAAGAACGGGTGGCCGGAACCAATGTCACTATTCGTCAGGCCTCCAACGCCAGCGAAAAGATGTTCTTTTTCCATGCTTGGTCCAAGGGGGCGCCGCAGGCCTGGGATCCCAGTTTATATTGCGAATTCCTATGGGATAATCGTTGCACGGTCTTATGGAATGGTGATTTGGCGAGTTGTTGTATTGATTGCGATGGTGAGAGCGTGTTTGGCTCGATCACAGACCCGGCGGGGATGCGTTCACGACCTTGGCGGGGCTGTGAAACCTGCGACTATCGCCATGCACCGCCAGAGGGACGATAGGGGATTTTGTCTACCGTTCTTCCAGACTTGCTCAAACCTACGCATAGGTAGGTTTGACGCTGGATTTCTGCTTCACTGAGGCTGGTTTCGTGGCCGGCTTGCGCCGACCGCCAGAGCCTTCCTCTCCACAGGCTGACACCGTGGAACTCACG
>CAIXKV010000135.1 GCA_903920145.1 uncultured Rhodospirillales bacterium
CTCATCAAGGCTGCCCTCAGACGCCGGGCGGGCGCATCCGCGCCCCCCTAAAGTCACACGGGGGCTTCGCGTCCACGAGGACGCGGGGCCGCCGTCGCGGCCCGATACCGGCGATGTGTCAGTATCAGGGCTCGCCGGTATCAGACCTACGGGGAAGCCGCCTTCCTCGGGTGATAAGGCTGTAACCAGGACCGCGAGCGCACCGTTAAAGCGCGCCCATACGGCGTTTGATGATGACGAGTGGAAGGAATTTTAGTCGTTGCCGACCTCCGATAGCCCCATGCCGGATCCCGAAGGCAGCCCGTGGACCACGCTGCAATCCGAGCCACGTTACGACAATCGGTGGATTCGGGTGGTCGAACATCAGGTTTTGACTCCCTCGGGCACTCCAGGCCTTTACGGGACGGTCCATTTCAAGCACTTGGCCCTGGGCATTCTGCCGATTGACGCCACCGGCCATACCTATTTGGTTGGGCAATATCGTTATCCATTGCGGGCGTACAGTTGGGAAATTCCCGAAGGCGGTGGCGATCCCGAGCTGTCGCCGTTGGAGTCCGCTCAACGTGAACTGGCTGAGGAGACCGGGTTGCGCGCGGCCTGTTGGCTTGAGGTGGCCCGGCTGCATCTGTCCAACTCGGTCAGTGATGAAAGGGCGGTGTGCTATCTGGCCTGGGATCTCCGTCAAGGCGAGTGCGCTCCCGATGAGTCCGAGCAGTTGGAGGTGCGGCGAGTGCCATTCTCCAAGGCGCTCGGCATGGTGTGGGCTGGCGAAATCACCGACGTCATGAGTGTCGCAACGATTCTGCGCGTGGCCTTGATGGTCCAGCGCGGGGAGGCTCCGGCCCCGGTTTTGACGGCGCTGTCTCATCAAGGCGAAAAGCCTTGACGGTGGCGTGCCAGCCAATAGGGTAGCGTCGGTTGGGGCGGTGCGGGCAGGGGGCCGGCTCGGCCTTCGTCACTTTGGTTCGAGGGCGCAGGGATGATTTTGCAGGTCCGGCAGGCGTTGCACGCGGTAGCGGCGGCGGGCGTGCTATGACCGGATCAACCGGAATACCGCCCATAGATCCGCCAGTCCAGGCTGGGGCCGAAGATGCGTTCCAGATGTTGGGACTGATCCAAGGGCATGGCGCCGTGCTGGTTTTGGCCGAGGCTGGGTTGGAGGTCGAGCAGGCCAGCGCCAATCTGGTCGAGTTTCTTGGGGTGACAGCCGAGGCGGCCTTGGGGCGCCCTCTTTCGGCGTTGCTGCCCGAAGGAACGGTATTGGCGGTGCTGGCGGCCCTAAAGCGGGCCACGGCGGAAAAGCGGGCCACGGCGGAAAAGCGGGCCACGGCGGACAACGGGACCGAAGGAGCATTGCCACTCGGAGCCTCGTCCTTTCGTCTGTTGGCCTGTGACGGTCGGACGCCGCTGCATGCGGTTTTATACCGTCAGGATGGCCGTGTGTTGCTGGAGCTGGAAACCGTCGCCGTGGCGCAGGGCGGCGCTAGGGGCGAGGAGGCTGATTTTAGGTCTTCTGCCCCGCAGAGTCCATTTGACCGGGATCTGGACGGGGCCGGAAATATCTATGAGGTGGCTCGGCTCACTGTTGAACTGGTTTCAGAGGTGGCGCGTTTTGACCGAACGCTGATCTATACCTTCTTGCCCGACGACACCGTTGAGGTCATCGCCGAAACACGCCGTCCGGCGGCGGTCGCATTCCTGGGATTGCGGTTTCCCGCCACCGATTTTCCGCCGTCATTCCGCCGATTGGCTGAATTGACACCCCAGCGGGTCATTGCCGATACCCAGGCCGATCCGGTGGCGGTGGTGCCCGCGATCAATCCTGGCATCGGTCGTCCCTTTGATTTCAGCCGCACCATCCTGCGTCCGGTGACCTCGGCCCATTTGCGCTATTTGCGTAATTTGGGCGCCATGGCGGCCCTGGATATCTCGCTGATGGTTGAGGGGCGGTTATGGGGAGTCATCGCCTGTCATCACGAAGTTCCACGTTTGGCCACGCCAGCTCTGCGTGAGCATTTGGGACGGATCGCGACCAGGACCGCCGTCGCCATCGAGCGCCGGGTTCGATCTGAGCGGATCGAATCGGAGCGGCAAGTCGCCCGTCGTCTGGCGGTGGTCGAGCACACCATCGGGCGCGCGGATAACGTCGTTCGCCAGTTGCTGGCCTCGGATCCCGGCCTGCTGGACTTGGCTGCTGCCGATGGTTTGGCGGTGGTGGCGGGGGGAGATGTGGCCACCTTTGGCCTGACTCCTGACCTGCCATTGGTGCGGCGATTGGCGGCACTGGTGGTCGAACAGCCTGATCCGTCCGATCGTCCCTTGGCGGTTGATTGCCTGACCACTCTGGACCCCGCCGCTGTCGCCTGTCGAGAGGCCGCTGCCGGTATGCTGGCGGTGGCATTGACTCGCGATCCCCAGGTGGTGATCGCCGCGTTTCGACGCGAAGTCGTCCACGAAGTGAGCTGGGGTGGCGATCCCAATGGCTTTGCGGACGCCAAGAAGGAGACCTCGACGTCTCGCCGGTCTTTTCAGAAATGGCGCGAGACCGTGGTCGGGCATTGTCGGCCCTGGGAGCCCGAGATCGTCGCCGCTTGGCGGGCGTTGCCAAGCTGGTTGGGCACGGCATTCGGCGGCTATGGGGCAGCATCGGCACGACTGGTCGGAGACCTGGACGAGTTGATGTTGCCCGAGCGGTTCGATGAACCGTTTCTGCGAGCTCTGCTGAATGCGGTTTCCGGGACGCTGCTGGTGACCAGCGACGGCCCCGGCGATTGTAGCAAGGTGTTGATCACCAATCGCGATTTCCGTCAGATTTTCCGGGTGGCTCCCGACGAGCTGATCGGCTTGGCTTTGGGAGAGGCTTTGACCCTGGTGGGGCTGGTGGACGCCCATATTCCCGAACTGCCTCCTGGTGGCGCTCTTGAGGCGACGGTGCTTACCGCCGGGCGGGGTGAGCGCATCATCGAAATCAGTCACCGGCCTTTGTTGCGCCTGTGTCGCGGGGGCCGTGATCGGGCTTTTGCTGCTTGGATGTTCGAGGACATCACCCGCGTCCGGCGGGTCGAGCAGGCGTTGCAGTCGGCCCGCGATCAGGCGGTGGTGGCTAGTCGCGCCAAGACCGAGTTCCTGGCCAATATGAGCCACGAACTGCGGACGCCGCTGAATGCCATCATTGGGTTTTCGGAAATCATGCGTGCCGAATTGTTCGGGGCGTTGGGGAGTGCAAAATATCGCGAATATGTTCGCAACATTCAGACATCGGGCGAGCATTTGTTGGCCGTGATTGGCGAGGTTCTGGATATTTCCAAGGTTGAGGCCGGCCATTATGTGCTGGAAGAACAAGTTATTAATTTGATTAGCCTGGTCGAGGATATCTGCGTTCTGGAAAGCGACCAAGCCGAGCGGGCCGGGGTCAAGTTGATGCAGGAGGTTACGGCCCGTGACATTCACGTGCAATGCGATGAACGGGCATTGAAGCAAATCTTGCTGAATTTGTTGTCCAATGCGTTCAAATTTACACCGGCTGGCGGCATGGTGACGTGCCGTGCTTTGCTGTTGACGACAGGCGGGATTGCTCTCGAAGTTCAGGATACCGGCATCGGGATTCCCGAAGAGCATTTGCACCGAGTGTTGGATCCGTTCGTCCAGGTTCGTGATCGTCACACCCGCAAAAGTGCCGGGACCGGCCTTGGCTTGTCGCTGGTCCGGGTGCTGGCCGAGCTTCATGGGGGCCGCGTCACCGTCAACAGCCAGCCGGGCCGGGGGACCGCTATTCGGGTCAGTTTGCCGCCATGGCGGGCTATGCCGGGTGGCGCCGGAGTTAAACCGGGCAGCATTCTCCCCACTCGCACGCGCTAATCCGCCTGTTCGTTTGTGCCATGGAGCCTTCCAGACAATGACCGCTCATCTTGTTGCTCTTGCCGAGGGCATTCGTCGCGGTGATCGCCGCGCCTTGGCCCGCGCCATTACCCTGGTGGAATCGACCCGGCGTGATCATCGCCGTCAAGCCGAGGTATTGCTGGAAACCATGTTGCCCGAGACCGGGCGAGGGGTGCGGATCGGGATTTCCGGGGTTCCCGGAGTCGGTAAGTCGACCTTTATCGAAGCCTTCGGTCAATATGTGATCAGCCAGGGGCATCGGGTGGCGGTGTTGGCCATTGATCCGTCGTCTCAACGAACCGGCGGTTCGATTCTGGGGGATAAAACCCGAATGGAGAGGCTCGGGCGTCGTCCCGAAGCCTTCATCCGGCCTTCTCCGGCAGGGGCAACCCTGGGGGGGGTCGCCCGCCGCACGCGGGAAGCCATGCTGTTATGTGAAGCCGCAGGCTTTGACGTGGTTCTGGTGGAGACCGTCGGCGTCGGTCAGTCCGAAACCGCCGTGGCCGATATGGTGGATCTGTTCCTGCTGCTGCTGCTGCCGGGCGGTGGCGATGAGTTGCAGGGGATCAAGAAGGGAATCGTCGAGCTGGCGGATTTGGTGGTGGTCAACAAAGCCGATGGGGCCTTGATGGAGGCGGCTAATCTGGCGGTGGCCGAATACCGGCACGCCTTGACCTTGTTGCGACCGGCGACTGGCGACTGGAAAACCCCGGTTTTGAGCTGTTCGGCTCGCACCGGGGCCGGGATCGATCAGTTGTGGGAGAGCATCGGTCAGTACCGTAGCCAGTTGGGCGTCAGCGGCGCACTGGCGGCTCGGCGGGCGGATCAGGCGACGGCTTGGCTCTGGAATGAAATCCGCGAATCCCTGGTCGAAGCGTTTCGCGCCCATCCCGAGGTCCGAGCGGCCTTGCTTGATCTTGAAGACCGGGTTCGTCGAGGCGAGCTGCCGCCGACGGCAGCGGCGGTGACGTTGCTGGAACGGTTTTCGGGCCGGGCGGCGGTGTCGTAGAGATTATTACCGTACTACGGCTATAGTTTCGCTAAATAGGGTAGTCGTATTGCATCCGTGAACCGTGCAAGACTGGATATTGAATATGCTTGTCATTGATCTTCCAGAACAATTTGATGGTAATGGACTCTATATTTTTTTGGGTAAAGTGATAAATCAGAATCGTGAGCCCATGGATAGCCACATAATTTTTGATTTTTCAAAACTTAAGTGGATTGAACCTTCTGGAGTTGTAGTTCTTAGTAACGCTATGGAATGGCTATCTGCAAGAAATATAACGTATCAATACAAAAATATAAATATACCACAAAATCATATAAAATATGACCCAATAGCATATCTTGATGATTCACAGTTTTTTGCGACCTATATAGGAAAGGTTTTGCGTAATGGAGCAAAGCATCGGGCGACAACGATTCCGCTATGTCGAGTAAGCCATAGCAAAAGTTCTGGATGGCTTGAGTCATGTCTTCTCTCGTGGCTTTCCGATAACCTTTCGGTGTCACGATCATCATTATCCAATATAGATGTTTGTATTAGAGAAATATTCAATAACATTCTTGATCATTCCGGTGTCAAAATGGGGTGTATTTTTGCTCAACTTTATCCTAACAAACATGAAGTTGTTATCGCTCTATCAGATTTTGGAATTGGCATCCCTAATAAAATTTCAAAAATAAAGGCAGATTTATGTGATCAAGATGCCATTTTATTGGCATCCCAAGAGGGGATAAGTTCGAAAAGCTTGAAAACGAATAGGGGGGTGGGCTTAAATCTTTTGATACAGAATGTCGTTGATCTTAATGGCGGATCCTTGAAAATTGCCTCGGGCTCCGGCATATTGAAGTGTGGGCGTTCCGGTGAAAAGACGGTGCGGACGCCTGTGTCGGCGCCGGGTTTTTATCCGGGCACCTTTATTGAGCTGCGGATGCGCACGGATATGATCAAGGAAACAGGGGATGACCGGGAGGAATTCGAATGGTAATAACCGCCCTTGACCATGTACCCCACTGCTATACTGCCGATGACGGTTTGACCATACAGCGGTTGGTAGACGCTGCGATGCGTCGAGGCGAGGACGTCGAGTTGTCATTTGCAGGCGTTCACGCTGCTGTTCCTTCATCGTTTGTGAATGCAGCCTTTGTGGGGCTTTTGGAACGCTACGGTTTGGACACCATCAAACGATCGCTTAAGATCACTAATAGCACACGACAGATCAACGAGATGATCCGCTCGCGTGTGAATGCAGAGGCGAAAGCATCTTTTAAGGCTTGTGCGTAACTTTACGTGATCCAAAGCTCGCCCAGCTCGCTGTGGCGGGCTTTGTCGTTCCCGGCCGATGGCTTACCGAACCGTTGAAGATCAGTCCTCGCCTTGGGTGACCGCGACCAGACGATCCAGGGCGGCGCGGGCGTTGCCGCTGTCGATGGCACGGCGGGCTAGGGCGACGCCTTCTTTCAGCGTGCTCACCTTGTCCGCCACCAGCAACGTCGCGGCGCTGTTCAGCAGAACAATGTCGCGATAGGGCCCCTCGGCGCCGGCCAGCAGAGCGCGCAACGCCGCTGCGTTGGTGGCGGCATCGCCGCCCCGGAGGTCATGGAGGTGAGCCTGGGGCAAGCCGGCCTCGCTGGGCGTCACCTCAAAGGTCGTAACGGCTCCGTCGCGCAACTGCGCTACATGCGTGATCCCGGTGGTGGTCACTTCGTCTAGGCCGTCGGCGCCGTGGACCACCCAGGCGGCTTCGGTGCCCAAGCGCAACAGCACATGAGCCAGCGGTTCGACCCATTCTTTGGCGAATACCCCGATCAATTGGCGTTTAGCGCCAGCCGGATTGGAGAGTGGCCCCAACAGATTGAAGATGGTTCGGGTTCCCAACTCGACCCGAATCGGGCCGACCGCGCGCATGGCGGTATGATGCCGAGGCGCCATCAAAAAACACAAGCCAGCCCGCCATAAGGCATCGCGCACCAAGGCCATGTCGGCATCAAGATTGACACCGAGTTCGGCCAGAACGTCGGCGGCTCCTGATTTGGAAGACATGGCCCGATTGCCATGTTTGGCCACGGGCACGCCACACGCCGCCACTACCAGCGCGGCAGCGGTCGAGATATTATAGGTTCCAGCACCGTCGCCGCCGGTTCCCACAGTATCAATGGTGCCGGGCGGGGCGTCGATAGTAATGGCCTTGTGGCGCATGACCCGCGCCGCGCCGGTAATCTCTTCAACGGTTTCGCCGCGCATCCGCAACGCCATCAAAAAGCCGCCCATCTGGGCTGGTGTGGCGTGGCCTGACATGATCAGGTCAAAAGCATGGCCGGCTTCGGCTTCGCTCAAGCGGGCGCCTTTGGCAACGTGGCTCAGAACTGCCTTCATGTCACCGTGGTGATGTCCGCTCATGCGGCGCTATCCAGGGGGCGGGCGATGGCAACGAAGTTCCCGAGCAGGCGGTGGCCATGCTCCGAAGCGATGCTTTCGGGGTGAAACTGAACACCGTGGATTGGCAGGGTGCGGTGGCTGAGGGCCATGATCAGCGTCACCCCACTTTCGGGATCAACGGTCTCGGCGGTCACCTCGAGGCTGTCGGGTAAGCTCTCTCGCTCGACAATCAAGGAGTGATAGCGGGTGGCCTTAAAGGGCGAGGGCAGGCCCGTCATAAGCCCCCGACCCTGGTGGGTCATCACGCCGACCTTGCCGTGCATCGGGACCGGCGCCCGGATCACCCGACCGCCAAAGGCTTGGCCGATGGCCTGATGGCCAAGGCAGACCCCTAGCAGCGGCAGGCGTCGGGCGATTGCGGCTTCGATCAGGGGCAGGCAGATGCCGGCCCGGTCGGGATCGCAGGGGCCGGGCGACAGCACAATGCCATCGGGACGCAGGGCCAAGGCCTCCTCGACGGTCAGGGCGTCGTTTCGCCGGACCACAATCTCGGCATGCAGCTCACCCAGAAAATGATAGAGATTATAGGTGAAGCTGTCGTAATTATCGATAAGCAGCAGCATTCTGGACCCCGGCGGGCAAACCCGATTCCGGCCCACCCTACAGCTTCCACCGGGGTTTTTCCAGCGGCGTTAGGAAGCAGGGTTTGGGTGTCGGACCCGGCGGCGTGTCGTCTCTGATCCGTGAGGCCAGAGCGATTCCGAAGCGGGCGAGGGTGCGAGCCAAGGCTTCGTCGGGAACAGTATGGGCGGCGGCTTCGATGGCCCGTGTTTCGGCGGCGGAGAGCCGCCGGAAGCGGGGGGGCGTTCCCGGAGGCACGGGGCGTTGGATTTGGGAGATCTTCAGTTCGGCCACCGCCGGATACCCGAAGAAGCTATTGATCCGTTCGATCACCAGAGGAGCGGTATGCTGGAGTGTCAGGGTGACGGCGCCGTAGGCGTGAACGTAGAGCACCGCGCCTTCACGCCGTCCCCGAGGAAAGACCAACCGGCCCGGAACGCTGTTATTCCCGAGAAAATCACCAGCGAGGCTTTGCCATTCCGCCAGCAGACTGCCAAAAGCCATCCCCCGTCGTCCCAAGCCCTCCTTGGTGACGACCGGGATGATTCCGGCGAATGTGCGTGGCCCAGCCATGCCGATGACCTCCGCCTTTCGGCATTCGGTACGGTTAAACGCTGGTCAGGCCGAGGGTTTCCCGCAACAGTGGCGCCACCCCGGTCAACGGCACCGTGACATCGATGGAATCGTAGGGGCGAACGAAGTAGCGCATGGTCAGTTCACGTCCTTCGAGAAAAGTCCGGATACAGCCGAGCCCTTCCTTTTCGACGCCATGCCACAGTCGAAAGCCAACCACGGTGTCATCAACCATATGATAAGGAAAGAAATTCTTGGGGTCGTTGGCGGCTTGACCTTCGGCATGACGGGTCAATTCGGCGGTTTCCCCGGCATCACAGACGACGGTCTCATCAACCCACAGAATCGGCATGCGGTAGGCATCGTAAACAAGGGCGCTTTTGGGCAGGGCGGCGGTAAACCATACCGAACCGTCGCGCTGCCGGAAGATCGCCATCGTAAGCCCGCTTTCTATGATTCCGAAAGCCCCTTTGCCTCCGGCGATGTCTCCCTCGACCCACTCGACATTCATCAATTGCCTCCAGCGCGATATGCCGATCGCAAGCTGCCATGCCGCGCTTCCGAAGTCGAGCCGGGACATGCCCGCCAACCCCTGCACGCTGTGTTTTTTCTGCCAGTCATACCGGCGAGCCCTGATACTGACACATCGCCGGTATCGGGCCGCGACGGCGGCCCCGCGTCCTCGTGGACGCGAAGCCAAGGGCGCGGATGCGCCCGCCCGGCGTCTGAGGGCAGCCTTGATGAGTCACCATCAAGGC
>CAIXKV010000136.1 GCA_903920145.1 uncultured Rhodospirillales bacterium
CCTGATACTGACACATCGCCGGTCCTCGGGCCGCGACGGCGGCCCCGCGCGCCCATGCGCGCGAAGCCAAGGGCGCGGATGCGCCCGCCCGGCGTCTGAGGGCAGCCTTGATGAGTCACCATCAAGGCTCGATGGTATGAGGGCAGCTTTAATGTATCAACATTAAGGCCTGACGGCATGGTATCGGGAATGCTCGGCCTGGAAGGCTTAATAGTCCCACTCGAACTTCAGCCCCATCTGTGGATCGGCATGAACACCGACGTCAACTTCGGCCTGAACGGTGTTGGTGATGGCCATTTCGACTTTAGCCCGGCTGCTATCTTCAGTCGGCCCTTGTTGAACGCCCAGATAGATATCCTTGGTCACGTACCGTCCAGCTTCCACCGTTTCGCGTTTGGCGCCTGGAGCGCTGGTGGTAACACCTAGGCGGTCAATCCCGAGACTGTGCCGGATATGCTCGACCAAAGTGCTGGAGCCGCCCAGGCCGGTGAGCTGCGCCGCAGAATCGGCAAGCTGGACCGCTTCCAGTCCGCCCAACTGGGACACCGATTTATCAAACAGCAAACGCGCCAGAATTTCATCCTGGGGCATGACTGGGGTCGAGGTGAGGGTCAAGCGCGGCGTTTGGGTCGAGCCGGTGACGGTGGCCTCGGCCGTAATGCTGCCGGTACGGGCCTCGGCCAAAAGATCCAGCTCGGGGGTTAGGGCGTTGCCTCCAGCGAACTCGATGGTGCCGTGCTTGAACTGGAACTCCTTGCCCAGCAAATCCAGTCGGCCATTCAGCATGGTCAAGGTGCCCTTGATCGCCGGAGTCGGCAAGGAGCCGGTGATTTTGAGATCAGCCGAGAATTCACTGTCAACCCCGCGACCATGGACGAACACATTGCTGTGGGCGTTCACGGCCAGGGCCAGCGTCAGCCATGGAGGCGCGGCGGGAGCGGTTGGGGCGATGGCCAGAGTCGGCGGGGCGGTCACGCGGATCGTTGCCCCAGGAAGCACCGGCCTGCGGGGAGGCTTGGCCGAGGCCGGTTTGGTGTCGGGGGGCGGGGGCGTGGCGGCAGGGGGCGCTGGTGGCGGTTGTACCGGCTTTTGGTGGCTTTCAATGACCTTCAAGTCCACCACTTCAGAGGGCAGTTGGTCGGGGAGCCGGATATCGGCCCGCCGAATCGCGATGGCTCCGGCCAGACGCGCGGCCTTCAGGCCGCCGGTCAGGGTCAAGTCGGCGTCGACATTGGCGGTGATCGGATCGATTTGCACCAGTCGGGCATCCCGAGCGGTCACATGAATGTCGAAGACCGGATCGTCGTGGCTTGCCAGGATCAGAGGAGTCAGTTTGAGGGTGCCGGTAGCTGCCACCTCTCCGCCATCGGTGGTATGGCCCGAGACCTGCTCGATGGTGAAGGTTCCGTCGGAACCGGCGAGTTTGGCCGAGATATGGTCGATCACACCGCCGAGCATTTGATTTTCATAGCGGCCATCGCTGACCGTGACTTGACCGCCAAGGTCAGGGGCTGCGGGCGTGCCGCCCAGCGAGAGCGCCACAGCCAACTTGCCAGCCAAATGGTCGCCGCGATCGGCAAGCAGGTCGCTGAATGTTGCCAGCTCCAAGCCGCCCGAGAGGGTTCCGTGCAGGGCGGCTGTTTTCGGAAGGTCGATGGTCAGAGGGGCCAAGCGCAAAACCAGCGGGATATCGCCGTGCCAATGCAAATTCGCGCCGCTGCCGGTGCGAATCTCTCCCTCTGCGGCCAAGCGGTCGCCGCGCCAGTGGGCCTGAACGTCACCACCCAAAGTTCCCAGGTCGAGACCGACGGCTTCGGTTTGAGCGAGATCGGCATCTTTGACATGAGCACTGATGTCGGCTCGTGGATCGGCCAAGCTCCCGGATAGAGTGGCTTCGGCGTCCAATTGCCCGCGACCGGGCAATGCCGGATAGAGCAGTCGCAAGGGCGCCAGCGGCAGGTGACTGAGAGTCAGGTGGCCTGACAGCCCTTCGGCGCCGATGGCGCCGTTGGCATCCAAGTGAAAGTCCTGTCCGCCGATTTTCAATCCGCTGATCGCCAGTCGCGTTTGGCTGATGTCGAACACCGCCGGGGTGGTCAGAGACAAGGGCAGGCCGCCCAATTGTCCGGCCAATTGGGTCAATTGCAGCCGAAACCCTTCGGGCACAGCGTTAAAGGTTCCAGCCAGAGTCGCATTGGTCGGTTGGCCCGGAGCCGGTGGGATGATGACTCGAAAGGTGGTTTGGCTGGGGTTGCTGTCGATGGTGGCGTTCAGAGTGGCCAAGCCGGTTGGCCCCAGCTTGAGTCCTT
This sequence comes from uncultured Rhodospirillales bacterium, assembly GCA_903920145.1. Taxonomy (GTDB): domain Bacteria; phylum Pseudomonadota; class Alphaproteobacteria; order Azospirillales; family Azospirillaceae; genus BOG-933. Next base: position 2,310 of record CAIXKV010000136.1, read on the forward strand.
GCCCCGTCAGGGCTGTCGAGCCGGATAGGCGCCCTTTGGCCAGATCGGCGAAAGACGCGCCGCTAACAGAGCCCTTGAATTCCAGGGCGGTGGCGGTCAAGGCCGGGGAGGCTGGACCTCCGCCCAGCCGCAGCCCATTAACACCGCCGGCAAAGCGCAGACTGGTTTGGTCGTCGTGGCGGGTCAGTAGAGCGTCAATACGGCCTCGACCTGTCAAAGGGGTGCCGATGAAAGGCGCGAAGTTTGCCAAATCCGGCCATTGCCCATTGAGGTGGCCAGCGGCAGCAACCCCGTCAAAGGCCAAATGCAGTGTTCCGTCGATCCGATTGTCGCCCTGGCGAATCAGGAGCGGATCAACCTCGATCGCCTTGCTGTCGGTGGCCAGCGCCAAGGTGGCGGTGGCGAGGATCGGCGTTAGGTTGGTCACTCCGTTCAGCGCCCGCAGGGTTGCCTGGACATGCCCATTGGTCGGGAAGTCGGCGGCGGCCAAAGTCAGTTCGCTTCGTCCGAAGGTCCGGCCCGCAAGACCAAGATCGCTGATCACCAATGCGGCCTTGGCCGCCCCCGTCGCCAAGGGGCCATGCCAGGACGCTTCAACGTGCCCGGCGCCGGTCAGTTGCGGCAGGCCCAGGGGTTCGGCCAAAGGCTCTAGGTGGGGCAGATCGGCCCGAAGGGTGGCTTCCAGTCGCTGATGGGCCAGATCGGCTTGCCCCCCAAGGGCGAACTGATGGCCTTCCAAAAGCCAATCCCGAGCGTGGACTCCGCCCCGGTCATCGAGGGTGATGCTGCCCTTGACGTGCAGTGTGTCATCCAGCACCGCTGCCAGCGCGCCGTCAATCCGGTCGATTTCGGTTCGCAGCGTTCCGGCGGTGCCCGAGACGTCCAGGCGGGTGTCGGCGTGACTCGCCCGGAGCGACAGCGTCAGGTCGGCAACCCCGGACAGCGGCAGGCCAAAAGGCCCTAGCAGGCGGGACAGGTGATCGACCGTGAAATGCCCGGTGGCTTTCAGCCGACCGGCAGTGGGGGATGCCGTGCCGGTGCCGGTGAGACGACCGGCGGCGACGGACATCGCGACTTTCGAGAGATGAATGTCGTCGCTGTTGGACGAGGCGACGGCGTTCACCGTTATCTGGGGATGAGGGCCCGCCAATCGGGCAATGGTGGCATCGGCGCCGTTGGGGTAGTCCATCGCCGCTTCGAGGGTGAGAGTCCGTTCGCTCATAGCCCCCGAGGTTGCCGGAACGGCGCGGGGCGTACTCCGAATCGTTGCCGTCAGAGTATGGGCGCTGAGATCAGGGCTGACGGGCTCCTCGACATGGAGTTCAGCAGTGATCGTGGGGTTGGCGGGAGGGCCTGTCAGGGTTCCTGAAAGGTTAGCGTTTTGCCAGTGGGTGCCGCTTGGAAGCAGGCCGGCGGCCACCAACGCCTCGGCGGTCGGTGTCACCTGATAGTCAAGCGTCAGTTGATGGGTGTCGGGGTCCAACGTGCCATGGGTGGTCAGGTTGGCCGCCGCCAGAGTCAGGCTGGAGGTGGGATGCAGGGTCAGCCCACCGTCATCATCGGCCAACAGGTCGAGAGTCAATCGAGGGGCCGGACCAACCGCCGCCGCCCAGGATGGCGGCATCAGGGCGGTGAGGTTGCCGCCTCCCTGAAGGGTGATCTGGTAACCACCCGTGGCGCGGTGGATATTGGCGTCAATCGTCAGGGCCGCGCGCTTACCGGCGGTGGCGCTCAAACTGCCGTGCCAATTCGCCAGTGGTGCGTCGCCGCTGGCTTTGAAGTCCAGGGCCGGCAGATCCCGCAGCCGGAGCCCCCGTGCCAGAACACCTCCGGGAGGCTCGGCAACGGCGAGGTCCAGAAGCAGCCGGTCGGTTGCGGGGGCATACCCGACATGCAGATGGCCGCCGCCGGGCCGACCATCCCGGTGGCTGAGGTCCAGATCAAGGCGTTGGGGTTGGCGGTGTTCTCCCAACTGAGCATCGCCCTCGGCATGGAGCAGCGCCGGTTCGCCTCCCAGCAAGGCGGCACCCAAGGCCATCTCTTCCACCACCACGCGCTGCACCGTGATCGGCAGCGGCAAGGCCGGGACCATCGGCGGCGCTTTGCCGGTTATAACGGGAGCCGAAGCCGGGGACTCCGCAGAGGAGACGTCCGGGACCGTCGTGTCCGGAGGGGAGTTGCCGCCGGTTGTCGGGGGCGGCGGAGCGGGTTCGGGCAGCGGTAGCGGGGGGCGATCGATATCCAGGCGATCCACGGCCAGTTCAACGACATCGAGTCGCCCCACCAGCAGGGCGTTGCCGTCAATGCGAAGGTGGGTACGGTGGGCGGTCAGCCAACGGCCTTTGTGGTCGGCCATGGTTAGGTCAATCACCGTGACCGCAAAGAGCGAGGGGAACTCTAGGGCGCCAATGGCGACCGTGGAGCCTGGCCCGCTGGCTTGGGCGGCCAAGCGGTTGGCAAGCCAGTGCCGCCCGCTGTCGGTCTGAAGCATCAACGCCGCACTGGCCATTGCCACCATCAGCACACCAGCCAGAAGGCCACCGATCACCAGCAGGTTCCGCACGACGCGCCGGGGCGTAATCGGAGGGCTGATGTTCACGGTTCGCACCTTCAAAATGCTTGGCCCATACTGAGATACACCTGGATTGGCTGATCCGTTCGGCTTGGTCGCAACGGCGCACCGACATCCAGACGAAGCGGCCCGACGGCACTATAATAGCGGACTCCCAGCCCGGTTCCGAAGCGGAATGCTTGGCTGGGTTGCGGCAAAAGAGCGGAATAAACGTCGCCGCCGTCAATAAACGGTACCACCCCCAGAGTCTCAGTGATCTTAATTCGCATTTCAGCGCTGGCTTCGGCCAGGGATTGCCCGCCGAGCGGGTGCCCGGCGCTGTCGAGAGGGCCGATTGCCTGATAGGCATAGCCCCGGACCGAACCGCCGCCACCGGCATAAAAGCGTTTATCGGCGGGCAGGTTGGTGGGATTGCTGGTGAGGATGGTGCCCAGCGACAATCGCCCGGCGGCCACCCAGTCTCCCTCGCCGGATAAATCCTGGTAGAGACTTTGAGTCAGGCGGTTGATCACGAAGCTGTCGCCGGTATCGCCCATCCGCAGCCAGGGCGTGGCTTCCAGGGCGACCCGATAGCCGGTGGTCGGATCAAGGAGCGCGTCGGTGGTATCATACGCCAGGGACAGCGGCGCTCCCACCAACGTATCCATCGTGAAGCCTGCCGTGTCGCGGATGTCCGATTGTTCGCCGCTCAGGCCGTATCCCAGAGTCAGATGATAGGGCAAGCGCCATTCCAGATGAGCCCCGGCGGTGAGGGCTTGGCGTTGGTAGGCATCGGGATGCTCGTTGATGGCGGCAGTGGACAGCGTTAGATCCTGATCGGCGGCCAGAAAGCCAGGTTTGCGCAAGTCGGCGGTCAGTTTCTCGTCGGCCTGATCGAGCCCGGCAGGAGTCAGGGTTCGGATATTCAGACGGTTGAGTTCCGCACCCAGGCGCAATTGCTCGCCGCCTCCGAACAGATTGCGATGACTCCACGAGGCGTCAGCGCCCAGCCCTTCGGCGTTGGTGAAGGTTACGCCCATGCCGATGGTGTGGCGTTTGCGCTCGGTCACGGTGATCGTGACGGCGGTGGTACCGTCGCTGTCAGGCCGATCGGCTAGGTGTGAGGAGAGAGTGCTGAACACCCCGAGCTTCGTGAGGGCGGTTCGGGTGCGCTCGATCAATTCGGGGCGGTACAATTCACCCGTCACCCAGGCCGCCCGCTCGCGGACCACCTGTTCATCAACCCGTTCCAGCCCGACCACATGAACCGCCCCCAGGCGGACCACGGGCCCTGGTGCCACAGTGAATGTGACGTCCAGGACTTGGGCGTCCCGATCAATCTCCGCCCGGCGGTCGATGACTTTGGCGAAGGCAAACCCCTGATCGCCCAGGCGGTCCCGCAACTTCTGTTCGGCTTGCACCACCAGCGGACCTCGGGCCGTCGTGCCCGGCGCCAAGCCAAGAGCCTCGGCATTGGGGAGCCCCGGCGGTAGAGCGGTGCCGATGATCGCCACATGGCGCAGGTGATAGAGTGGGCCAGTTGTCACGGCAAGGGTGACGACGGCGGTGGGCGAGGGGGAGGGGGAGGGGGAGGCCGAAGCCGCTGTGCCGTGCGGACTGACGGTGATGTTCAGGTGGGCATCGTAATAGCCCTCGGAATGGAGGGCGGCCTCAAGCCGTTCGCGGTCGCCGTCGGCACGATGCCGCAACCCGATCAAGCTGGGGGCTGGGCCATCCTGCAACTGCACCAGAGATGATGTTGCCTCTAGTAAAGGACGCAGTGTTCCATCATCGACGCCGGTGATGGCAACGGTATAGGGCGCGGGTTGAGCCCTGGCTGTTTCCGCAGACAGACCGACGATGACCCCACCGACCACAGCCAGCGTCAGGAGATGCCGCACGAGACCAGATCGGGACATTGCCCCCACCCTCGCAGATGAGACCGGCGATGACCACCGGCCCGCCCGGCGAAAGGGTAGCACAGAATGATCCGGGACGGTAAGCGTCACGGCCAAGGTAACGAATGTTTCCGGTTCATTGTGATTTTTAGGCCGGCCTCTTCAAAACAAAGCTGCCAGAACGGCATTGAGGCGTTGCCGACCCGCAGCGGTGGCGCGGAGGCCAGCGTCGTCAAGCTCCATGAAGCCGCCGGCCACGAGGCGGGCCAGAGCGGGTGCCGACACCAGCTCGGCGGGATCGCAGCCGAAGGCCGCTTGGGATGCCGTTCGGCGAACGCCTTCGGTCAGGCGTAGCCCCAACAGCAAAAATTCGTCCCGACGGGCGTCGGCATCCAGCGGCTCGGGCGGCAAACCGCCATGGCCGTTGGCCTCGACCTGAGCCAGCCAGACGGCGGGCGTTCGGTGATTCTGAGTGGCGACGCGGTTTCGATCGGTGTCGGTCAGTCGGCCATGGGCGCCGGGGCCGATTCCCAGACCGTCTCCACACCGCCATGTGGTCATGTTGTGACGGCATTCTTGGCCGGGGCGCGCATGGTTGGAAATTTCGTAAGCAGGTAAACCGTGAGCGCCTAAAATCTCTTGGGTTGCTTCGAACAGATCGGCGGCGATGTCATCGTCGGGCAAGGGCAACGCGCCCCGAGCATGGCGGAGATAAAAAGCGGTACCCGACTCGATGGTCAGTTGGTAGGCCGACAGATGTCCACTGGTCAAGGTTGCTGCTCGCGTAAGTTCGTCACGCCAAGCGGTCACAGTTTGGCCGGGCCGGGCGTAGATCAGGTCAAACGACAGTCGGTCGAAATGGCGGGCGGCCAGGGCCAGGGCGGCGATGGCTCCGGCGGCGTCATGTTCCCGGCCCAGCAGGCGGAGGGCGTCGTCATCCAGGGCTTGGATTCCTAAAGAGAGCCGAGTCACCCCGGCAACCCGCAGATCGGCGAAGCGGGCAGCCTCCACTGACGTTGGATTGGCTTCCAACGTCACCTCCAGGTCGGGGGCAATCGGCCAATGACCGGCGATGGCGTCCAGCACCGCCGCAACTGTGGCCGGCGGCATTAAAGAAGGCGTTCCTCCGCCAAAGAAGACCGAGGTGACCTTGTGCCCGCCGCCAGCTCCGGCGTTGGCTCCGTGCTGCAACTCGGCCAGATAGGCTCGTCGCCAACGATCCTGATCGATGGACGAGGCCACATGGCTGTTAAAGTCGCAGTAAGGGCATTTGGCCAAGCAGAAGGGCCAGTGGATGTAAATGCCGAAGCCCGGAGCCCAGGGGGTCAGCGGAAGCATCGCGCCACCAACTGCCGAAACGCATCGGCGCGGTGGCTGATGGCGTGCTTGAGCGCGGGGTTCAATTCGCCAAAAGTTTGAGTGTAGCCATCGGGGACAAAGATCGGGTCATATCCAAAGCCATGGTTGCCCCGTGGCGGCCAAACCAGAGTTCCGGTTATTCGGCCCTCGACGGTTTCGCAATGGCCATCGGGCCAAGCCAAGGACAGGGCACAGACGAAAGAGGCGGAACGGTCAGGATTCGAGCCCAGCTCCTGGTTGACGCGGGTCATGGCCACCCAAAAATCGCGGTCGGGACCGCCCCAGCGCGCCGAATAAATGCCGGGCTGGCCACCCAGGGCCGAGACCGCCAGGCCGCTGTCATCGGCCAGGGCGATAAACCCACCGCGTGCGGCGGCACGGGCCTTGAGTTCAGCATTGGCGATGAAACTGTCGCCGGTTTCTTCGGGTTCCGGCAAAGCCAATTCGGCAGCCGACCGGAAGGTTTGGACATGGCCGCGCAACAAATCGGCGATTTCGCCAACTTTGCCTCGGTTGTGGCTGGCAATCACCAAGGTGTCGCCGCTGAATCGGCGTGGTGAGGATTCGGACATCGGGTTTGGGCCGTTCATTGACAGGGAGAAAGGGATGGGGACAGGGAGAAAGGGACGGGGACAGGGAGAAAGGGACGGGGACAGGGAGAAAGGGACGGGCAGAAAAGCGGACCGTGGCGCCGACAGGATCACGCCGTAACCTCAGATGAGGCCAAGCCCCAGATGAGGCTAAGGTTGCTGCCGTCTGCCAAACATCGTAAGCCATGGGCCGATTGGTGGGCAAGGGGAGGTCGCTTTATGTTCCATACGGCCCATGCGCGGCGCGGTTTGGTGGTGGCGCCCCATCCTTTGGCGGCTCAGGCTGGCCTTGCGGTGCTGCGGGAGGGCGGCGACGCCATCGAAGCGACCGTGGCGGCGGCGGCCGTCGCGGCGGTGGTCTGCCCGCATGTGAGCGGGTTGGGGGGAGACGGGTTTTGGCTGATCCATGAGCCGGGCCGCTCCCCCATTGCCATTGAGGCGGCAGGGGTGGCTGGTCGCCAAGTCACCGCCGAGCTGTATCGCGGCTTGGGGTTAACCGAAAGCCCACGCCGAGGGCCGTTGGCCTGCAACACGGTGGCCGGAGCCCTGGCCGGCTGGTCGTCGGCGTTGGCGGTCAGTCGCGGGTGGGGGGGCCGTCTGCCGGTGCGCCGGTTGCTGGACGAAGCGATCTGCCATGCTCGGGACGGGGCCCCGATCGGTGCCGGTCAAGCGGCGGCGATTGCCGCCGAAATTCGGGATCCCCAGGCGGATCCGGCTTTTGTTCGGCTCCATCTACCCGGCGGCAAACCGCCGCGACCAGGAACCTCCATGGCCCAACCGGCGTTGGCGCGCTGTCTGGAGCGGCTTGCAGCCGCCGGGCTCGATGATTTTTATCGGGGCGATGTTGGCGCCGCCATGGCGTTGGACCTGCAAGCGGCGGGCTCACCCCTGATCCGCGAAGATCTGGCTGGGCATTATGCGCAATTGGTCGAGCCGTTGGCGGTGCGTTTGTCCAATGCCACCGTTTATGGCCTGCCGCCGCCTAGCCAAGGGGTTGCGGCCTTGATGATCTTGGGGTTGTTCGATCGGTTGGCGGTGCCCGAGGCTGAAAGTTTGGCCCATATCCACGGCTTGGTCGAGGCCACCAAACACGCCATCCGGGTTCGCGACGGCTATCTGAGCGATCCGTTCTACATGGCGGTAGAAGCCAGGGATTTTCTGTTACCCGAGGTGTTGCACGAGGTTGCGGCGGTGATCGAGGCCAATCATGCTCGTCCCTGGACCCGCAGGGGGGATTTGGGTTGGTCGGTGTGGTTTGGCGCCATCGATGCCGCCGGTCGGACGGTCAGCGCCATGCAAAGCCTGTGTTGGAGTTTTGGTTCGGGGGTGACACTGGAGCGAACCGGGGTCGTTTGGCATAACCAGGGCGTGGGCTTCAGTCTTCAGCCGAATGCGGTCAATTCCCTGATCAGCGGACGCAAACCCAGTCATGCTCTCAGTCCGGCCCTGGCTTTATTCGACGACGGCCGATCCATGGGATTCGGCGCCATGGGCGGGCATAACCAAATTCAGGCCCAAACGGCGGTGTTCAGCCGCTATGCGCGCTTTGGCCAGGGACTCCAGGCCGCCATCTCTGCGCCTCGCTGGATTTTAGGCGCCAGCTCCGGCCCCGGCGCTGCCGACCTCTCTTTGGAGAATCGGTTTGCCCCCGCTGTGATCGAGGGGCTGCGCCAAGCGGGGCATACCTTGGATCTGGTCGAACCCTTCGCCGAAGGGATGGTCCCGGTGGGAGCGATGGCTCGGCACATCACCGGCACCCTCGAAGCCGCCGCCGATCCCCGTTCCGAAGCCGCCGTCGCCGCATGGTAGCCCCCAGTGCGATCCGGTGCGCGGCCAAGCGCGGAAAATAAATTTGTCTAAAAGCAAAAGAGAGGGTTGCCAACCTCCCAGGACTTAGTTATGGTCCCCCCACATTCCGACGGGACATCGTTTCGCCGGAACGCCGATGTGATAGCAAAGCGCCCGTAGCTCAATTGGATAGAGCATCTGACTACGAATCAGAAGGCTGGGAGTTCGAGTCTCTCCGGGCGCGCCACATCGTTCAGTCTGATACATTAACAGCACAGCTCGATGGTATCGGGGTGCGCTGTTTTTTTGTGTTTCAGACATGCCTCCTGGGTTATGCGAGACTCTGTGATCGCGCTTTGATAGGCTGGCGATGGCTCCAATTTCGTATAGGGGATCCGTGATCTCAAAGATTGACGTTGATCATAACCAGTTTCCTAGTTTTTGTGCCTTTCGCGATGGTGTTTGGAATATGGCAGCGAGATAAGCCGAGCCTGGTCTTTTTTCATCGCCTATCCAATATCCTCATCCCTGTTCCTACCGTTCGGGCGCGGGTTTGTTTTGTTGGGTTTGGTGATAGAAGCGGGCGGCGCCGGGATGCAGTGGGACCGGGCCGGTGTCTTGGGCCGGGCCGAAGGCCAAGAAGTGGCCGCGTGGAAAGCCTTCGTCCAGGGCGCGGCGGGTGGTGGGGTGCCACAGGGCTTGGGTGATGCCGTAGACCAAATCAGGATCGAGGTCGGCCCGGACGGTCAACAGGGCGCTCACGCCAAGGGTGGCGGTGGCCGGGACGCCGGCATAGGCTCCGGCGGGAATCACGGCCTCGGTCAGGAAGGGTTGGCTTTGGCGCAGGCTGTGGGCTTCGTCGGCGGTGAAGGGGATGAGTCGGATCGAGCGGCGTTGGGCGGCGTTGTCGATGGCAATGAAGGGGGTGCCGCCGACGATGAACATGGCGTCCAATTCGCCGTTGATCAGTTGGTCCACCGAAGCGCCAGGGCGCAGATACACCGGGTGATAAGCGGCCGGCGGCAGGTGGAGCGCGCCGAGAATCGTTTCGGCATCAAGGGCAATCGCCGATTTCTTTTCACCCACCGAAAGGCTATGTCCGCGCAAATCGGCAATGGTCTGAATGGGGCTGTCTCCTCGAACCACGATTTGAATGGTTTCGGTGTAAAGAGCCGCAATGGCGCGCAAATCCGTGAAAGGCGGGCGTCCGGCATAAAGGCCGACGCCCTGTGCAGCCGAGGCGGCTAAGTCGCTTTGGACCATCGCCGCCTCGATGTCGCCGTTCCGCAGCAAATCCAAATTCTCGAGCCCGCCGGTGGTCGCTTGGGCCACCGCGATCAATCCCGAAACGCCGCAACTGCCGCCATGTTCGCAAGGTTGGGCTCCGGGAGGCGAGGTGATCGCGCTGGCGATCAGGCCCCCCACGGGAAAATATGCTCCCGAACTGGTGCCGGTGCCGATTCGGAAATAGCGCATATCGGAAGTTTGGGCGGCTGCCGGCCCCGACAAAGCCAACAACAGCGCCAGGAGTGCCACAAGGCCGGTGTCGGGGAGGCAGCAGGAGACTCGGCGGGACAAAAAAGGGCGCATGGGCGCAGCTTTCCAAAAAGGAGGCTTTGGGGCCCGCTGATACCGGCGAGCCCTGATACTGACACATCGCCGGTCCTCGGGCCGCGACGGCGGCCCCGCGTCCTCGTGGACGCGAAGCCCCAGTGTTGTGGACTCTAGGGGGCGCGGAGGCGCCCGCCCGGCGTCTGAGGGCAGCCTTGATGAGTCACCATCAAGGCCCGATGGTATGATTCAGATTTTATCGAACAGCATGGCCACGCCCGCAAGGGCAATACCAGC
>CAIXKV010000137.1 GCA_903920145.1 uncultured Rhodospirillales bacterium
CCGGTATCGGGCCGCGACGGCGGCCCCGCGCGCCCATGCGCGCGAAGCCAAGGGCGCGGATGCGCCCGCCCGGCGTCTGAGGGCAGCCTTGATGAGTCACCATCAAGGCTCGATGGTATTATACCGGCGAGCCCTAACACGGACACCCTGCCGGTATCGGGCCGCAACGGCAACCCCGCGTCCTCGTGGACGCGAAGCCGGAGGCGCGCGGGGAGTCGCGGCCCAACAACCGACGATGTGCCGCCATAGCCAAGACTCGCCGGTCTCATGGCAGAGCCGCCAAGACGCGCAGCACAGTCCAACGAGCCGTGATCGCTGCCAACCCCGCCGCAACCAACGGCACGGCGCCCAAGGCCAACCATTGGCGGGGCGTAAGAGCCATCGACGGCAGCATGTCCGAACTCACATCCCCGGCAGCATGAGCCAGAACAGCCAGCGTCACCAACCCCAGCCCGAGTCCGACGGCCCCCCCGCGCAGCGCTAAACCGACGATGTGGGCTTGAAATTGGCGCGCAACATACTGGTCTGATGCGCCCATCAAGTGAAGCAATTCAACCACCGGCGAATGAATGGCGAGACCAGTACGAACCGCAAACACCACGGCGGCGAGAGTGGCCGCTCCCACCAGAATCACCACGGCCAGCGCCACCAATTGGGCCGTTCGCGCCAAGCGGCGCAGATCATCAAGCCATGCCGCGTGGTTGTCTAGGCGGGCACCGGGCACCGATCGGGCGAGTCGGTCGGCCAGGGCCGGAACCTCCAGCCCACCACCATCAGCCACTTCAACGTCAATCAGGGCCGGCAGCGGCAAGTCGTCGGGCAGGGCCGAGCCCAGCCATGGCTCCAGCAATTTGTGAGCGGCGGCCAGCGTAATCGGCTCGGCCCGCGCCACACCGGGCGTAGCCCGCAGCAAGGCCAGCGCCACCTCGGTTCGCTGGACCAAGGGTGCCACCGAATCGACCTCGGTCCCTGTTCCGGTGCCCAAATCGTCGGGTTGCGGCGAAATCTGAACCGTCAGGCGCCCGGTCAAGCCATTTTCCCAACGCTCGGCCATTCCAGACAGCACCAACGCCCCAGCCAGAGCGATGATGCCAAGATAAACCATCACGGCCATGATCCAGACCATGAAGCGTCCGGTCGCGTCTTCCACCAGGGGCAAATCCAGACGATGATGAAACATCATCCTGCCCTCTTCACCGTGACCAGCCGGCACCGAGCACGCCGCCAGCCAGTCCGGCGGATGGCGTGGGCGGGGCCATGGTCGCGACCGCCACCGACGGCCCAATGCCCGCAGGCGTCAGGTTCAACGTGCCCCGATCCAGGTGCAAGCGCGGATGGGGAAAACGCCCGATCAAGCCCTCGTTATGAGTTGCGATCATCACCGTGGTCCCCAGCTTGTTCAACTCCTCGAACAGGTACAGCAACCGCATGCCGATACTGTCGTCGACATTGCCGGTTGGCTCGTCCGCCAGCAACAAGCGAGGCCGGCTGATCACCGACCGAGCGATGGCCACACGCTGCTGCTGTCCGCCCGACAGGGTGGGCGGTTTGGCATCCAGGTGATCCCCAAGGCCAACCCAATCCAACAGCTCCACCACATGCTCGCGAATCTCGGCTTCGGCAGCCCCCGCCATGCGCAAAGGCAAGGCGACGTTATCCAGGGCCGATAAATGGTCCAACAGCCGGAAATCCTGAAACACCACGCCAATGCGCCGCCGCAATGCCGGCAGTTCGGCGCGCTTGAGACTTGCCACATCTCGGCCAAACACCGTGATGGTGCCGCTGGTTGGACGTAATCCCAGATACATTAACCGCAACAGCGACGACTTGCCTGCACCGCTGGCGCCGGTCAAAAAATGGAAGGAGCCTGGTTTCAGGGTGAAGTTGATTCGAGATAACACCTCCGGCCCCGAACCGTAGCGTAACCCGATGTCTTCAAAACGTATCACCGGCGATCGCTCTCCCAGATTTTTTCCGGTGGACCGGCGGCCCCGCCCCGTGCCTTGCTTAATGGCCCGCCACTTCCTATAAGATCATTCCTATCGGAAAATCCGAGATTTCCGCCAGAGATAATCGCCAGCCGATGATCGTCACCTGTCCGTCTTGTTCGACGCGGTACACTCTCCAGCCGATCGCTCTTGGCGGTGCGGGGCGGAGAGTGCGTTGTTCCAAGTGCGGTCAGGACTGGGTTCAGCCGCCGCCCACCGAGGCCGAAGCAAACCCAAAGCCAAGTCCGAAGGCCAAACCCGGCGCAAAACCGAAGGCGAAGCCGGTCCCCGCGTTCGATACACCCACGCTCGCCCCACCCACCAATCCTAATTCCAGTCCATTCGCCTCGCCCTTTTCCGGCGTCGACTCCAATCCAACATTCGGTGCCGCCCTGCACGAGGCGACCGAGTGGATTCCTGATGCCGGCTCCTCGTCAGCAACAGGAGGCGGAGCAGGGACCGGGGCGGATGCCCGCCCCACGCGCTTTCCCTCCTTTGGAGTCGGCCATGATGCAACAGGTCGAGATGCACTGGGGCATGACGACTTGGACGAAGACTCGTTCGGGTACGACCATCCTTTCGGAGCCGAGTCTGAAGAACAGTCCTGGCGAACCCGACAGGGTTTGTGGGCCAAGCTGAAGAAGGCCTCGCGTTGGGTTGCCTTTGCCGTCGTCGTCGGGGCCGTCGCGGTCATGACAGTGATGAACCGAGATGCTTTGGTCGGTCTGTGGCCTCCGGCGGCCCGTTTTTACGAGGCCATCGGCCTGCCGGTAGACGTTTCCGGGGCTGGGTTACAGCTTCAGAGTGTCAAATCCGAACAGCGAGTTGAAGATGGAGCCGCGATGTTGGTGGTCGAAGGGCAAATTTTTAATGCCTCGGACCAGGAACGCGAGGTTCCACCCTTACTGGCCATGTCCATCGGGCCGGATCACCAGCCGGTCCATAAGTGGCGCATCCCGGTGACGCAATCCCACTTGGCGCCGGGTTCTATTGCAACGTTCCGTTCGGTTGAGCGTGATCCTGGGATTGTCTCTGAGGTTGCTGTTACTTTTGACGACGGAACTTGATGGTCTGGGGCTTTCATCAATACGTTCAGGATTCAAAGGGCCGACCGGCTTTTTGCGGGTGTGTGTGGGCACAGTCCACGAAAACAGCCCGTCCAAGCACCAACCATGAGGGTCTTTGATGGGCGTTCAGGTCAAAATCTGCGGCATCACACATCCCGAAGCCTTGACCGCCGCTCTGGACGGTGGCGTTCGGTTCGTGGGCTTTGTGTTTTACCCGCGTTCACCGCGCGCGATCTCACCGGCCCTCGCGGCGGAACTGGCGCGAATGGTTCCGACCGGCGTCCGTACTGTTGGGCTTTTCGTATCTCCCGATGACGCCTTCATCGACGACGTGGTGGGACAGGTTCCCCTAGATCTCCTGCAACTCCATGATGACCAACCGCCAGAGCGGGTTCGGCAGATTCGGCAGCGATTTGCCCTACCGATCATCAAGGCGTTCCGAATCGACAGCGCCGCCGACCTCGAGCCCGTCCCGGCCTACACCGATGTGGTCGATATTCTGTTGTTCGATGCCAAACCCCCAACCGACGAAAACGCGCTTCCGGGTGGCAATGGACGCCGATTTGATTGGCATTTGCTGCAAGAGCGCCACTGGTCCCGGCCCTGGATGCTATCGGGGGGCTTGTCTCCGGCCAATCTGAGCGAAGCGGTTGCCGCAACCGGAGCCCGGATGGTCGACGTGTCGTCGGGAGTCGAAAGCCAACCAGGACGCAAAGACCCGGCGTTGATCCGGGCCTTCCTGGAAACGGCAAAACGGCTGTAATGCCGGCGAGCTATAACCGAGCTATAACAATGACGCACCGATTGTCGAGCCTCTGGCCGGGACCGCCGCCCCGCGCGCTCATGCGTGCAGGCGCGGGGGGCACAACCACCGACCGCAATGGCCAGGGGTGAGCACCGCCCCTGGCCCCCGAGCGGCGCTTACCGGCTCCGGGTTACGTCGCGCAAAATGGCCAACTCACCGGCCTGCTCTTCTAGGCGGTACTTCACCACGTCGGTAGAGCTGATGATGCCCAGAAGCTCCCCGTTTTCAACCACAGGGACGTGACGAACCCGACGGCGCGCCATCAATAGCATGACATCCTTCAGCGAATCGGAGGTCTTGCAGGTCTTGACCTCGCGAGTCATCATGTCTTCGACCTTGTAGGCGAGACAAGCCGCGCCCCGATCAGCGATACCGCGAATGATATCACGCTCGGTAATGATCCCGGCCAGTTTACCCGAGCGGTCACGAACGGCCAGCGAGCCGAACTTCTTTTCCTTCAAGACCTTGGCCGCGGACTCGATGGATTCGGTCTGGACGATGGTAATCACGCCGGCGCCCTTGGCACGCAGTATTTCCGCGACGTTCATTGACTCTTATCCTCACCTGGGAGTGGCTGCCTCACCTTAACTGATCGGAGCGTTACCGCCCCTGGGCGATTCGGGGTGCCGCCGCTCCTGGGCTGGTCAGAGCGTCACCGCCGGGGTAGCCCACAGCTGGTTGAATTTTATGTCCTTTATCGCGCGGCGCAAAGCCCTAATTCACGCCGCCCGCCGCCCGGCTCGTCGTTCGGCGACCATGGCCTGGATACGCACATAGTCGGCCTTACCAGTGCCGAAAATCGGAATCTCCTCAACCACCATCACCGTCCGGGGCACCAGCAATTCTGAAACCCCCTGGCGATGGGCCTGCTCAACAAGAGCGGTGCGCTCGGCTCCTTTATGCTCTGTGACTAGGACCAAATGCTCGCCCTTACGGGGGTCTGGGGCCGCAACCACTGCGTGCCGATATTCCGGCCATAAGGACAACACCAGTGCCTCGGCAGCCCCCAGCGAGACCATTTCGCCGGCCACCTTGGCGAACCGCTTCAACCGACCAACGATACGGACAAAACCATGCTCATCAACCGTTGCGATGTCGCCGGTATCGTGCCACCCATCCGGTGGCGGCTCGATCCCGCCAGAGCCGTCGGTTTTCAGATAACCCGCCATAATGTTGGGACCGGACACCAGCAACCGGCCTCCTTCGGGGATTCCGTCCACGGGCTCCAAGCGATAGCGGATGCCCGGTAGTAACCGCCCGACCGCACCCGGAATTGCAAACATCGGGGTATTCACGGCCAATACCGGCCCGGTCTCGGTGGCACCATATCCTTCCAGAACCCGCACCCCGAAACGGTCGGCCCAGACTCGCCGAGTCTCTTCGCGCAGCTTCTCGGCTCCCGAGAAGATATAGCGAACCGATCGGAAATCGTAAGGATGAGCAACCCGTCCATAAGCATGCAAGAAGGTATCGGTCCCGAACATCATGGTGGCACCGCAGGCATAGACGGCTTCGGGCACCGCTCGATAGTGCAGGGGCGACGGATACAAAAACGCTTTGAAACCCGACAGCAGCGGCAACGCCAACCCCCCGGTCAAGCCGAAGGAATGGAAGACGGGCAGGGCGTTAAACAAGATATCAGATGGGCTGAAATCAACTCTGGCACGAAGCTGGCGGCAGTTGGCGATCAGATTCCGATGACTGAGCACAACCCCCTTCGGCAGATTTTCTGATCCCGACGTGAACAGGATCACCGCTCCGGCCCCTGGATCGCCTCTGTGCTGTTGGTGCCAGGACCGCGCATGGCGCGCTCGCCACAGCCCGGCGAGCCGCTCAAAGATGGTCAAACTGGCCCGCACGTCTTCCAGATAGAGGATTTCGGCAACCCCAGAGAGCGCCTCGGTCAGGGCTTCGAGCTTGGCAACCGTAATAAAACGACGCGCCGTAATCACCACCGTCAGATTGGCGGCCCGGCACGCCTGGGCGGCCTGGGTCGGCCCCACGGTAAAGTTAAGCATTGCCGGAACTCGGCCCGCTGCCTGAAGCGCAGTGAACACAACGGCAGTCCCCACCGCGTTGGGCATCAGCACACCCACCGCCGCCCCCGGCGGGGCGACTCGAGCCAACCGTGGCCCCAACACCATCGCCGCCACCACCAGCCGGTTATAGCTGATGGGCTTGCGTTCCATGTCCTCGAACACCAACCGAGCGCCCCCATAACGGGCGCGGGTATCGAGAATCGCTTCAAATAACGTCCGATCCAGATTATGGGCTTCGAACGCGGCTTCAGTCATCAGATCGTAAAGCTTCTCACCAGCCAGTTGGCGGCGGCGACGACCGACAACACCACGCGGCAATTCGATCCGCCGCGCCGGCCCAATGGTGATGGTCACGCGCGGAAACCAGCGAGTTGGCACCAACCCCCGCGACAGCGAAAAGGGCGAGGCTTCCGTGCCCTCGATCCAAACTGGCACAATCGGCGACCGAGACCGGGCCGCAACCACCGCCGGGCCGTCGTAAACCTTCATCAAGGCGCCGGTGACACTGACTCGACCCTCGGGGAACATCACGCACCGCCCCCCCCGTTTCAACGCCCGTACCACCGAGATCATGGCCAAGGGGCTATTGGGATCGATCCGAAAAGCATCCACCAGCAACAGCCAGGGCCGCAACCACCGGCATTGCTCCATGGCTTCGACCACCGCCAAACTCGGCCGACCGGGCAGAAAGCTCGCCAGCAAGGGCGCATCGATCAGCGAAACATGGTTGACCACCACGATTGCCCGATCCCCTGCCGCCCGATAATGTTCAAGGCCGCGCACTTCGACCCGGTAGAGCCAGCGAAACAGCGTTGCCAAGACAACCTTCAGGACCGGCGCCAGCCGGCGCTGCGCCCAGCCGAGCCGAATTGTTGCGGTGGACACCATGACCTCCCTAGACAACGCGGACCCGAACTTTCGCCTCGGCCCCAACAGAACTGCTCGCACCATGCCCAATTCGGATGAAAAAGAACAGGCAAAGAGAGCCGGGCGTCGGAGCCATGGGCCATACCGTCGAACCTTGATGTTGGCACATCGAGGCCGCCCTCAGCGGATGCGCCCGCCCGGCGTCTGAGGGCAGCCTTGATGAGTCACCATCAAGGCCCGTTGGTATAACGCGAAACCCTTCGCTCCCGATTGACCTCCAGCTATGACAAGAGCAATCTGTTCCAACGTCATCCTTGACGGCTGCCCCTGGTTCTGTCTGGTGATGAGCGACACGCGCCTTGTCACACTCACGCCCTTTTTTCGATGGAGGCTCCGTCCGTGGCACATGATCGACTGCTGACGGCGATCCTCGACGCCAACGAACGAGTCCCGGACGTCACATTTCTGGGGCTACTCGGTCGCCCGACCAACCCCATCACCATCTGCATGTGTGCCGATTATCTGATCCCTCTGACCCTTTATCAGGGCCACGACGTTGTCGAAGCCCTGGACGCCTTGTCCCAGGCCGTTACTTCTTTGATGCGGGCCGGGCGGGTGGTTTAGGCCCCTCCCTACTCGCCTTCGGCCCAACCCCTTTGGAGAGTCATTCCAATGTCCATCTGTTTTCGCATCGGCGTCGTCCTCCTGTTGGGCTGTCTGATCGCCACGCCGGTCTATGCGACCGAAGTCGTTCCAGCTGATGATGCGGCAGCCGAGCAGATCTTCGACCAAGCCAAAGCTAAGGCCGGATTCTGGAAGCTGATGCAGCATTTCCAGTCGCAGACAGACCAAACTTATTGCGGAGTTGCTTCGGCAGTGACGGTCCTGAACTCTCTAGACATTGCCGCCCCAGCCTCTCCAGCCATTTATCCTTATCGTCGATTTGACGAATCGAATATCTTTACTGACTCTGTGCTTGCCATCAAGGCGCCCAAAGCGGTTCATCTGGGCGGGTTGACTCTCGACGAATTGGCGAAGGTGATCGGAAGTTTCGGTGTTCAAGTCACCACTCATCACGCCGATGCGCCATTGACCCTCGAGACCTTCCGCCCCATGGTTGCGGCGGCATTGGCGGATCCCGAGGCGCGAGTCATCGTCAATTTCCAACGCAAATTGCTGGGTGAAACCGGCGAAGGCCATCATTCGCCGCTGGGGGCTTATGATGCCGTCAGCGACCGCTTCCTGCTGCTGGACGTGGCCCGTTATCGCCTGCCGCCGGTTTGGGTAAGCGCCGCCGATATGTGGGCCGCGATGAATACGGATGATCCTGACTCCGGCGCCAAACGCGGTTTTCTGATCATCCATAAGTGAGGACGCCCCCCGTTCGGTTTCGCGTGTCGGTACCGAACGGCCCTAGGCAACAGGATAGAGGCGACCCATGGACGAAAGCGGCGTGCTGATTCCGGCGTCTGTCCGCCGGGCGGTGAGCGCCGCCCGATTGGCGTTGGGGTGGGAGCGGCTGTGGCAGGCCGCATGGATCGCGATCTGCGTTGTGGGCGGGTGGGTCGCTTTAGCGCTGTTGGATGTGCTACCCCGCTTGCCGGGCTGGCTCCATGGGCTGGTGCTGACCGTAACGGCTTTGACTCTGGGGCTACTGCTCTGGCGGGGATTTCGCGGATTCCGCTGGCCCACCGCAGCCGAGGCCATGCGGCGGCTGGAACGCGATAATGGGCTGCGTCACCGGCCCCTGTCCGCCCTACACGACCGACTAGCCACCGATGACCCCCAGCAAGTCGCCCTATGGCACCATCACCGCCAAGCGTTGATGCGCCAACTGGGCCGGTTGCAGGTGCTCTGGCCCAATCCTGGTCTGGCCACTCTGGATCCACTCGGCCTCCGAGCGGTGGTCGGGTTGGCGCTGGTGGTGACGGGAGTCGGGGCCTGGGGCGACTGGGGCCCCAGACTGGCGGCAGCCTTGCAACCCCATTGGAGCCGTCCGGGCGGAATGGGGCCAGCGGCTCTCGACGTTTGGCTGACACCGCCCCCCTACACCAGCCTGCCGCCGGTCATTCTGCATCGGGCGGATGCAACGCCGAATCCTCAGCCTGTCGACGCCGCCGCCGGAGCGCCGATTTCGGTTCCCGCCGGTAGCGTGATTCTGGCCCGAGTCAGCGGTGGATGGGGAACACCCACCCTGACCGTGAATGGGACCGAGCAACGCTTCTCGGCCCCTGACGATAGCCATTTCCAAATTCAACAGACGATTGCCGCCGGTTCCGAAATTGCCGTAGAGCAAGGGGGACGCGACCTTGGCCGTTGGGCGATCTCGGTCCACCCCAACCAACCGCCAGGAATCCGTTTTGCAGCGCCCCCCTCACTGTCCGACCACGGAACCCTCCGCCTCGCATACATCGCCGACGACGAGTACGGGCTCGCTTCGGTTGTGGCGACGGTCAGGGCCGCGCCGGGCGTCGAGACCTCCGGCGGCACCGAGCCGACCTCCCCCCTGATACCGGCGAGCCCTGATACTGACACATCGCCGGTATCGGGCCGCGACGGTGGCCCCGCGTCCTCGTGGACGCGAAGCCAAGGGCGCGGAGGCGCCCGCCCGGCGTCTGAGGGCAGCCTTGATGTGTCACCATCAAGGCTCGATGGTATGACACTTTCGCTGCCGTTGCCAGGCGCACGCCCCAAGACGGCTCATGGCACCAGCGATCATGACTTGAGCGCCAGCCCCTGGGCCGGGCTGCCGGTGTTGATCGGGCTGACCGCCACCAACGGCGCAGGACAGACGACCCATTCGGACGAAGTTCCGCTGGTTCTGCCCGAACGCGCGTTCCGAAATCCGGTAGCCCGACAGATCATCGCCGAACGAAAGGCGCTGGCCCTAGGCGGCGAGTCCGCACGGGAAGCGGTTGCCCAAGCCTTGGACACTGTGTCTGTTCACCCCGATCGCTATCACGGTGACCCCGTGGTCTTTTTGGCGTTGCGGGTGGCGGTTGGGCAATTGATCCGGGATCACACGCCAGGAACAATTCCGGCTGTCCGGGATTTGCTGTGGGAAAGCGCCCTTCGCCTGGAGGATGGCGAGTCGTCTTTGGCCGAGCGGGACGTTCGCGCCGCCGAGGCCGCTCTGGCCGAGGCGCTGGCTCATAATGCCAGTGAAGAGGAACTGCGCCGCCGCATGGATGATCTCCAAGCTGCCGTCGACCGACTCTTGGACAGTTTGGAAACCCAGCCCACCCCCCTCGAAGCCGCTCACCAGCCGCCCGCGTCGCCGCCCACCGCCCCCACGGTGCTGGAGCGCACCGACCTGGAGGCCATGCTGCACACGCTCCGAGACATGACCGAAACCGGCGCACACGACCAAGCCCAACAGGCTCTCGCCAATCTCAGTCGACTGCTGGATGGCCTGAAGTCCGGGGCAGAGTCTCCCGATCCCAACCAACAGGCCCATGCCGAAATCCTCCGGAAACTGCAAGATCTGACCGCTCAACAACGGAACCTATTGGATCGGACGTTTCGCCAATCCCAAAATCAGGGTCAGGCCTCCCCCCAAAGCCCGTCAAAACAGCCCGACGCCCACACCGGGGCGCCGCCGCGTGCTTCGGATCAGGAACAGATGCGGCATCAACTGGGCGCCTTGATGCAGCAGATGGGAGAAATTGACAACGATGTTCCCGCGTCGTTGGGCGATGCCAACCTATCCATGCGTGCCGCTGAACGGGCGCTTCAGCAAAATGACACCGCCGCAGCCATCGCCGCCGAAAGCGACGCCGTGGATAAGCTTCAGCAAGGCGTGCGTGGTCTGGCGGCCCAATTGAACGGGTTAAGCGCGGCTCAGGATCCGTTGGGCCGGCTCCGCCCTGCTGCCGGGATCATGGATTCGGCAGAAACCAGCGTTCCCGAGGCCTCGGAGCTGCAAAAGTCACGGGAAATCCTGGATGAATTGCGCCGTCGGGCCGGCCAGCGCGAGCGATCTCACCAAGAACTCGATTACATCGACCGGCTTTTGCGGCCTTTTTGAAGCGGGGCCGGGTGGGCGCGGATGCGCCCGCCCGGCGTCTGAGGGCAGCCTTGATGAGTCACCATCAAGGCCCCTCCCCTCACCCCACCAGC
Organism: uncultured Rhodospirillales bacterium; assembly: GCA_903920145.1. Classification (GTDB taxonomy): domain Bacteria; phylum Pseudomonadota; class Alphaproteobacteria; order Azospirillales; family Azospirillaceae; genus BOG-933. The sequence continues at coordinate 10,886 of CAIXKV010000137.1, forward strand.
CGGTCAAGAATCAAGGCGAGCTGTGCTGGTTCAAAATATCGGTACTCAAGGGGCTGACGGGAGTCTCCCATCCGGGCAACCACCGCCAGATGGTGAGTCTCTCCAATGTCCGGCTCCCAAAGCTGCCAATCTGCCGCTCGTCCAACGATATCGGCCAACGCCGGTACAATACCAGCAAGTTGCCCGTCTGGCGTGAAGCGGATCGAGGTCAAGGGGAACGACAAACCCACTCCAACCGCCTTGACGAACGCCTCTTTGCGCACCCACAGACGCAGAAAGGCCCGTTGCCACGCCACGACATCGCCGTTCAGCACGTCTAACGCCCGTTGCTCGTCTTCGTCGCAAACAAGGCTCAGGATCGCCGGATCCGCCCTGCGCCCCTTCAAGTCTTCGGCATCCACCCCAACCGCACTGCCATCGGTGACGGCGGCGGCAACAAGGCCATGGCTGTGCGTCAAAGTGACCTCCGGGCTGGTTCCGGGCGGTGCCGATAGCACTTGCGGTCGCTTCAAAGAGGCCGGCGTGAAACGCCAATACCCCGGAGAACGGGCGAATCGCCAAGCCAATAAAGCCCGCCGCAGAGCATGGGCACAGATAAAGTCATGCCGATCCTGGGCATACCGGAACGAGTCCGCACGAGACCGCTCTTCCTCATCCAAAATCTCCAGAAACAGCGCCGGCAGCGGCTCGACTCCATGGCCGGTGAACAGTGCCCACGCCATCAGCGAACATCGATCTCCCGGCGCCGACGATGACCAATAGCTCATGCTGCCTCCTTCAAAAAATCCCGGCGATTTCATCTATTTCAGAATTAATCCAATTTGTAACAATCATAAACAAGCATACAAATTGACTGCAATGGTATGATTATCGGCATTCATGGGCATTTCGCTTGAATACATCCGCATTCATTTGCATCTAGCTTTAAAAATAGCTGGATTATTTGGCGTTTGATATGGCAATGAGCGGATACAAACAATCCAGTTCGCTCTCTAAGAGTCTCAAGTCTATTGTTTCCGGGAGACCCTATGGCCCAGACGAAGCCGTTCCATGATCATCATGAGGCCCACGCATACCGTCCCGGCCCGGTGAAGAACTGGCCATCGTTGCGTATCCACGAGCGATTCGAATCCCTGGTGGATCATCAGCCAGAGGCACCGGCCATCGTGACCGATGACGGCATCGTCACAGGGTCCGAACTCGATGAAGCCGCCAATGCCCTGGCCTGGGCGCTCATTCAGTCCGGTGTCAGGCCGGAAGAGCCGGTGGGCGTCCTAGCCGACCGCTCGGCTTTCCTGCCGGTCGCCTTCCTGGCCATTCTGAAGGCCGGGGCTGTTTATGTGCCACTGGTCGCCAGCCTCCCGCCTGAGCGGCTGATCAGCATGATTCGGCAAACCTGCATGCGGCGCGTGGTGGCGTTGGATGATCTGGCGATCCCGGCGGAATTGCAGGACGCTTTGGCGGCCCATGACACAGGCGCCAAAGGGCGCTGCATCCTGCGACCCCACCGATCGGACAATTCCTTCGCGGCAGCCCACCGGCACCGTCCAGCCCGACCTGGCCCCTTAACGGGACTCGCCACCATTTTATTCACGTCGGGCTCTACCGGCGAGCCTAAAGGCGTGTTCATCCAACACGATGCCTGCGCCAACATGGCTTTTGGCCATGCCGAAACCCAGCGCCTCACGGCTGCCGACCGGGTCTTGCTGGCCACGTCGCCTGGCTTCATCCTGGGATATCGCGAATTGTGTCTGCCGCTGGTGTCAGGAGCGGCTTATGTCCCGGCCTCCCGACAGTTGCTTGATACGCCACCGGCTCTGCTGGCGATGATGTCGCGTCACCGAGTCTCGGTAGCTCTATTCACGCCCTCTTACCTGCGCCAGTTTAACGGGGTGGTCCCGGACGGTCTGCGCCTACTGATCACCGCTGGCGAGCGTCCCAATCCCGATGACGCCCGCCACTATGCCCGCCATGTGGAGTCCTGGAACGTCCACGGAGCCACCGAGCTGTGCGGCGCCATCTGCATGCACAAGGTGGCACCAGACGACGGCACGGTGCCCAGTGGCCAGCCCTTCTGGAATACCGCCGTGGTTCTGCTGGACGGCAACGGCAACGCCGTGCCGGAGGGTGAAACCGGGGTGATTCATGCCTTGGGCTGCGGTGTCTCGCGGGGGTATCTGGGGCAACCCGACCTAACCGCCGAGTCTTTTGTCGACACGCCGTATGGCCGCGCCTACTGCACCCATGACCTTGGCCGCTGGAACGCCAATGGCGACTTGGAAACCCTGGGGCGCAGCGACGACGTGGTCAAGGTTTCCGGCCAAACGGTGGCCCTCGGCGAGATCGAGCGCGTCTTGGTCCGTCATGACACCGTGACCCGTGCAACCGTTCTTCAGCATCAAGGGCGGCTGGTGGCATTCGTGGAAGGAGCCGACGAGACGGTGTCCGACCCTGATTGGCGCGCTCTTCTGGCTCGCGCGCTGCCGGCCTTCATGGTTCCGGCGCAAGTGGCCAGAGTGGCCAGGATGCCCCTGAATTCAGCGGGCAAAGCGGATCGGCAGGCCCTTCTGGTTCTGGCGAGCGAGATGTTCGATACCCAACGTACCAGCAAAACGGGCGTGCCGCCCCAAGACGCGTGGGAACGATGCGTCGCCACAGTCTGGGAAGAGGTGCTCAATGTCCGGCCCATTTGGCGGGACGATAATTTCTTTGCGCTGGGCGGCACCAGCCTGCTGGCCATCACCGTCAGTCAACGCTTGCTTGCGTTGGGCCACTCGATCGCTGTCCCGGATATCCTGTCGGCGTTGACCGTCGAGGCGCTTGCGGCTCGTCTTGCCGAGACGCCCCAAGAGCAGTCCCCCACTCATCCCCCGGATTCTCTCTCGAATCACCCGGACGATTCCGGCCAGACCCCAGAGCGGGCCACCGCCGGGCAGGAAGATTTCTGGATCGCAGCCAATCTCGGGCTGGCTGCTGCCGGCTCGCATATTCTGCGTGTCCTGGCGGTGGAAGGGCCAATCCTCGAACCGGCCCGCTGGCAAGCCGCCTGGACCGCCCTGATCGAACGCCACCCGGCCCTACGAACGGCCTTCGGCGCCGATGCCGAAGGCCGGGTCCATTGGCACACGGCCTTGCCAGGGACGCCGGGCGCACAGGCCCCCTTGGCCTTTGAACGTTGCGCCACCCCTGAGGACGCCCACGACAGGATAGCTCGGCAACTTGAAACCCCGTTTGACCTGGAACAATCTCCCTTGTCCCGCGCCGGCCTCTTGAGCGTGGACTCGACCGGCGAAACGTTGTTTTGGTTCGTTCTTCACCATGCGGTGGCGGATGGCACCTCGGCCCGCATCGTCCAGGACGATATGCAGGCCCTACTGCTGGCCCACCCCTTGCCGCCGGTCCCCAATGGGATCGCACTGGCCAGTCAGGTCGAACACCGCTATCTCGCCTCACCTCGGGCGGCCACGGACCAAGCCTTCTGGCGCGATCAGTTGGAAACTCTGGTTGCGCGCGGTGGTGAAGCGTTCGAGGAATACGCCACCGATCACCGCCGTCCCGCCACGCCGAGCGGACGATCAGCCCCGCCGCTGGTCGAGCGACTCACCCCCGGAATCGTCACAACCTTGACCCGGATCGCCCAGACCCACCGGCTGGGGCTGCATGGCTTGCTGTTGACGATTCTGGCTGCCGAGGTTCGACGACGCAGCCATCGGGCCGATTTGGTGATCGGTTCGGGCGTGTCGGTTCGTCCGGCGGGCACCGAAGCGGCTATTGGGCACTTCGTCAATGTGTTGCCGGTGGTTCTGCCCAGCGATGGCACCCCATCACTGGCGACAGCCTTCACCCAGACGCAAGCGGCCTTGACCGGCGTGGTGGAACACTCGGCTTATCCCATCGGGTTGCTCTATCGCGAATTCCGCCGCCGTCATCCGAACGCCCGCCCCTCGTCACGCACCTCGCTGTTCGATATCGGCCTGACCGCTGCGCCGGGACGGACCAGCAAGGATGTGCAAACCGGATTCGGCCTCTCGTCGCGCCCTCTGCCCCATGAAAAAGCCCACCCGGCTGCTGGTGTTGACTTGGCCTTCAGCCACCAGCCCGTGGAAAGCGCCAGAGGCACCGGCCTGGACCTGACGTTGGTGTGGAACCCTGATGTCTACACCGAAAGCAGCGCCCGAGCCTTGCTCGACGCCTTTGCAGCATGGGCGCGCTGGCTGGCCGATGACCCAACCCGCGCCGACGCGCCGTTACCGGCCCTCCTGCCATCCGAAGCCCGCTGGTTGAAAAAGACAGAGTTCGGCCTGGACCGGCCTCGCCCCGAACAGCGCAGTCATGCGCTGTTCGAAGCGTTTGTTGACCAAGCCCCGGATCATCCGGCGATCGTCACCGCCGAGACGGTCCTAAGCTACGCCGCGTTGGAGTTCCAAGCCAATCGCCTCGCCCATGCGCTGCTGGCGGCCGGAGTTCAGCGGGGTGACACGGTGGCGGTGTTGGCGGACACCTCACCGGCTTTACCAGAGGCGGTGCTGGCCATCTGGAAAGCCGGCGCGGCGTATCTGCCGCTGCCGCGTGACCTGCCCGCCGGACGGCTAGCCTTTATGGCAGGTGATGCCGGGGTCCGGATCCTGATCGCCCCCGACAGCACGCCAGTCCCCGAAGCCTTGGCGCAAACCATCCGGTGCGTGATCCGACCGGAACAGGCGTCTGGTTCCGGGCATCGGCCAGAGAGTTCGGGGACACCCGAAGACCCGGCTTATATCATCTACACCTCGGGCACCACCGGCCAACCCAAAGGCGTCATTATTCCGCATAAGGGCTATATCAATTCGATACTCGGTTGCGGAGAGTGGCTTGGGGTTCGCCCCGATGATCGCATATCATTAGTAGCAACCCCTGGTTTTGACGCTTCTCTCTGGGAAATCGGGATCGCGTTGATGCACGGCATGGCCATCGTGCCGATTTCCCAGGACTTGCGGAACGATCCCTGGAAACTGAAGCCCTATTACCGCGATCAGGGCGTGACGGTGGCGTTTCACGCCCCGTCCTATCTGCGCGTCACCAAACAGATTCCGTTCGAGGGACTGCGTGTTCTGGTGGCGGGCGGTGAGGCTCCCACGCACGACGATGTCCGTCACCATGCCGGATCTCTGTCTTTCTGGAACGGCTACGGCCCGACCGAAACCAGCATTGCCGCATCGCTGGCGCTAACCGCCGTGGACATTCCAGCAACCGCACCGATTCCAGCGGGTCGGCCTCTACCCAACACCCGGATCACGTTTCGTCGAAACGACGGCACGCCGGTTCCACCCGGCGTGCCGGGTGAGCTGTGGATCGGCGGCGCGGGATTGGGTATTGGCTATCTCAACCGGCCAGACCTGACCGCCGAGCGGTTTGTCGAGACTCCTGAAGGCCGCTTTTACCGGACCGGCGACCTTGGCCGCTGGACTCCCGATGGCCAAGTGGAACTGGCAGGCCGGATCGATCATCAGATCAAACTGAACGGCCAGCGCGTCGAACCGGCGGAAATCGAACAGGTTTTGCTGTCTCATCCCGGCGTAACCGAAGCGGTGGTGCTGGTGGATAGCCTCGTTGGGGCCTCTAACAAGGTTCTGCTCGGCTTTGTCCGGCTGGCCGAGGGGGCACAAGTGCCCGATTGGCGATCCAGCCTCGCCCACCACTTGCCGGCCTTCATGATCCCGGCCAGCGTGACCACCGTTCCCGCCATTCCCCTGACACCTGCCGGCAAGATCGACCGGGCCCCGCTTTTACGCATGGTGGCCGCGTCTGCCCCGTCGGTACCCCGTGAACGGCCTCAAGGAGACTTAGAAACCCGCGTGGCGGCGCTTTGGGGTGAACTGCTCGGTGCCGACATTTATCGCGATGACAACTTCTTCGCGCTTGGTGGCAACAGCCTTCTGGCAGTCACCCTGGCCCACCGCCTGTCGGAGCGACTGAATACGCCGGTTCCAGCACGAGCGCTGTTTGCCGCTCCGGTCTTGGTGGATTTTGCCCGTCATCTGACGACACTGACGCCCACCACGACGGCGCCTCTGGTCGAAAGCGATCTGGCCACGGTGGGCGAACGGGAGTTCCGGCTAGCCGAAGTCGCCGGGCTGGACACTCACCACTTCACCATCCCGGTCCACCGCTTTGTCGAAGGCAAATTGCCGTCTCCCGAGCAATGGGTTGCTGCCTGGCAGGCTCTGGTTGTGCGCCATGCCAGCCTGCGCACCGTCTTTATCGAGGACGAACAGGGCGTCTTGCGCCGTCGCATCTTGCCGGATGCTGGCGGCTCCTTCGAGTTCGCAACCATGCCCGACCCTGCCGCCGCCATTGCTCACGCGCGGACACGTCAAGCGGTCGCGTTCTCGATGGTTGAACCGCCCTTGTGGCGGGTCGGCTTGGTCGGAGTCATACCGGCGAGCCCTGATACTGACACCTCGCCGGTAGCGGGCCGCGACGGCGGCCGCGCGCGCCCATGCGCGCGAAGCCAAGGGCGCGGATGCGCCCGCCCGGCGTCTGAGGGCAGCCTTGATGAGTCACCATCAAGGCTCGATGGTATCATACCGGCGAGCCCTGACACTGACACACCGCCGGTCTTCTGGCTCGCGATGCATCACGCGGTGGGCGATGGCCTATCGGTGGGCATCCTGCTGGAAGACTTAATGACTTTGTTAGCCGGGCGAGCACTGCCTCAACCGTTGGCTGCCGGTTGGGGAACCGTCGCCGCCCGCGAGGAGGCTTACCTTGCCGGCCCCGAGGGCGCCGCAGACGCCGATTACTGGCGGGAGCGTCTGGCCGGGCTGCCCGACGAGGCTTTTGAAGAGTGGTCGCTTGACGTAGCCCGCTGGTCCGATGCCGAACCCGGAACCCATCGCTTCGATGTGCTGTTGGACCCAACCACGGCAGACCGTTTGCGCAGATTGGCACAGCGCCATCATGCCAGCCTGCATGCGGTCATGCTGACCCTGATGGCCATGGAGGTTCGGCGACGGACTGGCCGCAAACAGCTTGTTCTGGGCACTGCCGCTTCGGTTCGAGAGACCGCCGCCGATGCCTGTGTCGTCGGCTATGGCGTCAACATGCTGCCGATGGTGCTGATGCCGACGGCCCATGACAATGAACGGCGCTTTGCCGAACTGCTGGCTGACACCCAACGGATACTGTCCGAAGCCTTGCAGCACGCTCGTTATCCGTTTGCCCGCATTTATCAGGACTTCCGCACCGCTCGCCCGCTGAACCGCCACCCGGCCCGCTTCCCACTGTTCGACATCGCGGTGACCGAAGACCCCGGACTCCGGCAACCGACAGACGCGCCCGTGCGCCTGATCCGCCCCCGCCCGGCGTCTGAGGGCAGCCTTGATGTAATACTGGCGAGCCCTGACACTGACCCGCCGGTATCGGGCCGCGACGGCGGCCCCGCGTCCTCGTGGACGCGAAGCCAAGGGCGCGGACGCGCCCGCCCGGCGTCTGAGGGCAGCCCAAGGCTCGATGTCATAACCTATGAGCGTACCACCACGTCACCGGGCCAGGATATGGTGCTGATTCATCAGCACCAACCCGATGGCAGCTTGGTGTTGCAATGGCGCGTGAATGCCTCGCTCTACAGCACCGAAACCGCAGCCACATGGTTTCGCTCCCTGGTCGGCTGGACGCGCTGGCTGGCCGAGACCGAAGTTCAGGCCGGAACGGGTGCCGGAACCGACGGGGTTCTGCCGGCTCTGTTACCGGACGAGGCGGCACAACTGCTCGCGTGGGAATATGGGCCTCACCGCCCGCGTCCAGCCCAACGATTCCATGAACGGTTCGAAAGCTTCGTCGATCACCAGCCGGATCGCCCGGCCATCGTCACCCGCGAACGAACCTGGCGTTACACGGACCTGGACCATTGGGCCAACAGCATCGCCAACACATTGTTAGAGCGCGGTGTGCGTCGAGGCGACACGGTGGCGGCCCTGGTTGACTGCACAGCGGCCTTGCCGGCGGCGGTGCTGGGCATCTGGAAGGCCGGAGCGGTTTACCTGCCCTTGCCCCGTGAACTGCCGGTCGAACGGCTGGCCTATATGGCCAGCGATGCTGGTGCCCGAGTGCTGTTGGTACCGGATGGAGAGAAAGAACCAAACGCCCTCACCTCTGTCATCAGCAGCGTGGTTCGGGCCGACGATCTCATCGGCCCTGATACACGGCCCGTCCTTGCCGGAACTCCCGACGACATCGCCTATGTCATCTATACATCAGGCACCACCGGCTTATACGATTCCCAATAAGTTATCGGACTAGATTGTTTATTGCCATCATGACACAACCTTGGTTGAGATTGGTGCTTGCGGGGGTAGCACTGCCCAATCGACACGGCAGAGGGATGCGATTCGATTGGGATCGGCGACAAA
>CAIXKV010000138.1 GCA_903920145.1 uncultured Rhodospirillales bacterium
CCACGGTGGGGAAGTCAGGTTAACGGCGATAATTGCCTTGACGGGGCGGATGTGATTTGTTCGACGGACCGATTCGCATTGGAGCGTCCCGATGACCGATCCCGCCGACCTGCTTGCCGACAACGAGATGCCCCGGATGCGGGTGGCGCTGCTACTGGAGCATTTTTCCCGGCTTGATGATAATCGTGAGCCTTGGCGGGTTATGTATCCGCTCTCGGAGGTGCTACTCCTTCTGACCTGTGCCACGATTTGTGGATGTGACGACTTTGATGACATTGCCGCTTGGGGCAAATACCATCTTGATTTTCTTCGACAATTTTCGCCCTTTCATTTTGATGTTCCGTGCGAGCGTTGGCTGCGCGCTCTGGTCAATCGGGTTGATCCGATTCTTTTCGGCCGCTGTTTCGAAGATTGGATCAAGGCGCTGTGGCCCGGCCGACATGATTTGATCGCCATTGATGGCAAGACCTCGCGCCGTACCCACGACAAGGCCAAAGGACTGAAGGCTCTTCATACACTCAGCGCCTACGCAACCAATGCCCGGTTGACGCTGGCGCAACTCAGCGTTCCCGAAAAAACCAATGAAATCACCGCTATTCCTGAACTGCTCGACCACTTGGCCGAAACCGGCCAGCTTGAAGGTGCGCTGGTGACGATCGACGCCATGGGGTGCCAGGTCGAGATCGCCGACAGGATTGTCGCCCACAAGGCCGATTTTCTGCTGGCTGTGAAAGGGAACCAATCGATACTAGAAACTGAGATCACGGAATATTTCCGCACGGCTCCGAACGATGAGGTTATCAGAAAAGAGACCGTCGAAAAAGGCCATGGTCGCATAGAGACGCGCATCTTTACAGCATCATGTGTTATTGATTGGATGGAATCAGAGAAAAACTATCCAGGACAGCCGAAGTTTAAGCACATCAAAACGATCCTCAAGGTCGTCAATAGAACTGAGTTCAAAGATAGATGCACCTGCGAAGAACGGCTCTACATCTCATCGGCCCCTCTTGATATCGAGCGGCTCGCCCACGCCTCCAGGGGGCATTGGGGCGTGGAAAGCATGCACTGGCTCCTCGATGTCGAGTTCAACGACGACTTGTCCCGCTATCGAGCTGGATCCGGGGCTAAGAACATGGCCGTCGTGCGCCGCTTCGCCCTCGGCCTCGTACGTGCCGACAAGTCCAAGGGCAGCGTCAAAACAAAAAGAAAATCAGCCGGTTGGAGCACAGCTTTTCTGCTCACGCTCCTCCAGTTAAGATGAGCGTTAACCTCGATTCCGAGCCGTGTGCGACAATCTTATTCTGCACGCAGATCCAGGCTGACCGCACTCTCGTAGAAAACTTATGTCTGTTGGTATGCCTGCGGCGCCCAATGTTCCTTTGGGCTCTGCAAGGCCGCCGTCCCCAACCACCCGAAGAGGCCCGAGATGATCCCTGAAAAAACGATGTTGGACTTGCTCGGAGGCGATCCACTGGTTCGCATGCCCCCCCACGCCACCGTAACCGAAGCGTCTCGGGAAATGCTTCGGCACCATATCGGGGCCGTGGTGATTGAAGAGAACGATCAGACCATCGGAATCCTGACCGAGCGAGATATTAACTACCGGGTTGTCGCCTCCGGGCGCGACACCACCGCCCTTTTGCGGGACGTCATGACCCCCGACCCGACCCTGATTCCCCCCAACACCAAAGCATCCGACGCGCTTCGTCAGGTCGTTCACCATAGATACCGCTATGCGCTGGTCGGCCAAGACCGCAAAGCCATCGGTATTGTTCTGATCAGCCGCATCTTTGCCGAAGTCACCAAAAATCTTGATAACAATGTCGACGAAATCGACGCCTTCATCCGCGACGGTGTTTTCTCGGATCGCGGGCCCTTGCACTGATATTTCCGAGTCTTGATGGCCACCCGTCAAGGCAGCCCTCAGGCGCGGGGCTTCCCCGCGCCGATTGACCGCATCTATTACGGAGTTACGGCCAAAGCATCGGCGATCAGTTCACGCATTTGACCAGCCTGGGATATTTGCTGCGGGTCTTCGGTAATTAGCGCGTCCAACTCGCGCAACGTCGCACGCAACCGCTCAATCTCACGGATCGCCTCATGCATGTCATTCCTGACCGCATAACCGAATCCGATCGCCGGTCGATCCAGACGGTCCTGCAATCGTTTCGCAATATCCGCCATAACGGTCTCCAGTCCAAAGGCGCCAAACCCAACCGTTCCGGCAAGGTGACGCGACCACGCCTTGTCGCAGTGCCGCATTATGTCACTGGTGGTTGGAAGCTGTCGAGAGACCTCCGCCTTGGGATTCGGCTTTTTGCGTTCTGTCATCAGCACACCTTACCGTTCGCGATGGTACCGAAACCGCCCTTGTGTGATAACAGTTCGACCGTTGCTCGCGGACGGTCGCCAGACCCCTCACCGTAGCGATTGAAGGTTTCGAGTGTTGGATAACGCCGATTCGCGACAACTTGATGACGTCGATCGGGCCGCTTTGGGCCTGCTGATCCAAGCTGTCGAAATGCAGCCGAACAGCAAATCACGGGATATGACCGAAGCCGTCACAAAGCTGATGGAGTTTCTGGAGAAACGAACCGTCGTCAGTTTTATCAACGCCCAGGCGGTCTTTGACGGCCTGGACACCGTGACCAAAGCCAACGTGTTACGGGATGCCAAAAGGCTGGCCATTCAATTTGCCGGAGCCCCCAATGTTCATGCCAGCGTGGAAAAATTGATGACACGACTGCGGGACAAGAAAAAGCAAGGCGCATCGCGGCCAGGCCTGTTAGGGGCAATCAACCGTAATTAATGATCACTGGCCCCACGCTGAAGCCAACCTGCCGGACAGCGCAAAAAAAGGCCGCGCCAAAGGGCGCGGCCTAAGTCTAGGGAGGAAACGCCCAAGAAGTGCGTTACACGACATCGACCACACTGTCACAGACAGGATCAATCTCGCACTGCAACAGATGAGGCGATCCGCGCCAAAGATCAAGAGAAAAAACTTTTTCATCCCGAACAGTTTGTTAACTTAAGAGTAACTATTTTAAAATCGAGCCCGAGCTGCCGGCATCAATGGCCGGTTTCCGTCACCCTAAAGGGGTTTCGCTGGTCGTCATTGCCCCCACTGTGGATATCAGACAATCATGAGTGAGTTTAAGATCAATCCCACCCCTCCTATCCTTCTGGCCGATCTTGGCGCGACCAACGCTCGCTTTGCCATGGTCACGGGCCCCAATCAAGAGCAGATCGGCTTACTTCGCTCTTCCGATTACCCTTCCTTGGCAGCCGCCGCCCAAGCGTTTCTGCGGTCGTTAGGCGACGGTCCAAGACCGACACGCGCCGCCTTTGCCGTTGCGGCTCCGGTAATTGGAGATCTCGTCACCTTCACCAACCTGCCCTGGCGATTCTCGATTCGCGATCTTCGCGACGCCCTGGGGCTCAACCATCTTGATGTCATCAACGATCTTGCCGCCACGGCACTCGGCTTACCGAGCCTGACACCCAAGGATCACCGGCCCATCGGTGATGGGATCGCTGAACCGGGTGCGCCTATTGCGGTCCTGGGACCAGGGAGCGGCCTGGGGGTTTCCGGGCTCTTACCAGGGCCCACCGGCGGAACCGTAATCAGCGGCGAGGGCGGGCACGCCACCCTAGCGGCCAGCACCGATCGAGAAGCTGCCGTTCTTGCCTATCTCAGCCAGCGTCTCGGCCCGGTTTCCGCCGAACAGGTGCTCTCTGGCCCCGGCTTGGTCACGCTCTACCAAGCCGTCGGGGCGCTAAACGATCAACCGCCACAGCCCCTCACCGCCGCCGAAATTACCACGGCGGCTTTGACCCAATCTTGTCCGATCTGCCTAGAAACTCTGACTCTTTTTTGCTCTTTTCTTGGAAGTTTCGCCGGAAATCTGGCTTTAACCTTTGGCGCTCGTGGTGGCGTTTATATTGCCGGAGGAATTGTGCCAAGATTTGCCGAGTTTCTTGCCCATTCGCCGTTCCGTCACCGCTTCACCGATAAGGGACAGCATGCTAGCGCCTATCTGGCCCCGATTCCAACTGTCCTGATCACTCACCCCCAGCCGACCTTCCTGGGCCTTCGCGCCTGCCTTGGAGTGCCGCCTCGATGATCCCTTCGGGAAAAAGGGAGCCTATAAAAACAGCCTAATTTTTGTGACGCCCCGGAGTCTCATATCTCATGCTTCAATCTGCCGAAGACCTGCGCGCCGCCCTACCCCGAGTCGGCCCTCAGTTACCCAACATTCCCCCCTCGCCCCGATTATTAGCCCTGGTCGGTGAAGCCCCAGGCCGGGACGAGGTGATCGCTGGTAAGCCGTTCGTCGGACGGAGCGGCCAGCTCCTCGACAGCCATCTTCGCGCCGCCGGGATTGAGCGAGCGGGCTGTCTTGTGGCCAATGTGTTCCGCTTCCAGCCCCCCGACAACAAAGTCGGACATTTCTTCGCGTCTCGGGCTAAAGCGCGCCGATTGGGGCTGGATTTGGCCGAAGCCCTGGGGCGATTCGGCGGGTCGGATTACTGTCTGGCCATTTTTGCCGACGAAATTGATGCCCTTAGCCAAATCCTGGCGGAGTGGCGCCCTGCGGCCATCGTAGCCCTGGGACGAACCCCCCTTTGGGCGTTGACCGGACAGGGCGGTATCCTGGAGTGCCGGGGAAAAGTTCAAGCATGCCGACTGTTGCCCGGCGTCCCAGTGGTGCCGACCTACCACCCCAGCTATCTGCTGCGTGGCAACCGAGCGGCAGAGCCAAACTTCCAGGCCGACCTCGTCCTGGCGGCCTCTCTGGCCAACGGCTCGCCCTGAGTCTCATCCAAAGGAAATTCCTATAGGCGCTCGGACAGCGCCGCTCCCCTGGCTTTTGCAGGGCTCCGCCCTTGTGTCTGCACCCGCAAGGAGGCACAGCCTCCTTGACTTCAAGGCGTTATAGGGAGAACGCCAAGGGTTCGAAGGGCCGACTGGCCCTTCGCAGGTGTGGGCAAAGCCCACGAAATGCCTTTTATCTTAGCGTCTACGGAGGAACAGCTCCACGAACCAAGGCCGCTTAATTCAGCAGGGCCCCCAGCTTGGCTAAACTCCCGTCAATGAGAGGATCTGGTTCGCCAGCGGCGGCCCGTTCCTCAAACAACCGACGGCTCCCGGCAATGGCCAAGTCCACCGCGAAATTACGGACCTCGGTCAAGGCCTGAGCTTCCGCCTGGGCGATGCGGTCGATGGCCTGAGCTTCGCGCCGCTTGACCGCCAACTGCACATCGTCTTCGGCCTTCACGCGAATGCGCTCGGCCTCTTCGCGGGCGTGGGCGATGATCGCCTCGGCGGCCTGCTCGGCCTCCTGCTGCCGCTTTTGGCACTCGACCAGCACCGCGTGGGCATCGTCCCGCAGGCGCTGGGCTTGTTCCAACTCCTGGCGAATCCGCTCGCCGCGTTGATCCAGGGCGTTGGTGAGAAGGGTGCTGATCTTCTTGAACGCCAAGCCGACAAAGATGACGAAAGCGATCAGAACCCAGAATGTCGCGTCTTGCAGCATCAGTTACGCTCCTTGATCGCGGCCTCGAGCCGCGCAACGATCCCGCCGAAAGTGCCTGCCAAGGCGGCAGCGCGTCAACATCTTTCATCGGCACCTTACGACCAGTACCAACTCGAGAGAACCTGCTGATGAACGCCGCTCAACGCCCATCCTCCCGTCACGCCGCCCCGCCTCGAAGCGTCACCCTACGGTTCTCGCAACGAAACTGTCAAGACAACGATCAAAGCACCCTGCCGATCTTCGCATCGATACTCGTGGAAAGGGGCTTCCCTTGCTATACTTTGTCTTGTAGGTAAACGGCAAAGTGAAACGTCGTGTCGGCGAACCGAGAGTCTCGCCCTCCTGTCTCTCGTTTGCCCCCGATAACCGGAGGCGTGAGGAACTGGAATGGAGAGGGAAGAGCGCTAGGTGATGGGGAACAGTGAGGAGAGCGGGGTGACTGACACCGAAATCATCACAGAACAAAACACACCGTCCCAGGAGCAAGAGACGCCACCGCCTGAACAAGGCGAGCCTTTCCAATTAAGAGGTGGCTCCTTCACCTTAATGGTGTTGAAGCTGGTTGATCCGACGTCGGAAAGCTTTTTTGCCCGCATCAGTGAGAAAGCTCGCCTAGCCCCTAATTTTTTTCGGAATGCGGCCGTCGTTCTTGATCTTGATGGCCTACCGGAAAGTCAAGCCTGCGACTTTGGAGACATCAAGGCCCGATTACGCCGCTGTGACTTGATGGTGGTTGGCGTGCAGGGGGGCCACCGGCCCCATCACGAAGCGGCATTGCGTTCAGGCTTGCCCCTAGTCCCCAGTGGCCGACCAACCCGGACCAGCACACGAGCAGCCGCGCCTCAAGTGCCACCGCCCCGGTCGACTTTGGTGGTCAGCGAGGTGGTTCGCTCGGGTCGGCAGCTTTACGCGCCCGGCGGCGATCTGGTGGTCACGGCCATGGTCAGCCCCGGCGCCGAATTGCTGGCAGACGGTCATATTCACGTTTACGGGGCGCTTCGGGGGCGGGCATTAGCAGGCCTTTCGGGCGATACCAACGCTCGTATTTTCTGCATGAGCCTGGAGGCGGAAATGGTTTCAATCGCCGGCCTGTATCAGGTCAATGAAGATTTTGATCCGGCGATCGTGCGAAAACCCGTCCAGATTTACCTCAAAGAAGGGTATCTTTGCGTCGAATCTTTCGCCCCGGTCACTCGTTAACCCCAATTCGCAGGAGAGGCTCCTTGGGCCAAATCATCGTGATGACATCTGGCAAGGGCGGGGTGGGCAAAACAACGTCAAGCGCCGCGTTCGCCGCCGGATTTGCCCTGCGCGGTCGCAAGACAGTCGTGATCGACTTTGATGTCGGGCTACGCAACCTTGACTTGGTGATGGGCTGTGAACGCCGCGTGGTTTTCGACTTTATCAATGTCATTAATGGCGAAGCCAAGCTGGCACAAGCCCTCGTTAAAGATAAGCGCATCGAAAACCTTTACATTTTGCCGACCTCTCAGACTCGAGATAAGGACGCCTTGACCAAAGAAGGGGTTGAGGCGGTCATGGATGAGTTGCGCAAGGATTTTGAATTTATCATTTGCGATTCTCCGGCGGGCATTGAGCGTGGAGCCTTGATGGCTCTTTATTTTGCAGACCAGGCGATTATTGTGACAAACCCCGAAGTGTCATCTGTTCGGGATAGTGATCGTATTCTCGGCATGCTGGCAGCCCGTTCCCGCCGTGCAGAATTGGGGCTCGCCCCCGTCACCGAGCATCTTCTCCTCACCCGCTACGATCCGCACCGAGTCGAACGCGGCGAGATGATGACCCTCGATGACGTATTGGATATTTTGGCGATCCCGCTGTTGGGCGTGATCCCCGAAAGCCCGGCGGTCTTACGAGCTTCCAATGTCGGACTCCCGGTCATTATGGATGAGAGCAGCAACGCAGGCATGGCTTATGCTGACGCCGTGGCTCGTTTTCTTGGCGAGAACGTCGAGCACCGCTTCGTAAAACCGACAAGGCGCGGCCTATTTTCTCGGCTCCTGGGGAGGCCGGTATGAGAATTTTCAATTTTTTTCGATCTGCTCAACCGCCCAAACCAGAATCCTCAGCCCACCAAGCTAAGGAGCGGCTTCAAATTGTGATGGCCCATGAGCGCGCCAGCCGTGACGGCCCCGATTTTTTGCCGCTGCTCCAGCAAGAATTGTTGGCAGTCATCGCAAAATATGTCGACGTCGATCAAAATAAAGTTGAAGTTAAGCTAGATCGTGTCAAGGACGTTTCAACCCTGGAGGTCAATATTGAGTTGCCCTCCCGTCGGCCCGGAACCCAACGCCACCGCGTCACTCTCCAGGGGGCGACCTCCTCCTGAGTCCTGATTGCGCCTTCCTTCTGCCCAATCCGTCCGAAATTCGTCTCGAGCGATTCCGGCAGCGGTGGGGGTGGAGTCTAAGTTTTTTGAAGACATAAGCCCCTAGTCGATTGAGGCGTCATGGCCAAGCTCAAAAAAGCCCATGCAATTTTGCGCGATCAGATCAAAGCGGGCCAAGTTACAGTGTTAATTGAACGAAATTGGCTTCATCATCGGAGAAAGTGTCACTATGTCGAGGTGATCGACCACGCCACCGGCATCCGCAAGGAGTTTTGGTTTGACGATGGTCTGTGGCATCGCGAAGAAGGACCAGCGGTGATCGACTGGCAACCGGACGGCACGAAAATTGCCGAGTCGTGGCACCTCAAGGGCGAGCTGCACCGCCTAGGAGGGCCAGCCATTACATCTTGGTGGGAAAACAACCGCCCTCGAGTCGAAATCTGGTTTAAACACGGGATACGCCACCGCGCTGACGGTCCGTCCTATCAGTCATGGGACCAAGACGGCGCCTTGACCCGAACCGAGTGGTATATCCATGGCCACGCCATTGGGGATCAGGTGGTGGCATGGTTGACGGACAATGCCCTTCCCACCGACCCGGCCCTTTGGGCAGAGGAGCATAAAGCCCGATTCGTGGCTCGATTCGGGAGTCACTGAAACCGACAGGCCGAAGAGAATTACGAACTGCGAGGGGGCATCGCCCCGCTACTTGTCACAAGGCCAGTGCAACGACCAATCTTCGATCATACCAAAACGAGCCGGACGATCCCAGAAATCCCGGTGATTGGCAACATACCCTCGGAAATACTTAGATAATTCTTCATCCCCGACTTCGCTGGGAATACACGTATCAAATTGGCCATTCTCGCTCAACTGATCCCTGGTGCCGTCGATTTCGTTCCGACATTGATCGGCCAAATCTTGTTCGGCTTGATAAATCCGCTCGTGCAAAGATTTTTCGTACAAAGAACAGCATTGAGCCATCTTGTCTTCCGTATTGCACTCATCGGTAATCGCCCAAGCGGGATGACCTTCGATCAAGGCCAACAGACCTCCCATCAGGAAGACCGGCAAGCCTATTGATTGGCGCATCGCGGGTATCGGGCTGCGACCGCCCGGCGTCTGAGGGCAGACCTGATGAGTCAACATCAAGGCCCGATGGTATAAGCCAATCGCCCTCGGCCTAAAGTTTCCAAGGATTGCCGGAATCATTGTTTTTCTCTCCGTGCCTCTCCTTCGTGGAACTCGGTGGGCCCGACAAAGGGCCCCCTTGCCGCCACCAGGACCATAACGGTCCTGGGTCTCTATATTTTGACAGGTTTCAAAGGATAAATTGACTTTGATTAGACATTCAACAATAAATTCTCACGCTCCCACGAGCTAATCACGCGCTGATAGGCTTCATATTCGGCAGTTTTGACCGAAATCACCGCACGCACAAAATCTTCCCCGATGATTTCCCGCAACGGCTTGCAAGCATTGAATTTATTCAAAGCGTCCATCAGATGCCGGGGTAAGGTAAAGGCCAATCGGTGAGCGGTCCCTTTGATTGGGTCCGAGGGTTCCATGGCATTGACCATCCCGATATAGCCACAAGCCAGGGACGCGGCGAGCGCCAGATAGGGGTTGGCATCGGCGCCAGCCACCCGGTTTTCAACCCGGCGCCCTTCCCGCGAGGACACCGGCACCCGAAAGCCGACGGTACGGTTATCCCGACCCCAATGGACATTAATCGGAGCATCCGACCCCGGTAACAAGCGCCGATACGAATTGACGTTGGGCGCTAATAACGGCATGGCTGAAGGCAGAAATTTCTGAAGGCCCGCAATAAAGCCGTGGAACAGCGGCGTATCATTACCGAACTCATCGGCGAACAGATTGACGCCCGTTTTCACGTCAACCACACTTTGGTGGATATGTAGGGCACTACCCGGCTGATCCTGCATAGGTTTGGCCATGAAGGTCGCGTAGACCTGATGACGAATGGCGGTTTCGCGCACCGTGCGCTTGAATAAAAAAGTCTGATCCGCCAAGTCTAGCGCATCACCGTGATTAAAATTGATCTCGATCTGCGCCACCCCGGCCTCGTGGGTCAAGGTATCGATATCGATATCCTGGGCTTCACAGAAGTCATAAACATCTTCAAAGATTGGATCAAACTCGTTAACGGCATCGATCCCATAGGCTTGTCGCCCGCTTTCGGTACGTCCCGACCGGCCAACCGGGGGCAATAACGGATAGTCCGGGTCTTTATTGATCTGGACCAGAAAGAATTCCAGTTCCGGGGCCACAATCGGGCGCCACCCCCGTTCGGCATACAGCTCCAGCACCCGGCGCAACACCCAGCGCGGCGAGATATTGACCGGGGCGCCGTCGGCATAAAAACAATCGCTGATCACCTGGGCCGTGGGCTCGGTGTACCATGGAACCAAGCGGATGGTGGAGGCATCCGGAACCATGTAGATGTCGGCGTTTTCGTCGCTGGTGACATCCTCGTCCTCTGGGAAATCGCCAGTGACGGTCTGAACGAAGATCGCTTCGGGTAAACGCAAGCCGCGATCGCGCAAGATGCGCAGGAACTTCTCGGCAGGCACAATTTTTCCGCGTGCAATGCCGGACAGGTCGGGAACCAGGCACTCGACCTCGGTGATGCGATGGGACTTGATGAAGTCTGCAAGCTCGGTCATTCCGCGCCGCCGGCCAGCCCGCTGATACGGATACCGCCGGCTCCCTCCGTTGTGGGTGATCTCTTCAGGCGGATATTACGCAGGTTCGGCCCCCGGCTTCCAGGGACAAAGCCCACGCCGTTATTCCGACGAGCCATGCCCCTGATGCCGGCGAGCCATAACAATCTCGGGCCGCGACGGCGGCCCTAATCCATCGCAGCCAACTCTTGCAGCGCGTCATGGAAATCGGTGACGCGGCGCCCCAGTGTGGTATCTATCCGTGCGATGGATGACGTGTCAGGGAGCGCGCGGTGACGGCAAAGTCCGAACCTGTTCAAGAAGAGTTGGTGCTGGCCCTCCCCAAGGGCCGGATTTTGGACGAGCTGCGTCCGCTGTTGGACCGGGTCGGCATCATTCCAGAGCCCGAATTCGACAATGACAACAGTCGACATTTAAAATTCAAAACGAACCTTCCTCATCTCAGCCTGATCCGGGTCCGATCTTTTGACGTAGCAACGTTTGTGGCTTTTGGCGCCGCCCATCTGGGTGTCGCTGGCAATGACGTGATCATGGAATTTGACTATTCGGAACTCTACGCACCCCTGGATCTGGGGATTGGCCGCTGCCGACTCAGCGTCGCCGAGCCCGTAGCGCTCTCCCAAACCGATGATCCCCAACGCTGGAGTCACGTCCGCGTCGCTACCAAATATCCCGAAATCACCCGGCGCCATTTCGCCGCCCGTGGCGTCCAGGCCGAATGCGTCAAGCTCAACGGCGCCATGGAGCTGGCTCCGGCCCTTGGCCTCTGCCACCGGATTGTGGATCTGGTGTCGTCGGGAGCCACCCTGCGCGCCAATGGGTTGAAAGAGGTCGAAGAAATTACCGCCGTCACCTCCCGGCTAATCGTCAACCGAGCTGCGTTCAAGACCCGGCCGGAGGAGCTACACCGCTGGATCGAGACATTCCGCGAGGCCACCCATGCCCCATAAGCTACATCGGGCTGACGCCCAGTTCGAAGCCCAGTTCGCAGCCCTGATCGAAGCCCCGCGCGCCGAAGAGCAGGATGTTCGCCAATCCGTGGCGGCAATCTTGGCTGATGTCCGCTCTCAGGGGGACGCTGCGGTCATCGCTTACACTAAACGATTCGACCATTTGGAACTGAGCCCCAGCACCCTGCGCATCCGCGAAGCCGAAATTGATTCCGCCGTAGCCGCCTGTACCCCAGAACAATTGGCCGCCTTGCGCCTAGCCGCCGAACGCATCACCACTTTCCACGCCCGCCAGCATCCGGAGGCGCTGGATTATCTGGACGAGGCCGGCTTGCGGCTAGGGTCGCGTTGGACTTCGGTGGATGCCGTCGGGCTTTATGTCCCTGGCGGAACCGCCGCTTATCCCAGCTCGGTGCTTATGAACGCCATCCCAGCCAAAGTCGCGGGGGTTAAGCGAATCGTCATGGTGGTGCCAACGCCCATCGGTCGGGTCAATGCTCTGGTTCTGGCCGCCGCCCGGCTGGCTGGAATCACCGAGATTTACCGGATCGGTGGCGCCCAGGCCGTGGGGGCCTTGGCCTACGGAACCGCCACTATCGCTCCGGTGGATAAGATCGTCGGTCCCGGCAACGCCTATGTTGCCGAAGCCAAGCGTCAGGTCTTCGGCACGGTCGGGATCGATATGATCGCCGGTCCTTCGGAAATCCTGGTGGTGGCCGATGCCGCCAATGACCCCGATTGGATCGCCGCCGATCTGTTGTCCCAGGCCGAACATGACCCATCCGCCAGTTCGATCCTGATCACCGACGATGCCGATTTCGCCGACCGGGTCATCGAGGCGGTGGAAGCACAGCTAGCGACACTGCCGCGCACCGAGAAATACGCCGAACCCAGTTGGCGTGAGCATGGTTTGGTCATCGTGGTGGACAGCCTGGATCAGGTGCCGGACCTCGTGGATCGGGTGGCTCCCGAACATCTGGAACTGGCGGTGGCCGAACCCGAACGGTTATTCGCCGGCATCCGTCACGCAGGATCAGTGTTTTTGGGCCGCTACACGCCCGAGGCGCTGGGAGACTACATCGCCGGCCCTAACCATGTGCTGCCGACGTCGCGAAGTGCCCGCTTCTCGTCAGGCCTAAGCGTCCTGGACTTCCTCAAGCGAACCACCTTCATTTCAGCCAGTCCAGCGGGGTTGGCAGCCATTGGTCCGGCGGCGGTGATATTGGCCCAAGCCGAAGGCTTGGACGGTCACGCCCGCTCGGTTTCGCTCCGGTTGGCGGCCCTCTCGAACACAACAGACGCCGCCACCAGCCCAAAGGCAAGGGAAGCGACCCTCGATCCCAGCGTGGGAGTCCCGCCATGACCGCAGGACGCAATCGCATCGTCCATGTCAAGCTTGATGAACGCACCGTGGTTCGGCGTAAGCCGGAAGTGGAGCATGAACGGGCAGTCGCTATTTTTGATTTGTTGGAGGACAATATCTTCGAGCCAGATGGCTTTGAAGACCAAGGGCCATTCAATCTTCACCTGAGCACAGAAGAAGGACGTTTAACCTTCGATATCAGGACGGAAGATGGGACCGAGTTGAATCGGGTAACGCTGCCACTCAGTCCATTCCGAAAAATTGTCCGGGACTATTTCATGGTGTGCGAAAGCTACTATAACGCCATCAAGAAATCGACGCCGGCCCAGATCGAAGCCCTTGATATGGGACGGCGCGGGTTACACAACGAAGGCTCGGATTTATTGCGGGAACGCTTGGCCGGCAAGATTACCATCGACCACCCCACTTCGCGGCGTCTGTTTACCCTAGTGTGCGTTTTGCACATTCGGGGGTAACCCGACACCCCTTTGTCCACCACACCGGGTCGCGCATGGACGCTCCCCCTTTTCCTGCCATCACCAGCGTGCTGTTTGCCTGCACCTTCAACGCGGTGCGTTCGCCGATGGCCGAGGGCTTGCTGAAACGCCATATTGGCCGGCGCCTGTATGTCGATTCGGTCGGCGTCCGGGAGGGCGAGACCGATCCCTTCATGGTGGCGGTGATGGCGGAATTGGGCATTAATCTGGAGCGTCACCGAACCAAATGCTTTGACCAGTTAGAGGACAGTTCGTTTGATCTGGTGATTTCACTGTCCCCTGAAGCCCATCACCGCGCCGTTGAAATGGTCCGAACCATGGCGTGCGATGTGGAATACTGGCGCACCTTTGACCCAACCATCCTTGAGGGTTCGCGCGAGGCCCGGTTGGATGGCTACCGACAGATCCGCGATGGATTGGCCGAACGCATCCGGCAACGCTTTCCCACAGATGGGAGTCCGGTTCCTCGACCGGCGGGCGGGATGTTGTGGCCAGACTGATACCGGCGAACAGCCCGATGGTCTAAAATCATGAAGCTTTGGATTGATGCTGACGCCGTTCCGGCCCCAGTCAAGGAACTGATTATCCGAGCTGCTATCAAAAGGGGCGTACAAACGCTATTTGTCTCTGACAAGTTTGTTCGGCTGCCCGTGTCACCGCTCCTGAGCTATGTTCCGGTAGAGCGCGGCCCGGACGCCGCCGATCAACGCATCGTCGAATCCGCTCAACCTGGCGACTTGGCCGTAACCCAAGATATTCCACTAGCCGCCCTATTGGTCGCTAAGGGCATACCGGCGATTGATCCCCGTGGCGACCTGCACACCGCAAACTCTGTCCGGGAACGCCTCTCGGTTCGCAATTTTATGGAAGACCTGCGCGGCGCAGGCCTAGCCACCGGCGGCCCTGCCCCCTTCAATGCCAGGGATCGCCAACGCTTCGCTGACGCGCTTGACCGCGAACTAACCCGCTTGCTGAAGGCCGAAGCCGTCACGGGCCGATGACAAGGCCGCAAAAAAGGCGTTACTATCGATCGGGTGAACGCTGTATGGCAACGGGTGTGCCGCGCGGCTCACAGAATGACGGTGGAGGAAAAGGCAATGAAAGAGTATCAAAAAGATAAAATGTTCATTGTCGCATTTCACAATACGGAGGTCACCCTCCCAAAAGCGATCTCTGCTTTTGTTAAAGACAGCTTTAATGACGAAGTTATGAACCGACTGGAGCGATATCAAAGAGAAACCCTTGATAATATTCTTGCCCTTATTTTTTCTGGTAACAGCGTTTTCTTCCATAGCCAACCCTTTGAAGGATCATCACCAGAACTAAAGGAATTGCTATCAAAGCCATTCGGATTGAAACCAAACAGCAATTCTAGTTTCTTCTCTTTTGATCAATTTTTAGAGCAAACTGAAAAATTTATTCGGGGCACGGCGGATTCTACTGAAGAATTACTGGCCTGCTGGCAGTATTTCTCTGATTTTCTAGTTGTTAATGCCCCCTCCGCACGAAATGACTGGGCAGCCACCGCCGAGTATGAAAAACACCCTCGCCGCCCTGAAACTGCGAACACCGAGCCGGGCCCCTAAACAGGGGCATGATCGGGCCCTTGACTTTGCGCACAGAAGCATGCGGGGCTGCGGTTCCGGCCCGATACCGGCGGTGTGTCACGGCTCGCCGGTATCAGGGCCCGAGAACCGCCTGCCGGTCCCATGGGCCAGCGGGCGGCAAGGGAAGCCCTTACTTGATGCCCTTTGCCAGCATGAAGGGGGTGTACTTCTTATCCGTCCCTTGAATATGCTTGATCAGCCAATTTTTTAAGAAGTTCATGACTTCCATGCTCAATGTAGCTGTACTACCGCCATGATATTTCTTCTGAACATCGAGCACTTGCTTTGCCAAGTCTTCGTGTTCTTTTTTGTGTGTGGCCAAATCTGGGTAACCACATTTGAGCATATACTGCTCTTCACGGGCAAAATGACTTTTCGTATAGTCGATCAGACCATCGAGCGTCTTGCCCAATACGTCTTTACCCTTACCAGCCTGAACGGCATCAAACAGAGCGTTCAGCATACTAACTAATTTCTTGTGCTCGGAATCGAACGTCTCGACGCCAACACTCATTTTGTCGTTCCATTCCATTAGCGGCATGATATCCTTAACCTTTCTTGTTGGAAGGCCCCATCGTCACGAACAAAATCGAGTAAAATTCGATGTTCAACGGCGCGGCTCGTTTGCGGAAATACGACCCCCACCGACGCCGGCTATTAACCGATGGTTATGGTTAATTGGCCGATGGACTCAGGGCAACCCGTTGTATTTGGAGACGCTTCATTGGATCATTGACCCCCCGCGTTGTCAAGCGATACAGTTGCGCCCATATCGTACACTGGTGCCTTGTGTCGCTATAGGGATGCTTGTCGCTGGCCGCGCGAGATTCGTTCTCTCTGGCATTATCAGAGCCGCAACCAAAGACGAGTCCCATTCGAACAGGATTGTTAGTCTTGAACTCTCGCCCGTGCTGTCTTATGGAGAAAATGATCAAACTTTTGGTTTAGGCACACGAAATAAATCAATCGTTTGCTTTCGATACACAGGGGCGGAATATACTTTGGGCGATTGACACCCCAATTCCGGCCTGTACTGTACGATCAATCACACCTGCTGACACGCGGGGGCCGGGAGGTGAGCGTGGATATGTCTCTGGGGAATACGCCAGCGGGGAATAGCCTGGAAACCGCCCGCTCTCGGGCCACCGAGGCGGCGGCAGATATTGACACCTTGGCGATGAATATTCGCATCGCCGGGGCCATGACCGCACAGGTCGGTCATTCCATCAGACACGCCCTCGACGGCGCCGAACATTCCCGAACCACCGTAGGGCGGGCGCAGCATCACGCCGCTGCGGTCGCCGACCAGATCGCGGCCTTGGCGCGCACCGGGCAGGCCATTGCAAACGCCATGCGCCTCATCGGTGACATCGCGCGTCAAACCAATATGCTGGCGCTCAACGCCAAGATTGAAGCCGCACGGGCCGGGGATGCCGGACGTGGCTTTGCGGTGGTCGCCGATGAAGTCAAGACCTTAGCTTCCCAGGTGGCCGAAACCTCTCGCCGCATCACCGGACTTCTGGCCGACGTCGTGGGCGGGTCCGAAGCGGCCCAACAGGCCGTCGAAGCCCTGCAAAGTGATATGAACACCGTAGACGAGATGATCGTGTCCCTGGCTTCGGCGGTTGCCGAGCAAGGCAACGAGGCGGCCGTTGCGGCAACCCATATCGAAGAATCCGTTCACAGCGCCGAAGCTCTGGCCACGGCTCTGGCGGAAGTCGAGCGGTTAATGGGCGAGTAATGCCGGCGAGCCCTGATACTGACACATCGCCGGATCGGGCCGCGACGGCGGCCCCGCGCGCCCATGCGCGCGAAGCCAAGGGCGCGGATGCGCCCGCCCGGCGTCTGAGGGCAGCCTTGATGAGTCACCATCAAGGCTCGATGGTATGATTCCGGCGAGCTATAACGATGACACACTGCCGGTATCGGGCCGCGACGACGGCCCCGCGCGCCC
>CAIXKV010000139.1 GCA_903920145.1 uncultured Rhodospirillales bacterium
AGGGAGGCATGGCCTCCCTCCGTCAGGACCAAACCCCATCATGGGGTGGTCTACTATCGGGCCTTGATGGTGATTCATCAAGGCTGCCCTCAAACGCCGGGCGGGCGCATCCGCGCCCCCTAGAGTCCACACACGGGGGCTTCGCGTCCACGAGGACGCGGGGCCGCCGTCGCGGCCCGAGGACCGGCGATGTGTCAGTATCAGGGCTCGCCGGTATAACACTGACACAGTGCCGGTATCGCCCGTAAGTCTCCGCCCTCCACAGCTTTCAGCGTTCGGGAACTGTCAGAACAATTTTGCCGATATGGGCACTGCTTTCCATCAAACGATGGGCTTCGGCGGCTTCGGTCAAGGGGAAGGTTCGGTGCATCACCACCTTGACCGTGCGATTCGCCAGCAGCGGCCAAACCCTGTCACGCAGCACATCGGCAATCCGGCCTTTCTCCGCCACCGGACGGGCACGCAAAGTCGAACCGGTCAAGGTCTGGCGCTTCAACATCACCGGCATCAAATTCAAAGTCACCTTGGCTCCGCGCAGGAAGGCGATGCTGACATGACGGCCATCGGCGGCCAAGCAGTCCAGATTGCGAGGTATGTAATCACCGCCCACCATATCCAGGACGACGTCAACCCCTCTGCCTCGGGTCAAGTCCTTGACCACCGCCACGAAATCCTCGTCACGGTAATGAATGGCGCGCTCGGCCCCCAACTCCAGGCAAACCCGGCACTTGTCCGCATCGCCCGCCGTGGTGAACACCCGAGCCCCAAACGCGCGGCCCAACTGAATGGCCGTGGTCCCAATGCCGCTCGACCCGCCATGAACCAGTAGGGTCTCGCCGGGTTGCAGGGCGCCCCGCTCAAAGACATTGTGCCAAACGGTAAAAAAGGTCTCGGGAGCCGCCGCCGCTTCCACCAACGACAGCGTCGCCGGAATTGGCAAACACTGCACCGCAGGCGCCACGCAATACTCGGCATACCCACCGCCGGTCAGCAGCGCGCACACCTCATCCCCCAGGGCCACGCCAACAACCCCTTCGCCCAACGCAACAACTCGACCCGAAACTTCCAATCCGGGAATGTCCGAAGCACCGGGGGGCGGCGCATAATGACCAAGGCGCTGAATCACATCTGGACGATTGACCCCTGCCGCCGCAACCTCGATGAGAACGTCACCAGCCCGAGGCACTGGCATCGGTCGTGTGGTCGGACGGAGCTGCTCGGGACCACCCGGAGCTGTGATCTCGATGGCGGTCATGGTGGCAGGAAGCGGAGCGGTGGTCATCGGGAGGGGGGCCTCTTTCCAGGACAAAAGGGACAGCCCAAGCGGGACAGGCAACGGCGAACGGCAAACGGCGGTAACAAACGGCAAATGCCGCCCCGCCACAGCCTCGGGACCGCTTGCGGTCTGAGCGAAACAGAGGTTATCTTAAACAAACATTATGGTTTTACCAGGATCATCAACCACACAAACCTTTATTCGCAGGACTGGATAGGAACGGTCAATGCACGGTTCGGTGGCGTGACAGGTCCATCAATATGACTTGCAACCCTATTAAGGAACGGATGGGCGGCCGATGACTGTCGACGAGAGCCCTGATCGACCGAACGCTGGGCGCATTCTGGTGGTCGACGACACGCCGGAAAATCTGGCGATTCTGACGCAGCTCTTACGCAGCCAGAACTACCATGTCCGTTCCGCCCTTAGTGGAAAACGCGCATTACAGCTCGCCTTACACGAGGCGCCTGACTTGATGCTGCTTGATATCCGCATGCCGGAAATCGACGGCTACGAGGTTTGCCGTCAGTTCAAAGAGCGTCCGGAACTCAAAGGCATTCCAATCATTTTTATCAGCGCCATGACCGACACCGAGGTCAAGGTCAGGACTTTTACCACCGGCGGGGTTGACTTTATCTCCAAGCCGTTCGAGGCCGAGGAGGTCTTGGCGCGCGTCCGAACCCACTTGGCCCTACACGCCATCGAGCAGGAGTTGGAGCGGCGCTTGGGCGTCCGCACACGGGAATTAGCCGAAAGCGAGACCCGTTACCGCACCCTGATCGAAAAATCGCCCAATCTGATTTATTCCATGTCGCCAGGACGCGGTCATCTCTACGCCAATCGGCGCTTTAAAGAGGTCTTAGGAATCGGCGCCGAGTGGTTTCGGGAGCATCCCGAACGGTGGTGGGTTCGGATTCACCCCGAGGACCGTTTACGAGTCGAAGCCGCTATGACTCAAGCCCCAGAGCGGGGGCGGCATTACGACCTGGAGTATCGCATCCTGGACGCGGGCGGGCAATGGCGCTGGTTCCACGACCGCAGCATTGACATCCGCACCGGCCCCGATGGGGTGATCGTCGATAGTTTGGCCACGGACATCACCGACCTGCGGAAACAACAGGCTGAGATGGAACATCTCGCCTATCATGATCTGCTCACCGACTTAGCCAATCGGAAGAAATTGCTAGCCTCCCTTGATCTTCGGATCACCGCTGGCGAGCCCTTCGCCCTGCTGTTGCTGGACATCGACCGCTTTAAGGACATCAACGACGCCCTTGGCCACGCTGCCGGCGACCTGTTGCTGCTGCAAGTGGCGCGCCGCTTGCAGGTTCAGGCGGCAGGCCCGGCGGATCTGGTGGCACGGTTGGGTGGCGACGAATTTGCGTTATGCCTTGGGGATGCCAGCTTGGCGACCGCCCGAGAGGTTGCCGCCAAAGTCCTGGCGGGGTTCGATCAGCCGTTCAGCCTGGAAGGTCTGCGGGTTAAGGTCGGGGCCAGCATCGGCATCGTCGCCCACCCCACCGACGAAGGCGCCGCCGCCGAGTTGCTGATGCGGGCCGATGTGGCCATGTATGCCGCCAAACGACGCCTGGGCGGTTATGCTTGCTATACGTCGGATTCCGGACGTCACTCGGCGTTCCGATTGGAGCTGCTGTCTGAGTTCAGCGAAGCCATCGATCAAGGGCAACTGGTTCTCCATTACCAGCCGAAAATCCGACTCCACGATAATTCCGTATCGGGAGTCGAAGCCCTGGTTCGGTGGCAACATCCTCGGCATGGCCTGCTGCCGCCGGGCGAATTTTTACCCATGGTCGAGACCAGCGACGTGATTGGCAAACTCACCCATTGGGTGATCACCGCCGCCGCGATTCAATTGCGATCCTGGTATGATCAGGGGCTACGGATTCCCATCGCGGTGAATCTGTCGGCGCGGAATCTGGTCGATGACAGCTTGCCCGGATGGGTGGCCCAAGTCCTTGAAAAATATCAGGTGCCACTGGGCGGAATGGAGTTCGAGATCACCGAGACGGCCATGATGGTGGATATCGAACGCACCCTGACCACTCTGGCCTCCATCGCCCGATTGAATGTCGGCTTTGCCATTGATGATTTCGGCACCGGCTTTTCGTCCTTCTCCTTCGTCCGACGCCTGCCGCACTTGGCTTCGCTCAAGATCGACCGCTCGTTTGTGGCGCCAATGCGGACCAACCCGGTCGACGCGGTGGTGGTCAACTCGATGATCTCGCTGGCCCTTGGCCTTGGCGTCACCGCCATCGCCGAAGGAGTCGAAGATCAGGAGACCTTGACGGCTCTGCGGGTGGCTGGCTGTCCCGAGGCCCAAGGCTATTTCATCGCCCGCCCCATGCCGGCGCCCCAGGCCGAGCAGTGGCTTTTGGAAAAAACCGCTGGGTCATAAGCCCCAATCCGGTTCGCGGACCTGCTTCGGGTGAGGGGTGGAGATCAAAATTCCCATCATCTCCCAATTACTCCAAATGAGAAGCAGGATGGGGTTTCCTTGGCCGGACTTTCGTGGCACAATACCAAAAGTCAGGAATGTTGGCCCTGCGGATCGACGTCTTGAACGAGCCGGCGGCCAGGGAAGAAGCAGTGCCTGTGCCTTATCGTCGCAAGACGATCACCTGAAGCTGACCTGCGATGCATTTGGTGTCGTACAGCTTGTAACATTTGGAGAATAGGATGCCGTCTGGCACCGTAAAGTGGTTTAACAGCACCAAGGGTTTCGGCTTCATTGCACCTGATGAAGGCGGTGCCGACGTTTTCGTGCATATTTCGGCTGTGGAGCGAGCCGGCATCCGGACCTTGAATGAAGGCCAACGGGTTTCCTACGAACTCCGGCACGACCCGAAGAAGGGTAAGTCGTCGGCTGACGATCTGAGGGCTATCTAAGCAAGACCCCAGGTGCCAGGGGGCGCGTTTCGCGGGCTCCCTGGCGCTTGGATATCTGGGTGTTGGTCATTTCAGAACAACCCGAAACTCAGAACGACCCGAAACGAGCCGGCGTTTCGGTTATTGGCCAGGGGATCGGGTAATGCTCTTGATCCGCCCGCGCCGCATGCCGGACATCTCGGTAATTTTGTGATCCTGGTCCTCGATGACCCCTCGTGCGGGCGCGTCGCCGTCCAAGCCGCCCAACAGGTTGCTGGGGACTTTGCGGTTTGAGGTACGGGCGCCGTCCTCATAGACGATATCGAACAGTACGAATGCACTGTCGGTCGGCTTCTTCCGGGCCACGTCTCGTCTCCATGAAAAAGTCGGGGCCCAAAAAGGAATAACCAACGAAGCCCCGAGCAGGCAGCCGCCTGATCCTGCGGTTGGTACACGGGAGAACGCTCGGGCGTCAACCCGCTTACGCAGGTGATGCCAGCAAGCCTTGATAATGAGACCGGCGGCCTTGATGAGTCAACGTCAAGGCCCCCTCGATGGTATCCCTAAACGCTCCCTTGCCCCTGCACCACCGTTCCAACTTTAATTGCACTGTCCAACCGAAGCGGCGGCACAGACTCGGACACCGTCAACCCAGGTCGCCCCGCCCAGTATAGCGTTGCGCAGATCCGACCGTTCCAGCCGGGCGCCGGTCAGATTGGCATTGTGCAGATTGGCATTATCGAACTTAGCACCGCGCAAGTCGGCGCCGCGTAACGACGCCCCGGTGAGATCCGCGCGGGTAAAATCAGCATCCAGCAAACGGGTTCCGTCCAGCACCGTCCCCAGCATCTTGGCACTGAAGAATTTAGCCCGATAGGCGTCGGCGTTAGCGAGGGTGGCGCCGCTGAGGTCCGAGCGCAGGAAGGTCGCCTCCCGCAACTCGGCGCCGCTCAGATCGACCTTGGTCAAATCCCGGTCATCCTGAAGGCAGCGGTGCCAATTCACCTTTGACACCGCGTTGTCGGTGCAGTCGGCATAAGCCAACGGCACCCCGCCCACCAGAATCACCATCAGGGCGGTGAGCACCGCACGGGGGCCGGCGGTGGACAATACGCGCACCAGCGCCGCCCCCCGCCTCATGACCGCACCAACGGCTTGTAATGAATGCGATGGGGCTGGTCGGCATCGGCTCCTAGGCGACGATGGCGGTCGGCCTCGTAATCCTGGTAGTTGCCTTCAAACCAGACCACTTGGCTGTCGCCCTCGAAGGCCAGGATATGCGTGGCGATTCGGTCCAGGAACCAGCGATCATGGCTAATCACCACCGCGCAGCCAGGGAACACGGTCAAGGCGTCTTCTAACGCCCGCAGGGTGTCCACGTCCAAATCATTGGTCGGTTCGTCGAGCAGCAACACGTTCGCCCCCGACTTCAGCATCTTGGCCAGATGCACCCGATTGCGCTCGCCGCCGGACAATTGGCCAACTTTTTTCTGCTGATCCGACCCCCGGAAGTTAAAGGCGGAAACATAGGCCCGCGACGGCATCGATCTCTTGCCCAGTTCGATGACGTCAAGTCCATCGGAGATCTCTTCCCAAACCGTCTTGTTGGGAGCCAGTGAGTCCCGAGATTGGTCGACATAGCCCAAGCTGACGGTTTCACCCACCCGGAAACTGCCCCCATCGGGCTGTTCCTGGCCGGTGATCATGCGGAACAGGGTGGTTTTGCCGGCGCCGTTGGGGCCGATCACCCCGACGATACCGCCCGGTGGCAGACGGAAGCCAAGGTCTTCGATCAGCAAACGGTCGCCAAAGCCTTTACGCAGAGCCTCGGCCTCGATCACCAGCCCCCCAAGCCGGGGTGGTGTCGGGATGACGATCTGAGCATCCCCCCCCGCCTGATCCTTGCTCTGGGCCAACAAGGTCTCGTAAGCAGCGATACGCGCCTTGCTCTTGGTCTGACGAGCACGGGGCGACTGGCGAATCCACTCCAGCTCCGAAGCCAAGGTCTTCTGGCGGGCCTGCTCCTGCTTGCCCTCCTGGGCCAACCGCTTTTGCTTCTGATCCAACCAGGAGGTGTAATTTCCCTCATAAGGAATGCCCTGGCCACGATCCAACTCGAGAATCCAGCCGGTGACATTATCCAGGAAATAACGGTCATGGGTGACCAGCACCACCGTCCCGGCGTATTTCTCTAAATGCTGTTCTAACCACGCCACCGACTCGGCATCGAGATGGTTGGTGGGTTCGTCCAACAATAACAAATCAGGCTTTTGCAATAAGAGCTTGCACAACGCCACGCGCCGCTTCTCGCCGCCCGAAAGAGTTGTCACCTGAGCATCACCCGGCGGACAGCGCAAGGCGTCCATGGCGATTTCTACGGTACGATCCAGATCCCAGGCGTCGGCGGCTTCGATCTTTTCTTGCAGCGCCGCCTGTTCGTCAATCAGGGCGGTCATCTCGTCCGGGTCTTCGACTTCACCGAGCCGGGCATTCACGGCCTCGAAGCGGTCGAGCAGCGCCTTGGTTTCGGCCAGCGCCTCGAGCACATTTTCCTGAACAGTCTTGGTGGGATCCAGTTGTGGCTCTTGAGACAAATAGCCCACGGTCGCCCCTTCGGCCACCCAGGCTTCGCCGCCATAGTCCTTGTCCAGACCAGCCATGATCCGCATCAGGGTCGATTTACCGGCGCCGTTGGCGCCCAACACACCGATTTTGACCCCAGGCAGGAACGACAACCAAATATTCTCCAGCACCTTCTTGCCGCCGGGGTAGATTTTGTTCAACCCCTTCATGACGTAAACATACTGATAGGCCGCCATGGCGCCCGTCCCTCCTGAAACCAGTCACAACGGATTTGTAGCCTATTCGGCCCCCGGAGGCGAACCCAAACCGCAACGCCTCGCGCGCGCCAAAGCCGGCCCTGGCTCGGTTCATGTCGGCAGCGGTCTCCTCAAGCCGCCGACAGCAACCTTTAGTTCAGCAACACCCCGCTCGATATGGCCGAGTCGCGCAGCGGTTTCCGGATTCGTAACGGGCCCCCCCTCGACCGTCCCATCCATCCGCCGACGGAACGCCACCCTGAGCGACCACTACGCGTGCCCGGCTTCTCCTGACAACATGGACAACCGAACCCCGAGCTTGGCAATGGAGCGTTCCCATTTGGTGTCGAGATCAGCATCAAACATCAGGGCCTCGTCGGAAGCAGCGGTGAGCCAGCCGTTGGCCTGCATCTCGGCATCAAGCTGCCCCGGCCCCCAGCCGGCATAGCCAAGCGCCAACAGACTCCGGCGCGGCCCCCGACCATCGGCGATAGCACGAAGAATATCGACGGTAGCGGTCACGGCCACATCGTCATCGACCATCATGGTCCCTTCGCGGACGAAATCGGTGGAGTGCAGAACCAGCCCCCGACCGGACTCCACCGGACCACCATAATGCACCCGTAAATCCACCACGGACCGGGTGGGCTTAATCTCTAGTTGTTCCAGCAAATCGCCAAAGGAAATGGAACCGAACAGGCGGTTGATCACCAACCCCATGGCCCCTTCGGCATTATGGGCGCACATATAGACAACGGTGCGCTGGAAACGCGGATCGGGCATGCCGGGCATAGCCATCAGTAGTTGGCCGGTCAAATACTGGGGCGTTTTCGGCAAATAGGGCATGCGCGGCAACCTGTTGCTGGGGGGCTGCGGCCCTTGGGCGCGATCCTTCGCCCGACCGCATCCACCCCGATTCCCCATCCCTTGACACCCAAGGCGACCAGGACAACCGGGATGATGGCTCCGAGTTTGGCACCGACGCCCAATTTTTTCCACTTCAATCATGATATGAAAGGGGCAGAGACCAGGGCGAACGCACGAGACCGGCAAGCCATGAACAACGACACGCTGCCGGTCACTGCCGGTCTTTGGGCTACGACTCCGGCCCCGCCCCAGCAAGGCTCGAGAGTATGAGCAAGGCTCGATGGTATGAGGGCGTAAAGCTCGATGGTATGGAGGACCGGATGAAGAGAGAATGGCGAGCCCGCCTTTCACATGTCCTGTTGCTGTTGGCCGGAATATCCCTGGTCGGAGTGCCCACTGCGGGATGGGCTGCCGCAAGCGAACCGGGTCAAACCGATGCGGTTTCGGCGCGGTTAGTGGCGGCGGTGGATTCGTTGGGCGCCGACCTGACCGTCGCACTTGGTTTGGAGATTCACCTTCAACCGGGCTGGAAAACCTACTGGCGCGCCCCCGGAGATGCCGGGTTGGCGCCGCAAATCGACTGGTCAGGCTCGGATGGTCTGGCGACGGCGAGTATCGCTTGGCCAGCACCGCTCCGCTTCAGCCAATTCGGACTGGAAACCTTCGGATACCAGGATGAAGTGGTTCTGCCGATCACCATCCACCGCAGCGACGCGAATCACCCCCTGCTTGTCCATGCCGGAGTCGACCTGCTGGTCTGTCATGATCTTTGTGTCCCGGCCCATTTTGACCTGACTTTGTCCCTCCCCCTTGGGTCTGCCCCCGGTTCTGCGTCTCCATCCGCCACGCCCAGCGCCGAAGCCCCCCTGATCGCATCCTACAGCCGACGGGTTCCGGGCGATGGCGCAACGGCAGGCTTGACTCTCGAAGCGGTGCGCAGTGCCAACCCAGGCGACGCTCTGGAGGTGGAAGCGTCCGCCCGCGAACCGTTCCAGGCTCCCGACCTCATCATTGAAAGTACGCCTCCCCAGGTCTTTGCCCCCCCCAGCCTCAGCCTGGACCATGACGGCCATCATCTGACGGCCCGGTTGGCGCCGGCAGCAGCCATCGGCGCCACTCCATCGGCGGCTTCGGCTTCAGCACCGGCCTCAACGTCGCTGGTCGGCAGCACCGTGACTGTTACATTGGTGGATGGCGAACGGTCTCTAGAGTCCACCGTCACCGTCACGCCTCCAGCGACGGCCCCAACATCTGCCGTTTCGGACCTGCCCCGACCACCACTCCCGCCGCCAAACAGCCTCGCTTGGCCGATAGCCTTAGCCTTTGCCCTGCTGGGAGGGCTGATCTTAAATCTGATGCCGTGCGTGCTGCCGGTGTTGTCCATGAAGCTCCTGGCGGTGGTCAGCCATGGCGGCGGCGACCCCCGCTTAGTACGCGCCGGATTCCTGGCCACCGCCGGAGGGATTCTGGCATCGTTTCTGGCGCTGGCCTGCGTAATGATCATCCTCAAATCCGCCGGAACCGCCGTAGGCTGGGGGCTTCAATTCCAACAACCGGCCTTTCTGGCGGGAATGGCGGTGGTGGTATCGCTGTTCGCCTGCAATCTATGGGGAGCCTTTGAGATTCCCCTACCCCGGATCATCGCCGACGCGGCGGCTCGCCCGACATCGGCCCCCCCCAACAGCCACAGCTCTCTGATCGGAGCGTTTATCACCGGCGTGTTTGCAACCCTGCTGGCCACGCCCTGTTCGGCTCCTTTCCTGGGAACCGCCATCGGCTTCGCCTTGGCCCGTGGCCCCGAAGACATTCTAGCCGTGTTCACAATGTTGGGAATCGGGCTGGCCCTGCCCTATCTGGTGGTGGCCACCTTTCCCCGGATGGCCACCGCCCTGCCCCGCCCTGGACGCTGGATGATCGGGTTACGGCGCCTCTTGGGCTTTGCCCTGGCCGGAACCGCGTTGTGGTTGTTGTGGCTGCTCGGGATTCGAAATCTGACCACCGGCTTGACGGTTGCCACGCTGATTGTCGGCCTGACCGCCGCTTTGGCTCTCCGCGCGCGCCTGCCAACGCGGGGCCGTCGAGTGGCCGTTACAATCGCCGCGATCCTGGCCCTAACGGCGGTAACAACGCCGTGGGCCTTGGATCTGTTGGCGGGCCCCTCTCTTGCCGCCGCTCAGACGACGACGCCAACACCCGGCCCCTGGCGCACCTTCGATCTGGCGGCTCTTCGCCAAGAGGTCGCCGCTGGCCATCGGGTGTTCGTGGACGTCACCGCCGACTGGTGCCTAACCTGTCAAGCCAACCAACGCTTGGTCCTGGACCGTCCCGAGATTGCCGAACGCCTCTTGAATCCCGCCAACGGTGTGGTGGCAATGCGAGCAGACTGGACCCGCCCCAACCCAGAGGTCACCCGTTATCTGGCCCATTTTGGCCGCTATGGCATCCCCTTTAACGTGATCTACGGCCCCGCCGCCCCTGACGGCTTGGTTCTGCCCGAACTGTTAAGTCCGTCCGTCGTCCTGGCTGGGTTGGAGCAAGCGGCCAAAAGTCCATTGCCGGAGGCTAGCCGTTCAGCCCATTGATCCTATATGGTTCGATCGTGACCCGTTGCGGCAGCGCAACAGATACGGCTGCGGGCAACGGCGCGTGGCGCCCCTCAAGGTGCACACTCTTTTTGACCAAGGGAAAGAGGTAGGGTGATGGCGATCAAGGTAGGTGATAGCATTCCGTCGGTTACGCTCAAACACCTGACTCGTGACGGCATGCAGGAGATTTCGACCGACAGCCTTTTTAAGGGAAAGAAGGTCGTGTTGTTTGCCGTTCCTGGGGCATTCACCCCGGTCTGTTCGGCCAAGCACCTTCCGGGTTTCATTCAGCAGGCCGACGCCTTTGCAGCCAAGGGCATCGATCAAATCATTTGCATGGCGGTCAACGACCCCTTTGTGATGAAGGCTTGGGGCGAAAACCAGAATGCTGGCGACAAGGTGTTGATGTTACCCGACGGTAACGGCGCTCTGACCCGCGAACTGGGCTTGGAGTTGGATGCCCGTGGCAACGGCCTCGGCATCCGCAGCCAGCGGTTCGCCCTGGTCGCTCAGGATGGCGTCGTGACGGCTTTGGCTGTGGACGCGCCTGGCACCTTTGACCTGACCAGCGCCGAGGCGGTTTTAAGCGCCCTTTAGTCCCGAGTCCCCCCAGCCTCGTGGGACTTGATCCATACCCAAAACAGGCCCAGCCCCCAAGGGGCCGGGCCTGAATTACGGTCGCGACCCGATTACTCGGTGGTGGCGCTGGTGGTGTCGGTGCTTTTGTTGTAGTGGATATGAATCTTGTTGATTGAGCAGATGTCGAACCCGGTCCAAACCGCAGAGCTGCCATCGTCAGCATAAACGACTTTCAGATCCCACTTGCAACCTGGGGTATCACGATGGAAGGTGATGTCAACGCTCTCGCCGTCATCGAGCACGTCACGTCCCAGGACATCGCTTTCCCAATCGTCACTGGCCGTGGGAGACACGAATACTTTGTCGATCCGATAGCCGGTCTGATTGACTAGCGTAAAATCTTGCTTTCCTTCAGCCAGGGCAGCCCCGCCTGGGATAACCAAACCGATCAGCAGAGCGAAAAACGCAGCGGTGAAAATATTTCTCATAGCCTCTTCTCCCAACTTCTTTCAGATGAAGGCTTCCCGACCAACCAAGTGTCGCGATGGCCACGAACCGACCGACCGCGTCTACACACCCGCTCCCGGCGATAGCCCGATCGAGTAACCTTCTGTTACATTACGGTAGCACGCGATTGCTTGAAAGCAAATAAAGTGGCGACTGGCATCAATCTGCCTCGTCACCAGCTCTTCCAAGCCCTATCGGCACAGAACTCTTCCCAATCCCGGCTTAAACAAAGAGGGAGAGTCTTCAACTCCCCCTCCTCATATCCGATCCGATCCGATCCAATCAGAGCATTGCTTCCAACACCCGATCCGGCGGCGCGTGGCCATCGGAGAAGGTCTTGATATTAATGATCACCTTTTCGCCCATATCGACCCGGCCTTCGATGGTGGCCGACCCCATGTGGGGCAACAGCACCACATTGTTAAGGCTCAACAACCTAGGATTGATCGCAGGCTCGTGTTCAAACACATCCAACCCGGCCCCGGCCAGCTCGCCCCGCTCCAGCATCCGGGTTAAGGCATTCTCGTCGATAATTTCACCGCGCGAAGTGTTAACGATGATGCAATGCGGACGCAGCAATTGCAGCCGGCGCGCCGACAACAGGTGGAAGGTTCCCGGCGTGTGCGGACAGTTGACCGAGATCATGTCCATCCGCATCAACATCTGGTCGAGGCTCTCCCAGTAGGTCGCCTCGAGTTCATTTTCGATGTCCAAATGGACACGCCGACGATTGTGATAATGGATCGACAGGCCAAAGCCCCTGGCCCGACGAGCCAACGCCTGACCAATTCGGCCCAAACCGATCACACCCAACCGCTTGCCCCACAACCGATGGCCAAGCATGGTGGTCGGTCCCCAGCCCTTCCACTCGCCCGCGCGCACCTGGCGCTCCCCTTCTCCAAGACGGCGAGCCACCGCCAGAATCAGGGTCATGGCCATATCGGCGGTATCATCGGTCAATACGCCCGGCGTATTGGTAACGGTGATCCCCCGCTGCCGAGCGGTTTTCAGGTCGATATGATCAACGCCGGTGCCAAATGACGCGATCAGGCGCAACTGCGGCCCGGCCTGGGACAACACGCGGGCGTCGATACGATCGGTGACGGTGGGAACCAGCACCTCGGCCACCTTGACCGCTTCGATCAACTCGAGCTGACTCATCGGCGTATCGTCCGGATTGAGCCGCGTATCGAACAGCTCCATCATCCGGGTCTCGATGACGTCCGGGAGTTTTCGAGTGACCACGACCAGTGTTTTCTTCTTGTCAGGCATCCGGTAGCCCTCTGCATTGATGTGCTTCATGCCATACCAAGCGGAGCGCCGC
This sequence comes from uncultured Rhodospirillales bacterium, assembly GCA_903920145.1. Classification (GTDB taxonomy): domain Bacteria; phylum Pseudomonadota; class Alphaproteobacteria; order Azospirillales; family Azospirillaceae; genus BOG-933. The sequence continues at coordinate 12,844 of CAIXKV010000139.1, forward strand.
CTTGTCCACAAGCGCGTACCCCCGGCCCGGCTTTGGCGCCAATCACCTTGACCGACACCGGCCATCATCCCTTATATGCCTTCGGCGCAACTCATTGCCATGATCGGACGGAATCAAATGTTGGTCGGTCTCCGCCGCAGGTCCGCCCAGGCCGTCGGCGCCTGGGTTTTCGCCCTTTCGCTGCTGGCGATACCGCTGGTGATGCCGTCGTTTGCCTGTGCCGAGGGAAACACCGAGCCCCCCGACGAGGCGCCCGCCCCAGCCGCGCCCTCCGGTGCCTCCCCTCAGACTCAAAGCGCCATCAAGACCAGTGGCCTACCAGTCCCGCGCTTTGTCTCGATCCGCTCCAACGCGGTCAACGCCCATTCGGGGCCATCGACCAAATACCCGATCGAATGGGTGTTTTCCCGGCGCGGCATGCCGGTGGAAGTGGTGGCCGAGTTCGACACCTGGCGTCGTATCCGCGATCCCGAGGGCACCGAAGGCTGGGTGCTGCAAGGCATGCTATCAGCCAAACGCTCGATTATCATTACCGGCGCCGTTCGCCCCCTCCGCCGCGACCCTTCTCTCACCAGCCGCCCGGTGGCCAATGCCGAACCAGGAGTGATTGGCCAACTGCTCCATTGCCATGACAATTGGTGCGAAGTGGACGCGGGCGGTTATCGGGGCTGGCTCCAGCAAAGCGAGATGTGGGGCGTCTATCCCAACGAGCGACTCGAATAGATCGGTGCGCGGGCGGTCTCAACGATTGGGAGCAATACGGCGGTAACTGAGGGCTTCGGCGATGTGGACACGACGCACGGCATCCCCCCCTTCCAAATCCGCCAAGGTGCGGGCGACTCGCAACACCCGGTGATAACCACGCGCCGATAGACGCAAATGCTCGGCGGCTTTGGTCAACAGCTCTCGACCGGAAGCATCGGGTGACGCCACCTGTTCCAGCAATTCACCGTCAACATCGGCATTGGTGCGAACCGGCGTCCGGCCCTCGGCGCGCAGGGTCCGCAGCATGGCGGCGCCATGGGTAGCCGGGCGATAGCGGTCTGTCTGAATTTCGCGGGCGCGCAGAACCCGAGCCGCGACATCGGCGCTGCCTTCAGCCGGCGGCGGCAGGCTGAGATCGGCGGGCGTCACCGCTGGCACATCGATATGACAATCGATTCGATCGAACAACGGGCCAGAAATTTTCGACTGATAATCGGCACCACATTTGGGCGCCCGAGCGCAAGCTTGGGCGGGATCGTCCAGATGACCGCACCGGCACGGGTTCATGGCGGCGATCAATTGGACGCGCGCCGGATAGGTGATGTGATGATTGGCCCGCGCCACCGTGGCCCGCCCGGTTTCCAAGGGCTGGCGCAACGCTTCCAGGGTTTGGCGCGGAAATTCGGGGAGTTCGTCTAGGAACAGCACGCCCTGGTGAGCCAACGAAATCTCGCCGGGCCGGGCACGGCTGCCGCCGCCAACCAGGGCCGGCAGCGAGGCCGAGTGATGCGGATCGCGAAACGGTCGGCGACGCAGCAACCGCCCGTCTTCCAGCAATCCGGCGACACTGTGGATCATCGAGACCTCCAGAGCCTCGGCAGGCGCGAGGGGCGGCAGCAGTCCGGGCAGACGAGCCGCCAGCATCGACTTGCCGGACCCCGGCGGCCCGATCATCAGCAGATTATGGGCCCCCGCTGCGGCCACCTCCAGCGCCCGTTTGGCGGTCTCCTGGCCCTTAACATCCCGCAAGTCCGGGCCGTCGCCGCTCGACTCCGCCAGACGCGCCGAGGGCGGCGATAGCACCTGCGTACCCTTGAAGTGGTTGATTAAGGCCAAAAGATTGATGGGCGCCAGAACATCGAGATCACCGGCCCAGGCCGCCTCGCCGCCGCATGCCGCCGGGCAGATCAGACCGCGCTCCTGAGCCGCCGCATTCACCGCCGCCGGCAGGACTCCAGCCACGGCGGTCAAGGCGCCGTCCAACGCCAACTCCCCCAACGCCACATACCGGGCGATCTCGTCCCCCGGCAGCACGCCCATCACGGTCAACAGCCCCAGCGCAATCGGCAAGTCGAAATGGCTGCCTTCCTTGAGGACGTCGGCGGGCGCCAAATTTACCGTGATCCGTTTCGGCGGCAGCCCCAGTCCCAGCGCATGCAAAGATGCCCGCACCCGCTCTCGGCTCTCGGCAACGGCCTTGTCGGGCAGCCCCACCACATTGAACGCGACGATACCCCCGGACATTTGCACTTGAACGTCAATATCCAGGACATCGATACCCTGAAACGCCACCGTCCGAACCCGCGCAACCACAGCCGCCCCTTTTGCCGTCGGTCATTTGCATGCGAGTGTAGGTGGCGACTGGGCGAGACGCCAGCGGAGATATCGGGAATCGGCCCCTGAATTGAGTATCCAGACCACAGAAACACACGGCCCTGCCCCGCATCTGGCTATGATTATTGTATCGGCGCCCCTTCCACCATCGTTCCCTGCCGCACCCTCGCCCCCGTCAACAGGGCGCCTAGCAAGAAGCCGATGGTGCAGACCAACACGCCGTACAGATTGACGCCAAGGTCAAGGGCATATCGACCGCTTCCAACCGCAAGCTCGGGTGGAAAGATCGACACTTTCGCGAAGGTTTCGACGGCACGGGTTACGCCAATGATCAATCCTGGCCAGAATGCCAGATGAAAGCTCAGTGTCCCGGCCGAACGCAGCCAACCCAGCAAAAAGATCGGCGCCAACCCAATCACCATGGTTCCGCTGATGGTGGTTGCGGCAATCACCGCCGGGCCGATGCGATCTCCCAAATAGAGGGTCAGCAAGGGCAAATTACCAACGATGGCGACGACCAGAACCGCCACGCGCCCAATTCGCAAATGCGATGCCGTTGGATCATCCACGGCATTTCGCCAATCGCGAGCCGCCAACTTGGCAACACTCGTAAAGGTCGAATCAATGGTCGAACCCCCGGACAGCAGCATCATGCCATTGAACAGCATGAGCATCAGCAGCCCGAACGACGCCGGGACACTGACCGTAGCCTGACCCGACAGGCCGAACGCCCGACCGTAAAGCCCAATCAGCCCAAATAACAGAATGAAACCACCGCTCAACACGGCCGCCAGTAAAAAGCTTTGCAGCATTTGCCGGGGAGAATTAAGAAAGCCGCGATCCGTCAACACCGGATCGTGGAACGGATAACTCCAGATTTGCACCAGAGCCAACAAACAAAAGGTCATGCCAGCGGCTTCGGTATCTGCCGGGACCGGCGGCAATCCATGGCTTTGTAAACCAGGAAGCAGCACCGCCAACACCACTCCCAACAGGACAAAGATCAGCAATGTTTGCAAGCGGTCGGTCATCAAGCTCGCCCGCATGCCGCCGGACCACGCATAAGCCAACGTATAGAGCGTCACGGCAGCGGCGGCCAACCAATAGGCGGTGCTGCCCTCGGGGCCGAAATACAGCGCCATCACTTTGGTGTTGGACCAAACTTCGTTCAACAGACGAAAGCCGACCACCAATAGAAAGAGTCGGGCCGCGATCCCGCCATATTTATCCACCAGATAATGCATCAAGGATCGATAGCCGCCGCGCACCCGCAACAGATAGATGGTGACGCCGGCAACCACGAAACTGAGATAATAAATGGTATAGCCAATGGCTCCGGTCGGGCCGAACGTCAAGGACAGGTCCGAAACATTGACGATGGACTTGGCAAAAATCCAGGTGATGGCGGCACTGGCCGCGACCAGCCACACACCGGGCGCCGCCCCGTTGCCGGCCCCCCCGTTGAAAAATTGTTGAACGCCAACCCGTCGTGGAATCGCCAACGTGGTTACGATGCCGTAGACCGCAAAGACGACCCACGGAGCCAGGGAATCCCAAGTCATGACCACGGATGCCTTCCAACCGATGACGCCAAGCGCAACTAGGCAGAACACCAACCCGCTGTCCAATGACATGATGCCGCATGCAATAATGGAGGTCGGGACACCGAAGGACGGGCCAATTTTGGTTTTTGGCGGGCCCTATAGCAACCAAGAGGCGACTAAAGCGATTTTGAACGAAGCCCGACGTCAGGGCATTCCCACCGAGCGGATTCTCTGTACCGGCGATGTGGTGGCCTATGGTCCCGATCCGGTCGAAACCGTGGCGAGGCTCCGGGACGCCCGCGTCACGGTCATCATGGGCAATTGTGAAGAAGCGTTCGGCTGGCAGCGTCCTGATTGCGGGTGCGGGTTCACAACGGCCAGCACCTGCGACCGGCTGTCAAGCGCCTGGTATGCCTACGCCGATGCTCGCCTGACCGCCGCCGATCGCGCCTGGATGCGCGCCCTCCCCAGACGACTTGACCTCCGGTTGCCGGAGAACCGCCGTCTTGCGGTGGTCCATGGCTCACCCCAACGCCTCAATCACTTTGTTTTTGCTTCCGATCCTTGGGTGGACAAGGCGGCCCATATCCACGCCGCCGGCTGTGTCGGTATCATCGCCGGCCATAGCGGCCTGCCCTTCACCCAGAGCCACGACGGCCTGCTTTGGCACAACGCCGGAGCCATCGGCATGCCCGCCAATGACGGCACCCCCCGAGTCTGGTACAGCCTGCTGACCCCTCATCCGGCGGGCCTCGACATTCACACCCACGCCCTCACCTACGACCACGCCACCACGGCCCGCAAAATGCGCGCCGCCGGCCTCCCACCCGGCTATGCCGATGCCCTGGAAACCGGACGATGGCCAAGCCTAGACAGCCTCCCGCCCACCGAAGCCTCGGCGATCGGTCGGCCTCTGGTGGCGGAACACAGGCGATGGAGGTTCCTGTAATGCCATCAAAGATAAGTCGTTATGGGATGCGCAACACCCGCTCCACCAGCATAGCCGTTCCATAGGCCAGAAACTCATTCATGGAGCCGCCGATTTCCGATGAATCCAGGCGCATCATGACGATGGCGTTGGCGCCGATGGCCTTGGCATTGAGGATCATCCGTTCGAGGGCCAGTCGCCGCCCTTCTTCCAGCATTTCGGTATATTCCCGAATCTCGCCGCCGAAGATCGACCGGAACGACGCCACCACGTTACCGCCAACCCCCCGGCTGCGAACGGCCACGCCAAACACATGGCCTCTGACCGCAAGAACCCGATAGCCCGGCAGATTTTCAGTGGTAACCACGAGCATAGCCGACCCTTTGGTGATGACCGAGACCGGCACGGCGACGCCCCCGACTGACTCAGACCAACAGGTTTTGACGTGACATATCAAGACCTGTTGGGATCACCGCCGCCGATCGTCACGCTTCCAGCGCCTTCAACCGTTGGCGGGCCTCGGTCAAGCGAGCATACAGATCATGGGCACGTTGAGCGACGTCGGGGATTCGCTCCCAGCCAACCGGCAAGTCTTCGGACAAATCATGCAGATCCATCTTGGCTTGGGTGGCCTGGGCATTCAGCTTTTTAACTTCGGCTTTGACCGTATCCACGTCGCTCATGTCTATTCCCCGCCCGCTCAAAGGTCCGATACCGGCTCCTTAATACATAAACATCGGCTTGCCCAATGGATTGCGGATCCGGGGCCGATATCCTTCGGAATCATAAAGTGACCCGACATCGACCCGTTTTTGGCCGGTGATGCAGGTATCCGCTGGCACCGTGGTATAAACGCCGTGCCGCAAAGCCGCCATCACGCCAAAATGGCCGAGTTCCAATTGGTGAATCGCGACATTGGCAAAGGAATTGGCTGCCATCCGATCCATGGAATCCGGCGCCCCGGCCCGCATCAGATAGGCCAACTGCTGGTTGACGATATCGACGCCGGTCAACGCCTTAAGAGCCTCGCCGGTGATCTGGCCGATGCCCCCTAATTTTTTGTGACCGTAGGCGTCTTCCTGGCCATACTCGACCACTTGGCCGCCGATCATGGCCGCACCTTCGGAAATCACCACCAAGGCGTATTTGCTGGGGTTGCGCTCGCGATCGTCCACCAACAGCCGGGCCAGACGCTCGACATCGAACGGGACTTCGCTGATCACGGCGCGGTCGGCATCGGACAGATAGGCCGACACCAGCGCCGTTTCGCCGCTGTTGCGCCCGAACAGTTCGATCACGGCAATCCGCTCGTGACTGCCGGTGGGGGTCCGCAGGGCGTGGATAAACTCGATGCTCCGCGTCACCGCCGTGCTGAAACCGATGCAATAGTCAGTTCCAAACACGTCATTATCCATGGTCTTGGGGATCGAGACCACTCGCACGCCTTCCTGATGCAGGCGCACGCCATAGGACAGGGTATCGTCACCGCCGATGGGAATCATGGTGTCGATTCCCAACCGCTCCAACACCTTCAACACATGCCCGGTGCAATCGACCGTTTTGGCCTGGGGATCAGCCAATCCCAGGCTCTTGAGGGCCGCCGGCAAATCCTGGGGCCGAACCCGTCCCGGATGAGTTCGCGAGGTATGCAGGAACGTCCCGCCGGCCCGGTCGACAGTTCGCACCCGTTCCGGGGTCAGAGGCCAAACGCAGGCGTCGTTTTCCTCCACCGAAGCATCGAGATTATAGTTCAGCAACCCGGCCCATCCCCGGCGGATGCCGACCACTTCCCAGCCATTTTCCGCCGCCCGCGAAACCACGGTTTTAATGCAGGGATTGAGACCCGGAACGTCGCCGCCGCCGGTCAGGATACCGATTCGCATAAGCCGTCCTCAGCCATCAAGCAGGTTACGGGTTCCCGTGGGCAAAGTGACCACCAATCCGTCTAATTCTTCGGTCATTCGGATCTGGCAGCCCAGGCGGGAAGTCTTGGCTAAACCGAAGGCGAGGTCAAGCATATCTTCCTCATCCTCGGTGGCATCCGGCAACAGTTCGTACCAGTCTGGCGCGACGATGACGTGACAGGTGGAACAGGCCAGCGAGCCCTCGCACGCGCCTTCCAGTTCGACATCGTGACGGTGGGCGATCTCCATCACGGACAGCCCCAGCGGCGCATCCACTTCCCGGCGAGTTCCGTCTCTTTCGATGAAGGTCATCTTTGCCATCTTCGTCCCTATCCTATTCAAAAATCACAACCCGCCAACAGGCATGCCACGGCCCCTAAAATAGGCCCGCGCCGATGGGAGAGCAACACGCTTTCGAGGCCCTATTGCATCGGCCTTCCGCGTCAAGACGCGATGGTATCCTGTATGTCCGGGGCCAACAGCCTTTAAAGGATATAGACCAACAGCACCAACACGGCGCCGAGCAGAATATACAAAATTGTTTCGGCGGCATCGCTCTTGGCACTTTCAATGATCCATAATCCGCCGAAGACAATCAATCCAGAAAGAACCCAGACACCCACAAATGATAAAATCAACGTATCCGATTCAGCAATACCCAGAAAAACCGGCACCACAACTTTCATTAATGAAAAAAACAACCCATACCATAGGGCACACCAGGCGGCCTGCTGGCTTTGCTGGTGAGCAACACTCAGAACCTTGATCGATGAAAATATAACAATAGAAAGAATGAAGGTATCATCAAAGATTGAATCCATAGCGATCCCCTTTAATCAACGACATCCTTGTCAAGGCGCGCCGATATCACAATCCAACAACCGCAACGGCATCACTCCCCAACATCGCCCCTAACCGACCGCCCACGAATGATACCGGCGAGCCCTGATACTGACACATCGCCGGTATAAACCCCTTGGGTGAGACATGATAGCAGCGAATTCAGGGGACTAAATTCCTTAAATAGCGTCAGCGTTGGGGCTTATTGGAGAATAGGAGAGTGATGATATGCCTAGAAAGATAACAGATCATGAGTCCAAATTGGTCATGAAACTCGTTGGAGACGAATTTCCAGACTTGATCGTACTCAGATATCAATTAAAAACTTGTCGTATAATCGATTTATCTGGGAACAGGGGTCTTGAGTTTGAGATCGTATCCCCACAACGATTTATGGTTCCAGAAAAAACCCTTGGTGAAGGTTGCTTTTATGATGCCGATGGCGTCCCAATAATATTAACCCTACTCCAAAGAAAAGGATGCTTATGGCATCTGGATGTTTATCGTGCCGACAATCGACCTATGAAAACAAGCGTCGATCAAAATAAAGTAAAATCACTTGGTTATGGCCAAGGCTTGACCCTTGAATATTAATCATTCTGGAATTCATGGCACTTCATGAGCCCCCAAAATTCAGTATTACTGAGCCCCACCAGCCAGCGCCAACCACTCTTCTTCGCTGAGAATAGTCACGCCGAGATCGCGGGCCTTAGTGGCTTTGCTGCCGGAATCGGCTCCGGCCACCACGAAATGGGTTTTGGCCGAGACCGAGCCGGCCACCTTGGCGCCCAAGGCTTCCGCCCGCGCTTTGGCCTCGCCACGTCCCATGGTCGAAAGCGTCCCGGTGAAAACCACGGTTTTTCCGGCTAAGGGCGAAACCACGGTCACCACGGGCGGCTCAAAGTCAGTAAGGCGCACCTCCCGAGCCAAGTCGTCGAGCGCCTCGAGATTATGGGGTTCGGCGAAGAAATCCAACAGGTCGGCAGCCACCGCCGGGCCGATCTGATCGATATTGGTCAAGTCCTGCCACGCCGGCCCTTCGCGATCGGCGGCTGCCTGCATGGCGGCGCGCCAAGTGTCATAAGACGGGTAGTGGCGGGCCAATAAGCGAGCCGTGGCCTGACCGATCTGGCGGATGCCCAGCGCGTAGATCAGCCGGTCAAGCGGCATTTGGCGCCGGGCCTCGATGGCTTCGAACAGATTGCGCGCCGACTTGTCGCCCCACCCCGGACGCTTGCGTAACGGCGTCAAGCTGTCTCGATCCTTCACCGCCAACCGAAAGATATCGCCGGGACGACGAATCAGGCCATCGGCCCAAAAGGCGGCAATGATCTTTTCGCCCAGCCCTTCGATATCGAACGCCTCCCGAGAGACGAAATGCCGTAACCGCTCCATGGCCTGAGCCGGGCAGATCAAGCCGCCAGTGCAGCGACGGACCACCTCGCCCTCCTCGCGCACCGCTAAACTTCCGCAGTCGGGGCAATGCTCGGGAGGACGATACGGCTCGCTATCGAGCGGGCGGGCTTCGATCACCACCCGCACCACTTGAGGAATCACATCGCCGGCCCGCTGCACTACGACGGTATCGCCAGCCCGAATGTCCTTGCGGGTGATCTCGTCTTCGTTATGCAGCGTCGCCCGTGAGACCATCACACCGCCGACCGTGACCGGCTCCAGGTCAGCCACCGGCGTCAGCGCCCCGGTTCGGCCCACCTGAACCACAATCGCCTTCAGCCGGGTGCGGGCCTGTTCGGCTGGAAACTTGTGGGCAATCGCCCAACGCGGCGCCCGACTGACAAACCCCAAACGCTCGCGCAGATCGTGGCGATCAACCTTGTAGACCACACCATCAATATCGTAGGGCAAGGCTGGCCGTAGCGCCTCGACCTCGTGATAATAGGCTAGCAAGGCCTCGGCATCGGCACATAACCGGGCGGGCTCGTTCAGGGGAAAGCCCCAACGAGCCAATTGCGCCCGAACCTCGTGATGACTGGCGGCCACCGGGGCCGAAACCTCGCCCAAGGCATAGCCGAAGAAGCACAAAGGACGAGTCGCGGTAACCGCCGGATTCAATTGGCGCAAGGCCCCGGCGGCCGCATTGCGCGGATTGGCGAAGGTTTCGCCGCCTTGGGCGGTTCGTCGCTGATTCATCTCCAAGAAGGCGGCCCGGCTGATGTAAACCTCGCCGCGCACCTCCAGACTCTCCGGCACGCTGTCCCCTGATATCTGCTTGGGAATCTCGGAGATGGTCAGGATATTGCGGGTCACATCCTCGCCCTCGGCGCCATCGCCTCGGGTCGCCGCCTGAACCAACTGCCCGGCCTGATAGCGCAACGAACAGGACAAGCCGTCGATCTTAGGCTCGGCCACCAGCGCCAACGGCTCCTCGTCGCTCATGTTCAGAAACCGCCGCAGCCGTGCCACGAAATCGATCACGTCTTCGGGCGTGAACGCATTGGCCAAGGACAGCATAGGCAGGGCGTGGATCACCTTGCGGAACCCGGCAGCCGGCGCCGCCCCCACCCGCAGCGACGGGCTGTCGGGACGGCGCAGCTCGGGGAAGCGCCCCTCAATCACCTGATTCCGTCGAACCAGAGCGTCATAGGCGGCATCGTCGATCTCTGGACGATCCCGTTGGTGATACAGCCGATCGTGATGGGCAATCAGCGCCGCCAACCGCGCCAGTTCCGCCGCAGCCTCCAGGGCTGTGAGCCGATCGGGTGGGATGTCGGACATGATCGCCCCTCTTCACTTGACATGGTGTCGGGGACGCAACACGTCACCCGGTGGCCAGAGTCCGCAACACATACGGCAAAATCCCCCCGTGCCGGAAGTACTCGATCTCGTCCAGAGTATCGATCCGGCACAGCAGCGACAGCCGCCGCAAGCCGCCATCGGCGCCCATCACGGTTAAGGTAACATCCTGACGCGGCTCCAACCCCGCCTCGATGCCGGTGATATCGAACAGCTCGTGACCATCCAACACCAGATCATGACGAGTCACGCCATCTTTGAACTGAAGCGGCAAAATCCCCATGCCCACCAGATTTGAACGATGAATCCGCTCGAAACTCTCGGCAATGACCGCCCGAATTCCCAGCAAACGCGGCCCCTTGGCGGCCCAATCCCGAGAAGAACCTGTGCCATATTCTTTACCCGCAATGACCACCAACGGTACGTCATCGGCCTGATAGCGCAAAGCAGCGGTATAGACCGGCATCTTTTCGCCGGTCGGAATATAGAGAGTATCGCCGCCCTCGACGCCGCCCAACAGTTCATTGCGAAGGCGGATATTGGCAAAGGTACCACGCGCCATCACCTCGTGATTGCCGCGCCGGGCTCCATACGAGTTGAAATCCTGGGGCTTGACGCCATGACGGATCAGATACTCACCGGCAGGGCTGGCTTTCTTGATCGAGCCGGCGGGCGAAATATGGTCGGTGGTGATACTGTCCCCCAGCACCAGCAAGGCCCGAGCCCCCTTCACGTCCCGTAAAGGCGCCGGAGTCATGGTCAGGCCCTCGAACAAAGTCGGAGCCTTAACGTAAGTGGACCCCTCCCGCCAGTCATAGGTCAATCCTTCGGCACTGGCGATCGCCTGCCACTGGGGCGGGCCGGTAAAAACAGCCGCATAGCGATCGCGAAACATCGCCGGGGTCAAGGTCCGCAGAGTCTCGGCAATTTCGGCATCGCGGGGCCAGATGTCGCGCAGATAAACCGGCACCCCATCGCTGCCGACCCCGATCGGTTCCCGGCCAAAATCACGGGTGACGGTTCCGGCCAGGGCGTAAGCCACACATAATGGCGGCGAAGCCAAATAGTTGGCACGGGTGTGTGGATTGATCCGGCCTTCAAAATTGCGGTTACCCGATAGAACCGCCGCAACCACCAAATCTCCCTCCTCGATCGCAGCGCCGATGGCGTCGGGCAACGGCCCAGAATTGCCGATGCAGGTGGTGCAGCCATAACCGACCAACGCGAATCCCAAACGCTCCAAATAGGGCATCAGCCCCGCCGCCGTCAGATAGGCGGTCACCACCTGGGAGCCTGGCGCCAGCGAGGTCTTGACCCAGGGCTGGGTCGCCAGTCCCTTTTCGACCGCCTTTTTGGCCAGCAAACCGGCGGCAATCAGGACGCTAGGATTCGAGGTGTTGGTACACGAGGTCATGGCCGCGATCACCACCGCTCCATGCGTCAAAGCATAATCGGTGCCCGCCACCGGCACCGCCCGCCCACGTGCCTCGCTGGGACTCTTGAAGCCCTGCTCCAACTCGGTCGCAAAAGCCCCGGCCATGTCGGCCAAAGTCACGCGGTCCTGGGGCCGGCGAGGACCGGCCAGCGACGGCTGAACCGTGGCCATGTCCAGCGTCAAAGTCTCGGTGAACAGCGGATCCAGCGACATGGAATCGCGCCAGAACCCCTGGGCCTTGGCATAGGCTTCCACCAGCGCCACCTGTTCAGGATCGCGGCCCGTGAAGCGCAGATAAGCGATGGTCTCGGCATCGATGGGGAAGATGCCGCAGGTGGCACCATATTCGGGCGCCATGTTGGCAAGGGTCGCGCGATCTGGCAGCGCCAAAGTGTCCAATCCGGAGCCGAAGAATTCGACGAATTTGCCGACCACGCCCTTCTTGCGCAAGGCTTCGGTCACGGTCAACACCAGATCGGTGGCGGTCGCGCCTTCGGGCAGCCGGCCGACAAGCCGGCATCCCATCACTTCGGGGATCAGCATGGAAATTGGCTGCCCCAACATCGCCGCCTCGGCCTCGATGCCGCCCACACCCCATCCAAGCACCCCCAAGCCATTGACCATGGTGGTGTGACTGTCGGTGCCAACCACCGTGTCGGGGTAGGCGACCAGCGGCCTGTCGCCACCGTTGGAACTGCCGCCGTGATCGCGCTCACTCCAAACCACTTGCGCCAGATATTCAAGATTGACCTGATGACAAATGCCGGTTCCAGGCGGCACCACCCGAAACGACTTTAATGCCCGCTGTCCCCAACGTAAGAAGGCGTAACGCTCGCCGTTGCGGGCGAATTCCAAGGCAACATTGGCTTGGAAGGCTTCAGGCGTGCCGTAATAGTCAACCGTCACCGAGTGATCGATCACCAGATCACATGGCACAAGCGGATTGATCTTACGGGGATCGCCGCCCAAGCCAACCATGGCCTCGCGCATTGCCGCAAGATCGGCCACCGCTGGCACGCCGGTAAAATCCTGCATCAAGACGCGGGCCGGTCGGAAGGCGATCTCGCGTTGGCTGATCCGGGTTTCCAGCCAAGCCGGAATCGCGGCAATATCCTCCACCGTCACCGAGCGGCCATCTTCGCAGCGCAGCAGGTTTTCCAGAAGAACCTTCAGCGAGAAAGGCAGTCGGGTCAGATCGCCGAGCCCTGCGGCCCCTGCCGCCGCCAAACTGAAATAGTCATAGCGGCGATCGCCCACCGTCAGGGTGCGGCGAGTCTTCAGGCTGTCTTGTCCGGTTGTGGTCACCGCGCGATCTCCTCGGTCAGTTATACCATCGGGCCTTGATGGTATCCATGTGGGGTCGCTTCCCGCGCACGGCAAACCGGGACGCCCCTAACCGCCCCGCGTTCCTTTCAAAAAGAGCCGGCCTCTAAAAAGAACCGGGATGAGGATCATCGATACGCCAGCGGGGGCGGCGCCGCACCTCTGACAAGGCGCAGGACTCGAAGGGGCCTCATCCCGGCCAAGGGTGATCGTCGATTGGATCGACACCAAACGAAAACGCCGAACAGAAGACCACTCTGCCATCAACGGCGCGACAACCCCGATGGTCGCCGCACCTCACCTCCGAACGATCAGTCCGGTCCGAACGATCAGTCCGGATGACTCGAGTGTAGCCGTTCGAGGGCGCAGGGCAGCCTGCCAACCTATACAGTTACAGTGGGTCATCCGTCCGATGACGTGGGTCAGGAGGGAATCAGCCCAGCGATGCTGGCCTTGACCGCAGCTTGGATCCGGGTGGCGACGCCGAGCTTACGCATGGCGTTGGTGATGTGAAAATTAACCGTGCGTTCCGAAACATTCATCAGAACCGCAATATCGGTGGAGGACTTACCTTGAGCCGACCAGGACAGGGCTTCGATTTCCCGCTCGGTCAGGCTAACTTTGGGCGGCGGTGTCCGGTTCTGGCTGGCACGGGCGAGTCGAGCCTTAATGATCTCGACCAACATTTCAAAATCGATGGGCTTGGTGACATAATCATCGGCCCCCAACCGGCGACCTTTCAGCACATCAACCCGATCATTAAGCGCCGACAGGAAAATAAATGGAACTGAAGCGATTCGATCCGTGCGAGCCCGAATCTGTTCCAATAAATCGAAGCCCGACGGCGGAGGCATCATGATATCGCAGACCACCAATTGGGGGTCGAAGGTTAATATCTCGTTGACGGCCTTGGCACTGACGGTGAGTCCCCGAACCTCAAACCCATGATCGGTCAGATCCTCGAGCAAAAGATCGAGGATGCGTTGTTCGTCGTCGATGCAGAGCAATCTTGCCGCCACAGTGGCCTCTCGCCTATCCTGTAATCGTTATTGTGGAGCTTACCTTAACCGGACGTGACCTTAACGCATTTTTTCCGTTGGTGCGAGCAATCTGGAAACAGCAAGGACTCAGGCGCCGACACAGTGGCGGTATTAGGGCGAGGGTACGCCCACCCGGTATTGGGGGGGGGCCGCTTTGATGTCTGAACATCAGGGCTCGATGGGGTAAGACGAGGGCGGTTATGGGAGCAATAGAACCGCGCGGCTGAACGGGATTATCGGCAATGATGAACACGGTGGTTGGACTCGAGTGGTTTTTTGCAACGATCGCTGCCGATATCGCAATATTTTTCTTGGATGTCAGCATCAGAGAAGACAACGTATCGATAGGTTTTTTTTATATATTACCAGTATTGATGGGATTTTTTGTTAAAGATCAAATCTTGCAAGCTACCGTTGTTGGTATTTCGATTATTTTAATTATTATCGGCTGCTTTTTGCCATTGCCGGTGAATGACAATCTAGCGGTGTTTGTAGCCAATCGAATTTTATCTGTATTTACCGTATTGATTACAGGGGTAATGGTTTATTTCCGGGTTCGCCTTGAGAAAACCCTGGGCGACGCTTTGGCCAATGAGAAAAATGCATCGGCAACCCAGCGCGCCTTTGTCTCTATGGTATCCCATGAATTCCGAACACCTTTGACGATTATCGATGGCGAAGCCTATCGATTGATAAAAATAAAGGATATTATATCTCAAAATGATATAGAAAAAAGAGCAAATTCCATTCGTTACTCTGTGACACGAATGATCAACTTGATTGAAGGCGTACTATATTCATCAAGAGCACAAGAGAACAAAATTATTTTACATTTACAGACATTTGATTTTTCTGGATTGGTCCGCGCTGCTTGCCATCGACAAATACAAGTCGCTTATCGACATTTTATCGACTATGATGTCAGTGGATTACCTATTTCGATGAGAGCTGATCCCAACTTATTAACATATGTATTTGATAATTTATTGACCAATGCCATTAAGTACTCTGCGGAAGGAAGCACCGTGTCGGTTGGCGGACATATTGCCGATGGCTATGCGGTGGTCACAATTCGGGATCGCGGAATCGGCGTGCCTGCCGAAGATCTGCCCAAGCTGTTCGAACCTTATTTTCGGGCCAGCAACGCCTCCAGCTTTTCCGGGAGCGGTGTCGGCCTGTATATAGTGCAAACCTTCATTAAGCTGCATGGGGGCCGGGTTACGGTGGAGAGCGAGGTTGGGCGGGGATCCGTATTTACGGTCCATCTGCCGGTCGACGGCCCCACCTGATTCGGACGAGTCCGGATTCGGGCTTGGTCAAGGAACCGTATGAGTTTGGCACGTGATTGAGGAGCGGTGAGAGTGGCATCCCAGCAATGGCGAGTGGCGGTGACAGTGACCGGAGCGGCAGCGGTCGAGGCGTTCGCCGAAGCGGTGGGCGACGGGGCGTTAGCGGTTTCAACCTTCGAAGCGTCCGAAGATGACCGCGATTGGTTGATCGAAGCCACTTGGGGCTCGGAACCGGACCATGCCCGATTGGCGGCGCGAGTGGCGGTCTTGTCCCAAGCCATGGCCATCCCTGAACCGGCGTTGACGGTGGAGCCTTTGCCCGCCATCGATTGGGTGACGCGCTGCTACGAGGGCTTCCCCCCCTTGCGCGCCGGGCGTTATTTCGTTTATGGCTCACACTTCCAAGGAACGGCTCCGGCTGGAACCGTCGCGATGAAGATCGATGCCGCCACCGCCTTCGGGACGGGAGAGCATGGCTCGACTCGCGGTTGCCTGTTGGCGCTCGATGCTTTGGTCAAGCGGTCACGCAACCGAGGACGGCGGCGATTGGGGCAGGTTCTTGATCTTGGGTGTGGTTCGGGTATCCTGGGGTTGGCGGTGGCCAAAACTTGGCGAGTGCCGGTCTTGGCGGTGGATCTGGATGACGAATCTGTCCGGGTTGCCGCGATCAATGCCCGGATTAATGGGGCTGCCGGATTCGTTCGAACCGGGCGGGGGGATGGGTATCGCGTCGGCGCCGCGCGCAAGCATCGCCCCTGTCGGTTGATTTTGGCGAATATTCTGGCTCGGCCTTTGGCTCGGTTGGCGCCTGGGTTGCGTCGGCATCTGGCCCCTGGAGGAGTGGCGGTATTGTCGGGATTGCTGGCGCGTCAGGAGCGGTTGGTACTAGCAGCCCATCGGGCTCAAAAACTGGTTCTGCGGCAGCGGGTGACCGTTGGAGAGTGGCGGACGTTGGTTGTGGCGCGGCGGGGATGATTGAGACTGAGGATCGGCGAGCCCTGACAATGACACGCCGGCTCTCGGGAGCGTGACTGCGGGCCCGCACGCTCATGCACCCGCTCGGTGCTTGGCGTCTAAGGGCGGCCTTGATAAGTCAACATCAAGACTCGATGATACGAGGACTCGATGGTATGAGGACCGGGGCACGCAGGGCGTGGGTTGGCTCTGCGTTTAACGGGATCTATTCACCGTATTGAGTGTGGACTGAAGGGCATTGGGGTTCGACACGATATGCTCTGAGGGTGCCGTCGCTCGGTTTATCTTTTTCGTCTGGAGAAGTTTAGCTATGACCGCACGTCACCAGGTTGCTGTTGGCGATCAGTTCATTCGCACGGGTCAGCCGCACAAGGTCTATGTCGTGACTCGTATCGATGAACGGCCCCACCATCCGCCCCATGCTCGGCTGGTCGCGTCGACGCCGAGCGGAGATCAGATTACCATTGCCGTCGGAACCTTGACCGATCGCCGCTATTTTATGCTGGCGCCATCCTCGTCCGTGACAGGGTAAGGGAGATTTCTCGATCCGTGGAGCTGGTGCGGCCTATTCTTTGAGTTTGGCCGTCAGCGTCCAGAACCATCGAGCGCAAGACTGCTCGTGGCCGAACGAAGCTGAAGGAGTTCGATGGGTGTCGGAAAAGTGGTTGTGGCGCTGGGTCGGTGCGATTGGTCTCGCGCTGATCATTTTTCCCGGTATTGACCTCTTCACCTCACGGCAGTTTTATTTGAGCGATATCACCGATCGTTCAGCTAATTTTGTATTGGCCAGCGTGCCCGCCGCGATTTTCGGGCACGAAGTGGTGATGCGCTCGTTCCAGGCTCTGGCCGTGATCTTGGTTTTGGGGCTGCTGTATTCTGCGATTCGGCTCCGTCCACTGTTGGGCCTGGGTGCCATGAAATGGTTGTTCCTGGCACTGGCGTTGGCGGTCGGGCCGGGGTTGGTGGCGAATGTCTGGTTCAAAGAAACCTGGGATCGGGCAAGGCCGTTTCAGATCGAAGAGTTCGGCGGTCCGTTGGAATTCACACCACCATTGGTCTTAAGTAATCAATGTCATCATAACTGTTCGTTCGTATCGGGAGATGCGGCAGCGGGCTTTTTCCTCCATTCTTTCGCCTATGTTGCCCGACGACGTCAGCGAGCACTCTTTTATGGTGGTCTTGGCGTTGGTTTATTGGTGGGCTTGATGCGAATCGCTCAAGGAGCCCATTTCCTCAGTGATGTTCTGTATGCCGGCGCCTTTATGGTGGCAACAACAGCGGCTATTCATGCGCTCCTTTATGGACGTGCGGCGACGACGGCTTGGTGGCGGTGTCACATTTTGCGCGCGCCCGCGACAAATCCGTGATGTTGTGATTCCAGATGGCTACTCTGTTTGCGTGCAGTGATCGGTTCTGGTAATCAGGTGCGGCGGGATGGCGGGCAGACGGGCGCTTTTGGTGACGTCCCGGTCGGTACCGTCGTTGTGTTCACGATGAGCCCAGTGATGGAAATCGGGCATTCGGCGACCTTTGGGCGACCATGGCCACACTGATCGACCTTTTGAGCGTTCTGGCTGTCCCATGGGCGGGACTGTCGATGGTCGTCCTGGCCTTCACGGTCGGCGGCATCGTTTTTCTGGGCGCGCTGGCCCGGCCCCTGACGGAAATCCTGGGGGCAACAGGCCGTGACATTGCGCGACGGACCCGGCAGATTCTGATTCTCAGCGCATTGGGGTTGCTCCTGGCTGCCGGTGGCCGGATCCTGCTGGAGATGTACCGGCTGGCCACAGCCAGCGGTTTGCCCTTGGCCGATGTTTGGGCCGATCTGTGGGCGGGATCGTCGGTGCGCGCTGAAGGCGTGTTGGGAAGCGCCGCCATTATGACAATGGGGATTGTCGGAACCCGCTGGGACCAGCGCCGCCCCATCTTGCTGTCACTGGTCGCCTGCGTCATTCTGGGAGCGGCGGCGCTGTCGGTTCAAGGCGGCTCCTGGCCGGGCGGGAATCGCTGGCCGCTGGTGGCGCTGGCCTTTGTTCATGGGGCGGCGGTGTCAATTTGGTTGGGCGGCTTACCTTACTATCTGGGCGCCTTGGCGTTATCGAAGGACCATGTGGCCGGCTACCGAGTCAGCGCCCGTTTTGCCGCACTGGCCGGCGGCGCGATGCTGGCAACGGTGATCAGTGGCGTGGGCTTGGCCTATGGCCATATCGAGTCTCCGGGCGGGCTCTACCAGACCGCTTACGGCGTCATGCTGCTGGCGAAGGGGCTGCTGTTTTTGGTCCTGGTCGGCCTTAGCTGCGGAGCGGTCCTGATCATCCAGCGGTTACGGCGCTCTCCCGATGCGCCGATGCTGGTGCTGCGTCGTTTGACCGAAGCGGCATTGGGGGTTGGGGTTACGGTGTTCGTGGCCTCGGCTTGGCTATCCCTGCTCCCGGTTGCTCCCCAATTCCCGTTCACCCCGGACCTAAAAGGCGGTGGGGCGGCGGCGTGGGATCATTGGGTAGAGCAGGTGGCATCAACCTTCCCCCGTCTGGTCGCCCCTGACCCGACCGGAGAAACCGTATCCTCCGATGCCGCCACGCGGGCCTGGTCCGAGGTCACCCACCACTGGGCGGGTGTCCTGGTTATGGTTATGGGCCTACTGGCACTGTTGGAACGCTGGCGTCCGCTCCTGTTGGTGCGGCATTGGCCGCTGCTGTTTCTGGGTTTGGCCGCATGGGTAGGAATCCGTGCCGATCCAGAAAGCTGGCCCCTCGGCACTCTCGGCTTCTGGGAGACTATGCGCGATCCTGGAGTGGCGTGGCATCGCCTCCTGATCCTCGTGCTGATCGGTTTGGGGCTGGTCGAATGGGGGGGCCGAATCGGTCTTTTCGCATCCCGCACAGCCCTGGTCTTTCCGATCCTGATGGCTACCGGGGGAACGCTGATCTTTGCCGATCCCCAGGCTGGGGGGACGCTTCAACGGGAACTGTTGTTCGAATGGACCTATAGTCCGATCGCGCTGCTGGCGGTTGTCGGGGCCTGGGCGCGGTGGCTGGAGCTACGCCTATCGTCGCCGGTTGGTCGGCTTGCCGGGTGGCTGTGGCCAGTCGCCTTTGTGTTAATTGGTTTGATCTTGTTGATGGATCGGGAATTTTAGGAACGGTTGAGGGAGGGTTTTCCTAGGCTTTCGTGGGCTCCTTTGAGGTCAAGGAGGCCGTATCTTTTTGCGGGTGCGAGGTAGCCCTGCGAAAGTCAAGGGAACGGTGCTACCCTAGCGCCTTAGTGCCTTAGCGCCTATGCGGTGCCTCCCCCTTAGTGAAGCATTCTTTGGATTTGTCAGTATGAAACGGATTGACCGCCTTTTGGACCAGTTGGCGCTGGCACTGGTCGAAAACAGCCGGCGTTTTGCTGCTCTGGTGGTGTTGATGAGCCTGCTCGGTGCGGGCGGCCTGGGCTGGGTGGCGGCAACCCGGCTGGGGATGGACACCGATTTGGATAAGCTGCTGTCGGCCAATGAGCCCTGGCGCCAGCAAGAAATCGTGTTTGACCGAACATTCCCCCAGTTCGACGATGTGCTCGTGGCGGTGATCGACGGCGATACGCCGGAGGCTGCCGAGGACGGCGCGGCGTCATTGGCGCAACGGTTGGAGCCGCGCCGGGATTTGTTTTTGAGCGTTCGCCGGCCCGATGACGACCCTTTGTTTCGGCGCGACGGATTGTTGTTCCTGCCAACGTCCGAAGTGGCAGCCATCACCGAGCGAATCATCGATTCTCAGGCTTTTATTGGATCATTAGCGGCAGATCCCAGTTTGCGCGGTCTTTTTGGAACCTTGACTCTGGCTCTGGACGGCGTCATTCACGGCGATGCGGCCTTTTCCCGACTGGAAGTTCCCTTGGCAACCATTTCCGATGCCGTTGCTGCCAGTTTAGCCGGTCATGGTCGAACATTGTCCTGGTCCAGTCTGTTGACCGGCGAAAAGCCGCGCGCCGAAGAAATGCGCCGCTTTGTGATGCTGAAGGTTGTCCGAAATTTTGGCGAACTGGCCGCCGGAGACGATGCTGTTGCGGCGGTTCGTCAAGCGATCACTGACCTGGGCCTGACTACGGACCACGGTGTGCGGGTGCGCCTAACCGGGTCGGTGGCCATCGAGAATGACGAATTACAAACCCTGTCAAAGGGCGCCGGGGTTTCGGTGATGCTCTCTTTGGGGTTGGTGTGTTTGGTGTTGTTTGCCGCCTTGCGCTCGATCCGGTTGATCGTACCAATTTTCATCACCCTGATTGTCGGATTGATTGGAACAGCCGGCTTTGCGGCCCTAGCGGTTGGCACACTCAACCCAATTTCAGTGGCGTTCGCGGTGCTGTTTATTGGCCTTGCCGTGGATTTCAGCATCCAGTTTACCGTGCGCTATCGCGAAGAGCGGTATTTGTCCCCGGACCCCGCCGAGGCGCTGCGCGGGACGGCCCGGAACATCAGCAGGGCACTGTTTTTGGCGGCGGCAGCGACCGCCCTGGGTTTTCTCTCTTTTTTACCAACGGCCTATATCGGCGTATCCCAACTGGGACTGATTGCCGGTGTCGGCATGTTCATTGCTGTGGCTCTGAATTTTACCTTACTGCCGGCTTTGCTAACCCTGTTTCGACCCCGAGGCGAACCCGCATCGGTGGGGTTCGCCGGGGCTGCTCCCCTGGATCGTTTCTTGATCGAACGGGGACGCTGGGTTCTGGCCGTGGCGGCGGGAGTGGCGGCCCTTGGGCTCGCCGTGATGCCGTTGTTGCGCTTTGACTTCAATCCGATGGATTTGCGCGACCCCAAGACCGAATCGGTAGCGACGGCGCTGGACTTGATGGCCAACCCCGACACCTCGCCCTTCACGGCGGAAATTCTGGTCAAATCGGTGGCGGATGTTCCAGTCTTGCTCGACCGGCTGGAGGCTCTCCCGGACGTTCATCGGGCGTTAGCCATCACCCGTTTCGTCCCGGAAGACCAAGCTCCCAAATTGGCGCTGATCTCCGACGCCGAGGCCCTGTTGGGGCCGACGTTGACGCCGGTGGCGGTGGCGTCGCCCCCCGATGCTGCCGCAATCCGCTCGACCATGGCGGCAACGGTGCAGCGGTTGCGCGTCCTGGATAGCCAACAACCGGGGGCGCATCGGCTGGCCGATCTGTTGGATCAGGTGCGGGGCCGCAACGACGCCTTTTTTGCCACATTGAGTCGCTCTTTGCTGTCGGGGTGGCCGCTGCAATTGGGAGCGTTACGCGATGCGCTGTCGGCGAAGCCGGTGGTTTTGGGCCATCTATCCGAGACCATGACCCGAGACTGGGTCGCTCCCGATGGGAGCGCTCGGATTCAAGTGTTTCCGGCGGGGCGGATCGGCGACACGGCGGTGATGGGGCGCTTTGTCGATGCCGTGCAGAGCGTGGCGCCTGGAGCCACCGGCCCCGTCGTGACGGTGCGAGAGTCGGCAGCGACGATTATTCGGGCCTTTGTCGAGGCCGGAGGGTTGGCGCTAGCGGCCATCGCGCTGCTGTTGTGGCTGGTGTTGCGGCGGATTGAGGATGTGGCCTTGGTCCTCGCACCGTTACTGTTGTCGTCCTTGATGACTGTCATCACCAGCGTAACCCTGGGGCCGGTATTGAATTTTGCCAACGTGATCGCGTTGCCGCTGCTGCTGGGGATCGGGGTCGCTTTTAACATCTATTTTGTTGTCAATTGGCGGCGAGGGTTGATTGGGCCTTTGCAGTCGAGTACCGCTCGGGCCGTCGTGTTCAGTGCATTGACCACGACGGTTGCGTTCGGCAGTCTCGCGTTATCGAATCATCCGGGAACGGCATCCATGGGGGTGTTGTTGGTCATTTCCCTAGGGTTCACGCTGTTAAATACCCTGGTGACGTTGCCAGCACTGCTGGGCTGGATGGACCGGATGGCCTTGAAGCGATCGCATAGGATACCCGGAGAGCCGCCAGCACAGGACGCAGCGTCTTGACCGGAACAGTAAACCACGCAAATTATGGATGAGGGGTCGCGATTCCCATGACACGGACACAGACAATGACAATCGTTCGAGCAGAGGTGGTCAATTCGGGTGGCATTCCTGAACGTCAGACCCCGAGGCGACAGGGTGTCAGCGGGGGGCCGCTTTTGGGTCTGGTCATGGCCGGAGTGGTGACGGCATCGGTGCTTGGTTGCGCAACCCCGCCCGCCGATCCTGCGGCCAAGGCCGAGTTCGAGCAAAACAACGATCCGCTGGAACCCGCCAATCGTTACGTCTTTGAAGTCAATCGGTTCGTCGATTTTCTGGTGATCAAGCCCTGGGCCGACACCTATCGTCGGGTTGTTCCTGACTATGGGCGCGCGCGGGTCCATAATATCCTGGGGAACATGGGCCAGCCGCTGGATTTGGGTAACGAACTCCTGCAAGGCCGGTTCTCCGATGGCGTTACCACCACCGGACGGTTCCTGGTCAATTCGACGTTGGGGGTCGGCGGCATCTTTGACGTTGCAACGGATTTTGGCTTGCCGGACAAAGACGGCGACTTTGGGCAGACCCTGTATAGCTGGGGCGTGCCGGATGGCCCTTATCTGGTTCTGCCGCTGTTTGGTCCCTCTAATCCCCGTGATGCGGTCGGCCTAGGGGTTGATGCTTACGGCGATCCGGTCGGCTTCGGCTTCAGTTACGGCAAGCTGGCGCTGGCCAATGACGCCCATTTCCTAGCTGCGGCCACCGACCAACGCGCCGAGTATATCGAGCCATTGGAAGCGTTGGAAAAGTCGTCCATCGACTTTTACGCTCAAGAACGCAGTATGGCCCGACAGCATCGGGCTAAAGAGTTGGGGCAGCCGATGGTGGATACGCCATACCCCAGTTACGACTCAGACGATCAGGCCAAACCAGCCAAGTAATACCGTCGCGCTTTAATGTTAACATATTAAAGCGACCTCCAAATGCCTGGTGGGCGCGTCCGCGCCCGCCCGGCGTCTGAGGGCAGCCTTGATGAGTCACCATCAAGGCTCGAGGGTATCACAGCCCGATACCGGCGAAAGCCGCTATTTCTTGGCGGCCAAGGCTTGAGTTTTGGCTTCCAGGGTTTCGTAAAGGGCTTGAGCACCACCGCGATTCAGCACCGAGCTGAACTCTGAGCGGCGGCCTGCCATTTCACTGATCGTGCCGTTGACGAAAATGTCGAGCACCCGGAGTCCGTCTGAGCCGACGCGCAACAGGTAATTCATCTGAACCGGGTCACCGGCGCTAGGCGTGAGTTGGCTCTCAACGATAACGCCGCCGCCAGTACCGGGGGCTGGCACTTCTCCCGAGATGTCGAAACGCTCTCCGTTGTAGCTGTCGAAGTTAGCGGCGTAGTTAGCGATGCTAAAGCGGCTGAAAGCGTCGATGAGACGACGCTGCTCGTCGGCTGCCAAGGTCGGCCATACGGCACCGGCAGCCAAGCGGGTCATGGCCGGGAAGTCGAAGGTGCGGGTGAGCGAGGGAGTCAGGCGCGCAACCCGGCCTTCGAAGCCCAAGGCTGCCCCCTCTTTCATGGTGGCCAGCAGAGTGGCATAGAAGGCCCCAATCATCGAGGCCGCTTGCTGGGTCTCGGCGGCGGTCGGGGGGCTGGACTCGGCGCGAACAGGACTCAAGGCGAACGGCGCCACGGTCAGCACGAAAGCAAGCCCGGCCACGGCGACGGCTCGCATGGGCCGCAGAGTCGGGCGGAAAACGGGGAAAAAACGCAAGGAAAAGACCTCCGGCGGTGGCGTGAGGCGCCGACGGCGGCCATAGAGGGTGGTCGGCGGCGCGAGTGGGAGATATACGAGCAGCGGGGTTGGGGGGCAAGGAAGGCCATGGATAGCATGAAACGCGTGATCATTACCGCCGATGACTTTGGTCTGGCGGTGGCCGTCAACGAGGCCGTGGAGATGGCATGCCGGGACGGGGTGTTAACCACCGCCAGCCTGATGGTGGGTGCCGAGGCGGCAAACGATGCCATTGAGCGAGCCCGCCATTTGCCGCAGTTACGAGTCGGTTTGCATGTCGTTCTGGTGGATGGCCGTCCGATGCTACCGCCAGAGCAGATTCCCGCTTTGGTCGGGGCCGATGGCTGTTTCCGGCGGGATTTGGTCGCGGCGGGGATTCGGTGTTTCTTTACGCCCGGAGCCCGTCGCCAGATCGAAGCGGAGTTGCGCGCCCAATTCTCAGCCTTCGCCGCCACCGGCCTGCCGCTGGATCATGTCAATGCTCACAATCACTTCCATCTTCATCCGACGGTTTTGGGATTGATCCTCAAGGTGGGCCGGGCCTTTGGGATGCGGGCCATCCGGCTGCCGCGAGAACCTCGCGCCATCGGGCCGGGAGGCTTGGCGCTGGCGCCCTGGACCGCCCTGATGCGCCTTCGGCTGCGTCTGGCCGGCATCCGGTGCAACGATCATGTGCTTGGTTTGAGCCAAACCGGCGCCATGACCGAGTCGGCGGTCCTGGCGCTGCTGGATCGTGCCGATACGTTGCCCCAAGGAAGCGTATCGGAACTCTACTTTCATCCGGCAACCCGACGCTGTCCCGAGCTAACCCGGACCATGCCCGACTATGACCACCAGGGCGAGTTGCAGGCTCTACTCAGTCCTCGGGTCCGCGCCGCGTTGGAAGAGCGCGGATTGAGGCCGATCGCTTTCAGCGATCTTTCAGCCTCATAAGGGGGGGCTAAAGCTTTCGTGGGCTCTGCCCACACACACCCGCAAAGGGCCGGTCGGCCCTTTGAATCCTGGACGTTTTCCCCATAACGTCCCGAGGTCACGGAGGGTATGCCTCCTTGCGGGTTGTCGGGCGGAACCTTACGAAGCCTCCCCTCACTTCGCAGCGTGCGCCAACGCCGCCTGGGCTGCCGCCAGCCGGGCAATCGGTACCCGATACGGCGAGCACGACACATAGTCGAGGCCAACCTTCTCGCAGAAGTGAATCGAAGCGGGATCGCCGCCATGTTCGCCGCAAATCCCCAGCTTCAGCGATGGCCGAATCCCGCGCCCTCGCTGAACGGCGAGTGCAATCAACTCCCCAACGCCTTCCGCATCCAGGGTCGCAAAAGGATCCTGTTCGAACACCCCCAGCCGCCGATAGTCGGGAAGGAAGCTGCCGGCATCGTCGCGACTGATTCCCAGAGTCGTTTGGGTCAGATCATTGGTGCCGAAACTGAAGAACTGCGCAAACTCGGCGATCTCGGCGGCCCGTAGCGCGGCCCGCGGCAGTTCAATCATGGTGCCAACCAGATATGTGAGGTCAACACCGACAGCCGAGATGGTCTCGGCGGCCACCTGATCGATCAACTGTTTGAAAATTTCCAACTCTCGGCGGGACAGGATCAAGGGCACCATGATTTCCGGGATCACCGGCTTACCCCCGCTCCGCGTTACGTCCGCAGCGGCTTGGAAGATCGCCCGAACCTGCATTTCGTAAATTTCGGGGTAGGTGATGCCGAGTCGGCAGCCGCGATGCCCCAACATCGGATTGGCTTCATGAAGTTGAAGCGAACGCTGGCGCACCCTCAACGGATCGGTGCCAGCCGCCCGCGCCACCTCATCCATTTCGTCGTCGCTGTTGGGCAGAAACTCGTGCAACGGCGGGTCCAGCAACCGGATCGTTACCGGCAAGCCTTCCATGATTTGGAACAGCTCGACAAAATCCTTCTGCTGCATGGGCAGGATTTTATCCAACGCCGCTCGACGCCCGGCCTCGCTCTCGGCCAGGATCATTTCTCGGACCGCAACAATCCGGTCGGCATCAAAGAACATATGCTCGGTTCGACACAGGCCGATCCCCTCGGCCCCGAACCGACGGGCAGTACGGGCATCCAACGGGGTTTCGGCGTTCGCCCGCACCCGCAACCGCCGCAACCCGTCGGCCCACTCCATCAGTTGGGCGAAATCGCCGGAAAGCTCGGGCTGAATGGTCGGCACGGCACCTAGCATGACTTCGCCGGTCGAACCATCGATGGTGATGACTTCGCCAGCCCGGATGCGATTGGGTCCGATCAGGATTTGCTGGTTTTTGTAATCAACCCGCAACTCGCCGGCGCCTGCGACGCAGGCCCGGCCCATCCCACGCGCCACCACGGCGGCGTGGCTGGTCATGCCGCCCCGAGCGGTCAAAATGCCGCGCGCCACCGCCATACCATGAATGTCTTCGGGGCTGGTCTCGATCCGCACCAGAATGACCGCTTCACCCAAACCGGCCAAAGTCACAGCCTCTTCGGCGGTGAACACCACCTTGCCCGAAGCCGCCCCCGGTGAAGCCGGTAACCCGCGCGCCACCACCTTACGATGAGCTTTCGGGTCCAAGGTCGGGTGTAACAACTGATCCAGGGAACCGGGTTCGATGCGCTGAACCGCTTCGGCCTGGGTGATCAGCCCTTCCGCCACCATATCCACCGCGATTTTCAGCGCGGCTGGGGCCGTGCGCTTGCCGGTGCGGGTCTGGAGCATATACAGCTTGCCCTGCTGCACCGTGAATTCGATGTCCTGCATGTCGCGGTAATGCCGCTCCAGCTTGATCCGCACCTGATCGAGCTGAACAAACACTTCGGGCATGACCTCTTCCATTGCGGGCAAATCCGAGTGATTCGCCTGCTTGCCGGCCATGGTCAAGTGCTGGGGCGTCCGAATGCCGGCCACCACGTCTTCGCCTTGGGCATTGACCAGATATTCGCCATAAAAAGCGTTTTCTCCGGTGGACGGATTCCGGGTGAAGGCGACGCCCGTGGCGCAGTCCTGGCCCATATTGCCGAAAACCATGGCCTGAACATTCACCGCAGTTCCCCAATCACCGGGAATCTCATGAAGACGGCGATACGTGATGGCCCTGGGATTCATCCAGGATCCGAACACAGCGCCGATGGCGCCCCATAATTGCTGGACAACGTCCTGGGGAAAAGGCGCGCCCAACTCCCGCTCAATCATCTCGTGGTAGCCGGAAATCACGGCTTTCCAGTCATCCGCGACCATATCGGTATCGAGTGAGCGCCGGTTCTGGTGCTTGAAGTCCTCGAGGATTTCTTCGAACAAATGATGATCGACGCCAAGCACCACATTTCCGTACATCTGGATAAAGCGGCGATAACTGTCGTAGGCAAAACGAGAATCGCCACTGCGGGCGATCAAACCTTCCACCGTCTTATCGTTCAGGCCAAGATTCAGCACGGTATCCATCATGCCCGGCATCGACGCCCGAGATCCCGAGCGCACCGATACCAGCAACGGATTATCAACATCGCCAAAACGAGCGCCAACCCGCTGTTCCACTTCGGCCAACGCCGCCGTCACGGCGGTTTTAAGGTCCGCCGGATAGTTCTGATCATGGGCGTAATAGTAGGTGCAAACTTCGGTGGTGATGGTGAAACCCGGCGGCACCGGCAGCCCCAGGCTGCTCATTTCGGCAAGATTGGCTCCCTTGCCACCCAATAGGTTCTTCATGGCGGCGCTGCCCTCGGCGGTCCCGTCACCGAACCCATAGACCCACTTGGTGTTGCCTTGGCTGCTCATCTTATCCATCGCTCCTCGAAGCGTCACACCCGCCGCCGGACGTTCCCGGTCGGCGTCTTTCCCGATCTTCGGTTTTTAGCCCTCAATTCGGGAAAAATCGGCGATACTGTTCATGGTCTCTCTTATCTTATTGAGTAACCGCAAACGGTTCGCCCTCAACTGAAGATCGTCACTATTAACCGTTACCTTATCGAAGAAGGCATCCCCCGGACTCCGTAGCCGAGCCAACGCAGCCATGGCACCGGCAAAGTCCTCGGCCTCTAAGCGTGGCCGCGCCGCATCGTCCACCGCCCGCAGCGCCGCTTCCAGAGTCCGTTCTTCGTCCGCCCCCAACAGCGCGGTCAGGGGCGCACCGTCATAACGAACCCCGTCCTTCTTTTCTTCGATTCTGACGATATTGGCGGCGCGGCGATAGGCGATCAGCAGATTGGCGCCGTCGTCAGTGGCCAAAAACGCTCCCAGAGCCTCGACCCGAGCCAACAGGCGCACCAGATCGTCCTCGCTGCCCAACGCGAACACCGCGTCGATCAGATCATGACGAACACCGCGATCCCGCAGAACCACCTTCAAGCGATCGGCGCAAAAGTCCAACACCTGTTCGGCCACGACATCGGCGGCAGCCAGCCCATCCACCCGATAGCCCGCGTGAGCCTGCCGGAACACGCTCCGCAATGGGAGCCGCAGCCGGTTTTCCAGCACCAAACGAATGATCCCCAGGGCGGCCCGGCGCAGGGCGTAGGGATCTTTGGAGCCGGTCGGCTTCTCGTCGATGGCAAAAAAGCCAACCAAACTGTCCAGCTTGTCGGCCAACGCCACGACGATGCTGATCGGCAAGGTCGGGCATCCATCGGTGGGGCCGAGCGGTTTGTAATGTTCCGCGACGGCCTGGGCGACGGCGGCATCCTCGCCATCATACCGGGCATAGTATCGCCCCATCACGCCTTGCAACTCTGGGAACTCGCCAACCATGCCGGTGGTCAAATCGGCTTTGCACAGCGTGGCCGCCCGCCGGGCTGCGTCGGCATCGGCTCCGGCGATCAACGGCGCCAGAGCCCCGGCCAGCCCGACCATCCGCTCCACCTTGTCGTGAACGGTCCCCAATCGGGCATGGAAGGTCACAGCCTTCAGCGCGTCGACCCGATGATCCAGGCGCAGCTTGCGATCCTGATCCCAAAAGAATTGCGCGTCACTCAATCGGGCTCGCAAGACCCGTTGATTCCCGGCCACCACGGCCAAGCCGCCATCATCGGTGACCATGTTTGCCACCACAATAAAGCGCGGCCCCAAGGCGCCGTCGGGCTTCAGGGTGGCAAAGTATTTTTGATGGGTCCGCATCGAAGTGATCAGCACTTCAGCGGGAACGCCCATGAATTGCGGATCGATGGTGCCGAGCAGAACCACCGGCCATTCCACCAGCCCGGCCACTTCCTCCAGCAACGCGTCGTCGGGAGCAACGGTCAAGTCTTCGGCGGCCACCAACCGGGCGGACTCGCTGGCGATCCAGCTTTTGCGGGCCTCCCGGTCGAGCCGCACGAACGCGCCGGCCAATTTCTCCTGGTAATCCGCGAACGACGTCACCTCGAAGCTGGCCGGAGCCAAAAACCGATGGCCGCGCGTGGTGGCACCAAAAGGCAACCGGGTTGCAGTCAACGCCCCGGCCAAACACAGGTTGGCGTCGTCATCGGTACGCGGCGGCGCTTCCCGAGCCGCCACGGTCAAACCTCCGACCAAAGGCTGACCATCAAACAGGGCAATGATAGAATGAAGCGGACGAACCCAGCGGAAATGGGTGTCGGCCCAACGCATCGACTTTGGCCAAACCAAGTCCCGGATGGCGGATTCGATCAGATCCGGCAAAACCTGTGCGGTGGCGCGTCCCGGTTTTTCGATCACCGCGAACCAAAACACCCCTTTGCCGGTGTCACGGTGTTCGCACTGGTCCAGAGACGCTAAACCGGCTCCTTTCAAAAAGCCCTGAACCGCCGCATCAGGAGCCCCAACCCGTGGTCCCCGGCGCTCTTCGCGCACGTCGGGTTGGGCCAAAGGCAGGCCGTCCACCACCAGCGCCAACCGACGCGGCGTAGATTGGGCCTGGGCCGAGGTCAAGACCAGCCCAGCCGCCGCCAATTTATCGGTCACCAACCGTTTAAAATCGTCGGCTGCCCGCACCTGCATGCGGGCCGGAATATCTTCGGAGAAGAGTTCGACGAAAAGCTCGGCCATGTCTCCGCCCTGTTCTCAAGATCGGGACGGCACCGCCTCCCGAACCTTCGTTATGTCTTGCCGCACGTCGGTAACACCAACAGCCCCCGAACGGCGCCGCTCTGTCACCCTCGACGCCCGCCAGCAACCGTCACGGTCCTGATTTTGCCGGTTGATTCGGAAGGAGGCACGGATCAGCCCCCACCCCCTCCAGCCAACCAGCCCTCGCAGCACGCCTTGGCCAAAGCCCGCACGCGACCGATATAGGCCGCCCGCTCGACCACGCTGATGACCCCACGCGCATCCAGCAGATTGAACAGATGGCTGGCTTTAATGCACTGATCATAGGCCGGTAGCGCCAATTTCTGCTCAAGCAGAGCTTGGCATTCGCCCTCGGCATCTTTGAAATGCTGAAGGAGGATGGCGGTATTGGCATGTTCGAAATTGAAGGCCGAATACTCTTTCTCGGCCCGCAGGAAAACATCACCGTAACTTACGCCGGCGCCATTAAAATCCAGGTTATAGACATTCTCCACCCCCTGGACATACATGGCCAACCGTTCGAGGCCATAGGTTAATTCGACTGCGACCGGATCGCACTCGATGCCGCCCACCTGCTGGAAGTAGGTGAATTGGGTCACTTCCATCCCGTCGCACCAAACCTCCCATCCCAGCCCCCACGCGCCCAAGGTTGGGCTTTCCCAATCGTCTTCCACGAAGCGGATATCGTGGTGACGGGGATCAATGCCGAGCATGCGCAGGCTGTCCAGATAGAGCGCCTGGCTATCGGGCGGCGACGGCTTGAGAATCACCTGGAACTGGTAATAATGCTGAAGCCGGTTGGGGTTCTCGCCATAGCGGCCATCCTTGGGCCGCCGGGATGGCTGAACATAGGCCGCGCGCCAAGGCTGCGGTCCTAGCGCCCGCAAGGTGGTGGCGGGATGAAAGGTTCCCGCGCCCACCTCCATGTCATAGGGCTGGAGCACAACACAGCCCTGCTCGGCCCAATACGTCTGGAGCTTGAGAATGAGTGCCTGAAAACTCAGAGGACCCATATGTTTGGTCGTCGACCCAGTCGGCGCCATGGCAGTTCCCATGACTGTTTTTTTTCAGGGGGAACGATACTAGCCCATGCCCCCCGAAGCAAGCGCCACCCGCCGGAGGAAGCGCGGCTGTTCGCCGCCCCTCCCCCTCCCCGAACGGCCTTGTCTGCGGCAAGGCCAACTTCGTAAAAGGGTGGGCTGGCCGTAATCTTGTCAGCCGTGAGTTCCGCACCCCTGGCCTAATCCACAGAGACATTCGACCATGACGCAACCTCGGAACAATCCTTATTTACAGAATGTCTCTAAGAATTATCTGCTCCAGAATTTTAAGGCCGATGAGGCGGTTTCTTTGAAACGGATCAGCGATACTCTGGAAAATATCCGGGATTGCGGACGAAATACGGTGATTGGCTGGACTCATGACAGCGTTCATGTGGATATTTGCTATGCCCCAGTTGAGGTCGCCATCAAGGGCTATGAGAAATTCCCGAGAGTTTTCCAAGGAAACCGCTTGATTAGTGCAAAAACCTTTGACGCTATTGCAACCGGCCTTGATATCCCACGGGTTCGCGTCAAAATGACTGGAACCATTGGAATCGCCCGCTACCATATCAATGTCAATACTCTTAACAACTTAATAAAACGTTATTGCATAAGCTATACCGCCAATCGCGCTGTTATTCTTTTCGATATCGTCAAATTCTCCCTAAAATCCCCAACTGAGCAACTCTGTCAGCTTAAGATCTTGGAATATTATATTGATAAAGCCGCCCTTTTGATGGCCAACAATAACATGCCGGTGGATTTGCATCGATCAACCACCGGAGATGGTTACTATATTTGGAATAATAATGTCGGATACGAACATAGCATCCGCACTTACATCGCACTGACCCTGATCTTGACCTTGAACGCGGTCAGTGACAGCAGCATTCCCTTGCGCTCGGCCTTCGCCATTGGCTCACACTTCACTTATCACCATGTCGATACGGTTCCACGCGGCATTGAATATATTGTCGGTGATGTCACCATCAAATTATCAAGAATTGTCAATTCCTGTGCCGAGAATCAGCTTTTGATCAGTTGTCAGGTTAATGAAAATGTTGATATTATCGGGTTTATGGCAGATTGCCAGGAATTGATTGATGGAATGAGTCAGCTTCGCATTGAAAGTAAATCAATTATTGATATTAGAACCTATCTAACCGGCTATAAAGGTCAAAATGGCTTTGAAGTTCAACATTATTGTATCACAGATAAGCATGGATTGGCTCATATTGTCTGTAATATCAAGTTAAATGTCTATTTTTATGGCAATCATTCGGTCAGAATCGGTAAAATGACCCAAGAGCTTCACGACATGAACCACCTAATCCCGGTCCAAACGCCGGCATGATGTCATCACCGGCTTTGCTGTCGGGACGAAGCCGCTGCCCGCACGAAGGCCCGAGCGGCCTTGGCCACGCTGTCGTCGGCGTGCTGCCCGCAGTATGTCGCCAGCCAATCCCGGACTCCGTTCAGGTCCAGAGTCCCCTTGATGTCGTAAGTTTCGCCTTCGATAAAATTCACCCCGGTCAAATAGCCGGCCAACCAATCCCCGAACCCGGAATCATCAACCCGATGGTTCCCGTAAGACGCCACATAGTCATCGCAGTGATACGAGCCATAACCGATCACCTTATAGCGCCCCTGACCATCGGCGCTGAAAGCTGGTGTCGTCGTCATAGCCATCCCGAGCGAAGCCATGACCACCACAATGGACGCGTTCTGGATCATGGCTCCCTCCGTTGGGATGAGGCCTGGACCTTCACAAACGCCGAAGCTGCCGTGGCCACGCCGTCATTAGGATGGCTTGAACAATAGCTATAAATCCAGTCCACAACTCCATCCAGATCCTGGTCACCCTTAAGATCATAGACGCCATCATATAACTGATTGATTGCGGTCAAATAGCCTGCCACCCAATTGGCAACACCGGCATCGATATCTTGGCTGAGACTCGAACAGGCATAGCTGCCATAACCGACAATGGCGTAATCACCATTTCGATCTCCGGCCCAACCTGCCGCTGGCCCTCCGACCACCAGGGCCATTCCCAGTCCCGCCCTTATTCCCCAATGTCTGGACATCACCCGGCCCCCTGCTTCATCCCGGAGAACACGCGCGTCCAGTCTTGGCCGCGCGGCCCCGAAAAATCAACTGGCGACCTACGGATTCGCCAACCGCCGCAAGACCTCGGCGATGGCGTCGCGATCCTTGTCTGCGGCCTCTTCCTCCGGTGCTTCATGGAAGAACACCTGGAGCAAACCGCCCCGCCCCAGATCAAAGGTCAGGGCCACATGAACCGCCCCCGAAGACCGCTGACACCGGATCTCGCTGGTTCGGATCGAGGCCACCGGCAGATTTTCGGGCTCTCCCCATTTGACATCGAAGTCATCACCGCATTGGGGCTTCAAGCGAGCCACATAAGCCTCACTCAGGCTACTCAGGGTATCGCCGGGCAGTTTGTTAGAGGTGGCAATGCCACTGAGAACAGGCCCCACCCGCCACAGCGTACTGACATTGCCGTGCCCAGGCGGGACCGACGACAACGGCAACAGGTCAATTTTTCGGAATCCCGCCTGATTCAGCAACTCCTTGAGCAGTGGCGGCAATTGGGGAGCAGAGCTTCCCCCCAGCCGCCCCAAAGGCGTCACCGGCTGCCCGTCGCGGGCTCGTTCGACGCAACTGCGGAGATCACGTAACGCCGTCCCCGTCCCCTTCAGTTGAAAGCGAATGGTGTCGGACGGCGCAACGACGGTCAACTCGGTCCCATGAGTGATCGCTTCATATAAATCATTGTCGGCGCCATTGGCGATCACCAGCATATCCGGGTCAGCCGCCACTGCCTGACGATCCCGTTTCACGCTGCCATCCACCACCACCTGAACCGGCCAAGCGGCGCCTTTCTTTAAATTCGCCTCGGGCATGCCCACGGCCAGATTAAATTCATCCTTGGGACTGCGACCAATCACCAAGCTGGTGCCGTTGGTAAAGCGCGCTTCGGCGATACAATACACGAATGCCCCATCCTTGTTGACCACCGGCCCCACCCGCCACTCTCCCAACGGCGGCGTCGCCCCGGCCCCGTCGCCCTCGCTAGCCGACGTTGCAAACCCGACCGATGGCGTCAGAAACAGCACCGCACCCACGGCAACAGCCATGGCCGCAAGGCCCGACAATGGGCGATACCTCATGAATTGGGCTCCGTCAGCGTCGTTTATAGGGTGTCAGTCCGACGGGTTGCCCCGCCGCTCAGTGTCTTGGCCCAAGAGCCCAGACGATGGCGCCATTGCTCCAGCCAAATATAGCGCCGTCCCTTAACCCAATTCATCTGGATAGCCCGGCGCGGCCCTTCGAAGGATTCGTGACCGTGCCACGATGTATCGGTACGCCGAAAAGCCAGCAATGTCCCCTGATTGGGTGGCACCTCTACCACGAAATCGTCAAGCCGGGGCGAGCGTAAAACACGTAATCGCCCGCCCGAGGCTTCCCATGGTGGATTCATGTAGACCAAAACCGTGACGACCTTGCTGGCGGAATCCGGATGGATTTTACCATCACCGGCCCGACAGCGCCCCCGCACCGTAAACATTTGCGGATATCTTCGCAGATCCAGCCCAAACTTCTCTCCGAACGCCGCCACCAAAGCCGGGCTTTGCAACGCGTCGATCAGGTTTTGAAACGCCGGGCCATGGGGAAAAATGCCCAAGGGGATGCTGCCGGCTTGATCCAATTGAGGATAATCGCGGTTGATCGCATCCAGGGCGTCGGCCCGGATAAATCCCGGAACGCACACAAAGTCAAACGGATCGGTTGCCAGCGGCGCCGCCCGGAACGCCTCGAGATCAATGGCCGACAT
Source organism: uncultured Rhodospirillales bacterium (assembly GCA_903920145.1). Classification (GTDB taxonomy): domain Bacteria; phylum Pseudomonadota; class Alphaproteobacteria; order Azospirillales; family Azospirillaceae; genus BOG-933. The sequence goes on from CAIXKV010000139.1 coordinate 47,850, forward strand.
CACCCAGGGCTCCTTGTGGACATCACCCACGGGCACCCTAGTCCGCCATCTGGTCCCGGAGCAAGCCCGGCTTCAGCCCAGCCGCTTTGCAGCCATGTGCCGGGGGGCTTGTTTGGCGCCTTTCTTGAGGATGGCAATCGCATCACCCAAATCATCCACCGTGACCGTGCGAGCCCCCGCCGGAATTTCGACCAGTGCCGCACTGCATGTCAGTAGCGGGAAATGCTGCGTCACACCATCGCGATTTCGCCCCACGATGTAACCGCGTTGGCGAGAATCGGCGTCATGGAAACTCTCGACATCCCGCCGGAAGGTCGCCAACAGCGTCTCGACACGATCGCTCACATCATTCGGCGGCAAATCCCGGAAGCTCGCAAAGAAGTCGTCTCCGCCGATATGGCCGAGGAAAATCTGATTGGCGCTCAGATGACTCCGCATCAGATCGGAAAAGAGCAGAATCGCCCGATCCCCTTGTCGAAACCCATAGCGATCATTGAACGGTTTAAAATTATCAAGATCAAAATAGACGAAGGTCCAACAGCTATCGACACTCTCGAGCGCCGAAACCAGATGATCAGCAATACAACTGTTCCCCGGTAAACGGGTTAAAGGATTCTGATCGCGCGCCAAGGCAAGATTTTTTTCGTTAATAACCCTCAACAGTGAGGCGGCGCTGAGGACACCGACATATTTAAATTCATCAACCAGCAAAATTCCCGGAGGATTTGATGCCTGGGAGAAAGTCTCCAATATTTTTTCTGCCTCAGTATTGATATCACAGACGGGACAAGGCCGAATAAAATCCAAAAGCCCTCGATATAACGCCTTATTATGAAGCAAATCTTTTCCATATCGGGAATAAATGACATCTTTTAAATCAAACTCTCGAATAATACCGACTGGCTGGGAACGGTCATCGACAATCGGCAAAAAATCATGGTTCTTTTCGGCTCGAAAAGCCTGGAATACGGTAGACATCGGATCGCCGACGGACAGCGGGACAACCAGAGACAATTCATCTCTTAATAGCTTCTGATCTCCGCGCCGCTCCCGCCGCTCCCGCCGGGACGCATCGGCCACCACACTATAAGACCTGTTGAATATCTCTGAAATATCCATAGGCTGACTGACGAAATCACCCTGGACAAGATCACAGCCAATTTGTTTGCAGGCTAAGAAATCTTTTTCACAATTAACACCATCTGCAATAACGACAATTCCTAGAACATGAGCTAAATCAACAACAGTCGATACGAACAATTTCTTACGCTCATTATCGCCAATTCCCACAATAAAATAGCGATCAATGCGAATAACGTTGGGCTGATATTCATATATAGCCTTCAAGCCTGCCGTACCGCTGCCAAATCGATCAAGAATAAATAAGCAGGATTGCCTTCGATAGCCGTCTATGACGGATTTAACGGCACGTCCTTCTCGCCCGATTTCCACCGATAGCAAATTTTCAGAAACGGCGATGCACAAAGCGGTCGGATTGAGACCAAAATGACTAAAGATATCAACTGTCTGCTCTGAAATATCACCCAGTGAAAGTTGCATAATATGATCAAGACTGAGCAATAAACGCTCGCCACGCACCGAAAAAGCCGAGAAATCGCGTGCGACCTTCTCGCGCAAGGTCAAAATCGAAGATGACGCCCCGCCGGCCAAATGGGCGTGGTCATAAAGTGCCGACACGGTTGCAAATCCAAGCCCGCCTTGACCTTGCGGCTGTGCCTCATAGCCAAAACAAAGGCCCGAATAGGCGCTTACAATGGGCTGATACGTGAAATGAACCTCACGCCGCACCGCATCCAACAGCGGATCGACACTGCGCCCGGCGAGCATTGGCCGATCCTTGATAGTCTTCACACTCGTTAACATATCGTTGCCTGGCTCCGCCATCGGCCCCGCGTCACCCCCGGTGAGACCCGAATGGCCCAGCGGGTCAGGACAGACTGTTTAGAGAGAATATCAATAAAATTGGTGTCATTTTGATGACAACAGCGATTGTCAAAAAAAATTCGTGCTTGCCCCCCATTGTCGACAATAGGCCGGGAATCGTCGGATGGAATTTCCAGCACGATTCTGGCGCCAAGACCTCGTCTCGGTCCTTTTCCCCGACACAGAACAGAGCCGTTGTCATTGCGGCACTCGCAAAAACCAACGATTTGGCTCAAAAGCTGCCCACGGTAAGGATGCTGGTCTTTTGCTGGGATCCTGGGCATAATTGACCGGATAAACAAAAAAAATATTCCAGGGACGGAATCGGACAAAAACACCCGCCGCTCTGGGGAGGAAACCAAGATGGACACATACGCTTCGCTGAGAGCCTCAGCGACACCATCACGCCAAAGAACAGCGATGAAAGACTCAGGACTCAAGGGCTCCGGGACAGGCAACACCAACTCATCCTCCAGCGACCCCATGAATGAAGTGGTCACGATTGGATATGATTCGGCCCTGTGGCGGCTTGATGGAGCCACGGAAAGCACCCTGAAAGGACTTTGGCCGGGTGTCAGTGCCGACCTTGATTCAATTCTCAATGAATTCTACCGATTTATGGGCAATTTTCCTGAAAATGCCCCCCATCTTGCCAATAAAGGAAAGATAGATTGCCTTAGGCTCTTGCAAAAAGAGCATTGGCAGATTTTTTTTCGCGGCGACTTTAACCAAGATTACATCGATCGAGTCCATAGAATTGGCTCGGCCCATGCTAAAATTGGCCTTCCCACTCGCTATGTGCTTGCCGGCTATTCCTTCCTTTTGGAACAACTAATCCAATCGGTTTTCCGCCAGCATCGCCGTCGCCCTGCCGAAGCCGAGACTCGGATCATCTCCTTGATTCGCGCCGTGCTGATGGAAGCCTACATTGCCAGCGAGGTTTACACCGAAACCACCAATAAACGGCAAATGCTCTTGAACATGCAGGAGTTGGCCGAGACGTTTGAAAATGAGTTGGATCAGGCGGTCCAATTCGTTCGCCGCAGCGCCACCGACATGGAAACGGCCTCTGATGCTGTGTTGCAGGCGGCGCAGCGGGTAGCCGAAGACAGCGAAAGGGCCGCCGAGGCTTCCGAAAACGCCGACGCCAATGCTCAAGCCATTGCCGCCGGTGCTGAAGAATTATCGGCCTCCATTGCCGAAATCTCTCGCCAGGTGGAGTATTCGACCACAGCCGCCCAGAATGCCGCCCAGCAGTCGCAGAGCGCCAAGGTCTTGGCCGAGAACCTCAATACAGTCTCTCATCGGATTGGCTCGATTGTTCAACTGATCGAGAAAATCTCCAAAGAAACCCGACTGCTCGCCCTGAACGCCAATATCGAAGCGGCTCGTGCAGGTGACGCCGGGCGAGGCTTTGCGGTGGTTGCAAATGAAGTCAAGATGTTGGCCGACCAAACCAATCGCGCCACAGGTGAGATTCGCTCGGAAATCCAGGCCATGCAGGCCGTAATTCGCAACACCGCTGAAGCCATCGGCAGTGTTGCTGCAAAGGTTGAGTTTGCTACCGGGAACATTTCAGGGATCGCCGGAGCCGTTACCGAACAAGAGGCCGTTACACGCGAAATCGCGCAAAGTGCGGCTAAGACGGCCGACAGTATCCATATCGTTCATGATCGTATTTCCAGCGTCTCTGATCAGGCCGAAGCCAGCAATCGTGAAACCACCCGGTTCCAACAAGATACCCATGGCCTAGTTGATCAAGTGGTGGGGATCAAAAGGCGGGTGATTGCTACATTAAGAAACACTCACTTTGCCGATCGCCGCCGGGAAATTCGAGTCGCTGTTGATCGGCCGGCCAAAGTCAATGTGAATGGGCGCAGTTGGTCATGTCGTACCGATAATTTATCCATGGGTGGTGTCCAATTGCGCTCACAGGATCTTGCCCGCGCGATCATCGGAGATAATGTTCCAATCCTTCTGGACATTGCCGAGATTGGCGAACTCCACGCCAGCGTCGTCAATGTCGAAGCGGATGCCCTTCATGTTCGCTTTGATCGGCAAGAAGCGGTGGTCGAGCGACGCCTCAGCGATGTGGTCGATAGCTGCCGTCGGGCCGACGCCGAAATTGTCGCACTTGCCAAAGAGACGGCGGCTCATATCGGTCATTTATTCGAAGAGGCGATTGATCGAAAAGAAATTACCTGGGATCAGCTTTGGGATGTTGACTATCGGATCATCAAGGATACCGATCCTCCCCAATATACAACTAAATTCTTAACCCTTTGTGATCGTATTCTTCCCAATCTTCAGGAGCCATTGCTAACGAAAAATGATCGTATTTCGTTTGCTGTCACGGTTGATCGTAATGGCTATTTGCCAACTCATAACAAAACCTATTCTCAACCCCAGCGCCCCGGCGACAAAGTTTGGAATACCGCCCACTGTCGGAACCGTCGAATCTTTGACGATCGCACCGGCTTGTCGGCGGCCCGCAATCGACAGCCGATCCTCGTTCAAACCTACCGCCGGGATATGGGCGGCGATCAATTCGTCAGCATGAAAGATGTTTCAGCGCCGGTCATGGTGCGAGGCCAACATTGGGGAGGGTTCCGCATCGGTGCCCGCACCTGACACTTGGAAGAAGACGCCCTTTCCCATGACAGAAAGAGAAACGACAGATCACAAAAACATGACTCTATACCCCTCAGCCGTTAGGCCCGCCTGACTGATAGTCGGATAAGGCTCCGTTAATATGCTCGGCTAGCAATTGGAATTCTGCTGGCCGAGGCGCCGAGTGGCGCCACCCCAGAGCTAACGTCCGCACACCGGCATCAACCAACGGCTTCGCCACCAGATCGGTTCCGCCAAGAATGCCGGCATCCACAGCAAGTCGTGGCAGCAAAGTTAACCCCAACCCCCCGGCAACCATCTGCACAATGGTATGCAGGCTGGTGCCGTGGACGGCGGCCCGGCTGCCGGCGCCGCCAAAACCAGGCACCCCAAGTCGGCACGCCGCCAAGGCGTGACTGGTCAGGCAATGACCTTCCTCCAATAAAATCAGCTCACCTTCGGGCAATTCACTCGGCTTGACGGCGTCATGGCCAGCCAAACGGTGGTCTGATGGACAAACCAGCAGGAACGGATCTTGCCCCAACTCCTTGAATTCCAGGTCACCGTTGTAGGGTAACGCCAGAATCACCGCATCCAGGTCTCCGGAATCTAATTGATCGAGCAAGCGAGCCGAAAGGTCTTCGCGCAGGAACATCCGCAATTGGGGAAATTCGTGCCGTAATCTTGGCAGGATAGCCGGCAGCAGAAACGGCCCGATCGTAGGAATGACTCCTAGCCGCAACGGGCCACTGAGCGGTGCAGCGGCGCTGCGGGCCAACTCGACCATTTCCTCTGCGGTTCGCATCAATTCACGCCCCCGCGCGGCAATGACTCGGCCTAATGGCGTCAGATGAACCCGCCGCTTGGTTCGCTCCACCAACGTCACCCCCAACACCGCCTCTAGCTCCTGAAGACCCGCGCTGAGGGTTGATTGGGTGACGAAACAGGCATCGGCGGCTCGCCCAAAATGGCGATGCTGAACGAGAGCGATGAGATAGCCGACTTGGCGAAGGGTCGGTAAAGGGCGCATGGGATATCCCATTTGATCCAGGCCTGGAGATTAATCGATAAATTCGATTTCTGAAATGATGATAACTCGTTTGATCGATTTATCGATAGGCCCTATGTTGAGGGTGTGGCGGTTGATCACTCAAGTAAGACCGCCGAAACGAGACCCTACCGACAGAGACCAGGAGTCAGACATATGTTGACCGTTGGCGCGACTTTTCCACCTTTTAGCCTGAAATCCGTCAGCTCCAGCAAGGCGCCGGCGGCCTTTGAGGTGCTGACCGAGCAAAGCTTCCCCGGAAAGTGGAAGGTTTACTTCTTCTGGCCCAAAGATTTCACCTTTGTCTGCCCAACTGAAATTGTTGCGTTTTCCCAGCTTGACGGGGAGTTCCGGGACCGCGATACGGTTGTCATCGGCGCCAGCACCGACTCCGATTTCGTACACTTAGCGTGGCGGCAAAGCCGTGAGGATCTCGGCAAAGTCACGCAACCGTGGCTGTCGGATATCAAGCGGGAATTGTCAGAAACTCTGGGCATTCTCGACCGGAACGAAGGCGTCGCGCTGCGGGCAACCTTTATCGTCGATCCCGAGAATGTGATCCGCTTCGTATCGGTCAATGACCTCAGCGTTGGCCGCAATCCGCAAGAGGTTTTGCGCGTCCTCGATGCTCTGCAAACCGACGAGCTGTGCCCGTGTAACTGGAAGCCGGGTGAAGAGACCATCAAAGTCGCGTAATATCCGGCGGCGGAGTCTCTGCTCCGCCGCCACCTTCCTTCCTTCATCCCGTCCGTTTTTCTTCTCGGAGTCTGAGTGATGAGCGTCGAAAGCTTGAAAGAACGCCTTCCTGATTATGCTCGCGATCTGAAGTTGAATTTGTCATCCATAGCCACTGAGCCTGGATTGACTGAACAACAGCGTTGGGGTGCCATGTTGGCCTCGGCCCTTGCCAGTCGCGAGGCCACGGTCATCACCGCCATCACGCACGAAGCCAGCCAACATCTGAGCCCCGAGGCGATGACCGCCGCCAAAACCGCCGCCTCGATTATGGCGATGAATAACATTTATTATCGTTTTCTGCATTTGGTTAGCCAGCCAGACTATAAAACCATGCCGGCCAGGCTTCGTATGAATGCTCTATCTAAGCCCGGCGTTGATAAGGCCGATTTTGAGCTATGGTCTTTGGCAGTCTCTGCCATCAATGGCTGTGGCATGTGTCTGGAAGCCCACGAGCACGAAGTGCGCAAGGCGGGCCTTGGAACAGCGGCCATCCAAAATGCTGTGCGGATCGCCGCTGTTATTCACGCGGTTTCAGTGACACTGGAAAACGAAGCTGCGACGGCTGTTTGAACCGACCAAAGGCCAAAGACCTTTGGAAACCATGACGCTTAAGCCGGTTGGCTCCGGGTCTCACGGTATAAAATATAGAGACCGGAGCCAATCACCAAAGCCCCGCCACAAGCCACGGCCCAGTTGGGAGAGTCCCCAAACAGAAAAAACCCGGCCAGGACTCCCCAAATCATTTGGCTGTATTGGAATGGCGCGAGAGCCGCCGCTGGCGCCCGACCAAAGGCGGCAAAGATGCATAGCAACGCCGTCCCCATGCCGATGCCGCTCACCGCAAACAGAACCAGATCTGGTCGACTCGGAAGCGTCGGGGACGACAAAAACAGGCCGGCTCCCCCCACCATCACCAACGCCCCATAGAAACCGAAGGCCACAGCCTGCTCCCGCTCGCCCATACGGCGGACCAGCAGCACCGAACAGGCGTAACAAACGGAACCGGCAAGGACAGCCAACGTCCCCAACCCAACGTCCCCGGAGCCCGGTCGAACCATCACCAAAACACCGATAAACCCCACACCGACCGCTAACCAGCGTTGTCGACATACCCATTCGCCCGCAATTAAGGCTGAAAATGCGGTAATAAAGAGCGGTGCTGTAAAGACCATCGCGTAAAAATCGGCCAATGGCATATGGCCAATGGCATAATACCCGCACATATAGCCAATAAAGCCAATAGTTCCCCGTAATAGATGCAAGCCCGGACGTGCTGTCGCCAATATCACCGGACCGCCGCCCGCCATCACCGCCGCAACCATTGGCAACAGAGAGAACAACGCGGTAAAAAAGACCACCTGAGATGCAGAATACCCTCCGCTCAGGTATTTAACAGCAACATCACTGATAGATGATAAGAAATAGCCGGAAATCACCAACGCGATTCCGATTACCGTAGCGGTTCTCCGCTGCGGATGATGAGGCAATGTCAAAGTCCCTCCAAGTATGATTAGAAAGCCATCGGTTATGATGACCGATCCCTGAAAACAAGGCGGCATTCTATCTGTTTTCCGTCCCTTTGCCTATAAGACCGGCACAGCCCAGCCGATTCGCCGCGTTTTCCCTGCGCCGCAAGCCGGCCTGACCCCACCGTCGCGCCGACCGCATTGCAACCGGCTCGGTAACAGGCTGTCGATGCCTGATTGACGGAGACTTTGCGGAAAACCTTGGAATTGGCGATCAAATGTTGATAACAGAGCGACAGAGTCGGGGGTGCCGGCCCGGTGCAACACCGGGAGCAGGCCGGGAGGATCAACGGGTGATCAGTGGCGTTGTGGTGTGGTTCCAGGGTTTTCTCCTCGGCGTCGCCATTGCGGCTCCGGTCGGTCCCATCGGGCTGCTCTGTATCCGCCGAACCTTAGAGCATGGCCAACTTTTGGGCTTTGCCACCGGCATGGGCGCAGCGGTGGCCGATACCATTTACGGCGCGATTGCCGCATTCGGAGTCAGTGCCGCTCTGGTGTTTCTGACTGGCCACGAGAGTACCTTCCGTTTGTTGGGGGGCCTGTTCCTTCTGGCGGTAGCGCTGCGGACCTATTTGTCCAAACCGCCGGTTGCCGAGGATGATCCGCCTGGCGCCAAAACCTGGGTGAGCGGTTTTGTCACTGGCTTGACCTTGACCCTGACCAATCCCGTGACGATTCTGGCCTTCATCGGTTTGTTTGCTGGCGTCGGCATCACCGGAACCCTCAGCTTTGACAATGCGCTGCTGTTGGTCCTGGGCGTCTTCTTCGGGTCCGCGACATGGTGGCTGACCCTCAGTTCCGGCGTTGCCCTGGTCCGCCACCGGATCTCTGAAGATCGCTTGGTTCTGATCAACCACTGCACGGCTGTTGCGTTGGCCCTCTTCGGAACATGGGCGGTGGTCAGCTCCCTGGCTGGCGGCCCGAGCTTCGGATTCCCGATGTCTTTCTAACCCCAGAAACGGTAACGGGTTCGAAGAGCCTTTGGAAACAGGAGACCCGCCCCCAGATGCCGGGCCGCAGTCGCGGTCCGAGGGTCGGCGGTCAGTCATTGCCATGGCTCGCCGGCATCACTCCCGATCCTTCCCGGATTCTCGCGAGGCAAGCCTTGACCCGGAGGCATAATTTCCCACATAGCGGGGGCGTAATCGCGATCACATGGGAAGTACCGTCAACCGATGACCATCGACCATCGCCCGTCGTCTCCGCCGGCACCGTGGCACGGCACCACTATCTTATCGGTTCGCAAGCGTGGTGAGGTGGTGATCGCCGGAGACGGCCAGGTCACCATGGGCCAGACCATCATGAAGTCGAACGCCCGCAAGGTTCGCCGCCTGGGTTCGTCGGGGCAGGTGATCGCAGGCTTTGCCGGAGCCACCGCCGACGCGCTGGCCTTGTTTGAACGTCTGGAGGCCAAGCTGGAGCAGCATCCGGGGCAGCTTGCCCGTGCCTGCGTCGAGATGGCCAAAGACTGGCGCACGGATCGCTATTTGCGCCGCCTGGAAGCCATGATGGCGGTGGCGGATCGTTCGGTCAGTTTGGTGATCACCGGAACCGGCGACGTGCTGGAGCCGGAAGATGGTCTGATCGCGATTGGCTCGGGTGGGCCGTTTGCTCTGGCTGCTGCCCGTGCCCTGATCGACATCGACGAGATGGAAGCCGAAGCCATCGCCCGCAAAGCCATCACCATTGCCGCCGGAATTTGCGTCTATACCAACCTGTCCATTACCGTGGAAAAGGTGCCGACTGCGTCGTGAGGCCGGTTGGTTTGGCGCTGCGACAGTGATGTGAAAAAGAACCGCGCGGCTTGGCCGCTCCAGGGAGAAGACTGCCCCTCATGAATTCCTTCAGCCCCCGCGAGATCGTTTCCGAGCTTGACCGCTACATCGTGGGTCAGCTCGAGGCCAAGCGCGCCGTTGCCATCGCCCTTCGTAATCGCTGGCGGCGGCTGCAATTGCCCGAGGAATTGCGCGACGAAGTGCTGCCCAAAAACATTCTGATGATCGGGCCGACCGGCGTCGGTAAAACCGAGATCGCCAGGCGGTTGGCCAAACTGGCCCAGGCTCCTTTCCTCAAAGTCGAAGCCACCAAATTCACCGAGGTCGGCTATGTGGGCCGGGATGTCGAGCAGATCATTCGGGATTTGGTGGAAATCGCCATTACTATGACGCGCGACCGTCTGCGCAAAGAAGTTGCGGCCAAGGCCGAGTTGCGCGCCGAAGAACGGGTGCTGACCGCGTTGGTCGGAGAGCAGGCCAGCGCCGACACGCGGGCCAAGTTCCGCAAGAAGTTGCGTGAAGGCACCATTGACGATCAGGAGATCGAGATTCAGGTCTCCGAGTCCGGGGCGGGTTCGCTGCCGACCTTCGAGATTCCGGGCATGCCCGGCGCTCAGATGGGCATGTTGAACCTGAATGACATCTTTTCCAAGGCCATGGGCGGTCGGACCAAGACCCGGCGAATGACCGTTCGCGAGTCCTATACCGTGTTGATAGCCGAAGAATCCGACAAGCTGTTGGATCAGGAAAAGGTCGTCAGCGAGGCCATTGCCACCGCCGAGCAAAACGGCATCGTCTTTATCGACGAAATCGACAAAATCACCGCCCGCACCGAGTTTCGCGGGGGGGCCGACGTCAGTCGCGAAGGCGTTCAGCGTGACCTGTTGCCGCTGATCGAAGGCACGAGCGTTGCAACCAAACATGGCGCGGTCAAGACCGACCATATCCTGTTCATCGCGTCGGGTGCCTTTCACGCCGCCAAGCCGTCGGACCTGTTGCCCGAGCTTCAGGGGCGACTGCCGATCCGGGTTGAACTGAAAGCCCTGACCCGCGATGACCTGAAGCGCATCCTGCTGGAGCCCGAGCATAGCCTGATCAAGCAATACAAGGCCCTGCTTGCGACGGAAGAGGTAACGCTGAACTTCCCCGATGAAGCCATCGACGAGCTGGCCACCTTGGCTGCTGAAATCAACACCAATGTTGAAAATATCGGGGCGCGTCGTTTGCACACCGTGATTGAGCGGCTGCTAGAGGAAATCAGCTTCTCCGCCAGTGACCGGCCCGGTACGACCGTTGATATCTCGGCCGATTATGTTCGGGAACAGGTCGGAAGTTTGGCCAAGAACGCCGACTTGTCGAAATTTATCTTGTAGTGCGACCCTGGACCGGCCAAAGGCCCAATGGCCTTTGGCCGGTCCGAAGGCGTCTTGATCGCGCGCGACCGTCCGGACGGATCCGTCATACCCTCGAGCCTTGATGGTGACTCATCAAGGCTGCCCTCAGACGCCGGGCGGGCGCATCCGCGCCCTTGGCTTCGCGCGCATGGGCGCGCGGGGCCGTCGTCGCGGCCCGATACCGGCAGCGTGTCATCGTTATAGCTCGCCGGTATCAGACGCCGGGCGGGCGCATCCGCGCCCCCGAGAGTCCACACACTGGGGCTTCGCGTCCACGAGGACGCGGCCCCGCCCATCCGGGTGGGGCCGTTTGCCTTTTGATCACGCAGCGGCGCGGCGTCCATTGGCAAGGGCCGCCAACAGCGGCGCCAATTCGGCGTCAAGACGATCCAATAACATCGCCATGGCCGCCACATCCTGTTCCTTGAAAGCCACTTCCAATTCCTGGGCAACCCCAGCAATGCCAACCGCCGCCATGTTGCTGCACGCGCCGCGTAAGGAATGGGCTTGGGCGGCGGCCTCGTTGAACCGTCCATCATCCCGCGCTTCACGCAGACGCTGGGCGACATCGGCATATTGAGTCAGAAACATATCCAGCAGGGTCGCGAACAACTCTTCGTCATAGCCAATGCGCCGAAGAACCTGTTCCCGATCGATGCCGGGAAGGCCTGAGGCCGAAGCTGGCGCCGCTGCCGGCTCGGGAACCGGAGATTCGGGGGGAGGCGGGACTGAAGGCAGAGCCGACAGAATCGGCTGCGTCGGCGCAACCGACACAGCCGATACGGCAGACGAGTGTATCCGCAGCGCGTTGGCCACGCGCCGGAGTTGGCGTTTAATGGCTTCGACCATTCTATTCACATCAAAAGGTTTCGAGATAAAGTCGTCCATGCCGACCCCCAACGCCCGCTCCCGCTCGGACTGAAAAGCTCCTGCCGTCAGTGCGATGATCGGCAGGCCAACCAGTCCCAATTCCCGACGAATCGCGAGAGTAGCCTGGTAACCATCCATAACCGGCATCTGAACATCCATCAGGACGATATCGAATCCCGCCGGCTCTGCCGCCAGATGGTCCACCGCTTGACGACCATCGGCAGCCAAAGAGACCACGGCGCCTTCGGCCTCGAGAATGTGGCGGGCAATGGTTTGATTCACCGCATTGTCTTCAACGACCAAAATCCGCACATCCCGAAGCCCCTGGGCGGGCTCCTCGTGGACCCGCATGGCCCCAGCCAAAGCGTGCGGGCCGCCGGCCCGCCGGGCCCGAGCCTCCATCACCGCATTGAACAGAGACGAAGCCGTCACCGGCTTGACCAACACCGCATCAATGGCGACAGCATCGGGGGAGTTGACCACGTCTTCCCGGTTATACGCCGTCACCATAATCACGATCGGGAAGGTGCCGGGAGGCGCTTCGTGCCGAATGGCCTTGCTGGCAGCCAAGCCGTCAATGTCCGGCATCTTCCAATCCAGAATAAGGACATCGTAGGGATGGTCTTTTTCGAGCCGCGCTCGCGTGTGAACCAGCGCCTCGCCGCCCGATGACACCACGTCCGGGGTCCAACCCAACGCTTCGGCGGTCATTTTCAGCGTTTCGCGGGCAATGTCGTGATCATCGGCGATCAGGACATCCAACTCGGCCATCGATGCCGTCAGCGCCGCCGCGCCGCGACCAAACGGAATGGTAAACCAAAATTCACTACCCTGACCGGGGATGCTGATCAGACCAAGATTACCGCCCATCAGATCGACTAGGCGTTTGCAAATGGCCAGCCCCAAACCAGACCCCCCGAACCGACGGGTGGTCGAGGTATCGGCTTGGGAAAAAGCCGAAAACAGCTTGGCCTGCTGATCGGCTGGAATGCCGATGCCGGTATCACGAATCGAGAATCGCAACACCGCCGACTCGGCTTCGGCGGAGGCTGCGGCAACCGGCGACAGCAAGTCAACCCGAACCACCACTTCACCGCGTTCGGTGAATTTCAAGGCATTGCCGGTCAGATTGAGAAGAATTTGCTTCAGCCGCAGCGGATCCCCTTTCAAATTTTCAGGAACCTCCGGGGCTGCTGCAATCACCAATTCAATGTCCTTGGCGCCCGCATTGACCGACATGATCGCCGCTAAACCGTCCAGAACTTCGCTTAATCGGAAATTGGTGCTCTCGATTTCCAGCCGCCCGGCTTCGATACGCGAAAAATCCAGAATATCATTTAATAGTGATAATAAAGAGCGACCGGCAACGCCGATTTTCTCGACAAAATCCCTCTGTTGTTCTCCCAGAGCCGTTCGCCCCAGCAAATGAGTTAAACCCAAAATAGCATTCATTGGCGTGCGAATCTCATGACTCATATTGGCCAAAAATTCGCTTTTAGCCCGATTGGCCGCCTCGGCATCGCCCATGGCTTTGCGGAGGGCCAGCTCGGCTTGGGAACGATCTGTAATATCATCCAAAAGCAGCAGAAGATGCGGCCTGCCGCCAATTGTAGCTGGAATAAAATAGCAATCTATCCAACATTCTCGATAAAATGTTGAAATAAAATGAGTAGAATGATGAACTATCTCATTTTTAGAGCAGGCATTAAGAGCTGCCTCATACAAGCCAAATTTTTTCCAGGAGTCGATATTATGATAATTTTGCTTTAATACATCCTCAGTTGAGCTTCCTATTGTCTTACAACTCGCTTCATTGACCAAAATACATTGACCAAATTCATCATAAACCTGAATCCCAAAAGGAGATTTGGTGATAATTTTTTGATTTAGCTCGAATAATTCACGATTTTTCTCTTCCGCTACTTTTAACTCTCGCTGTGCCCATTTACGAGCGGTAATGTCCCTGGACACGGTTAGCGCCAACTGCCGCCCATTCATTTCGAAAAGATGGGCATGAACCTCGACCAAAATTGGGTGACCGTCCTTGGCGATATGCGTTCGCTCGAGCGCCACCACCCCCTCGGCTCGCAAGCGAGCCGCAAAGAGTCCTGGATCATGGCCAATCTCTGGATCAATATCTGCCGGAGATAACCGCAACAACTCGTCTCGGCTATAGCCAAGATGACGGCAAGCAGCCGCATTGACCTCTTCGAAGCACGAAGACGCGGCATCATCTCCAAGACCACAGACAAAAATAGCATCGCTATTGGCGTCGAAAAGAAGGCGTAGCCGCTCCTGACTTTCCCGTAGCCTTCGCTCATGCACAATAAAACGCCGAACCGTAAAGAATGTTGCAATAATTAAAATCAACAGCACCCCAACCATGACGGCCGTGTTCCGATACCACACGGCCAACACCTCGGATTCCGCCTGCCCCAAAACCACCACCAAATCCGGGTGACTGGTGACGCGATATACCATCAGGCGCCGCATCCCTTCACTGACCGTGACCTTAACCAAATGCTGGCTACGAGCACCGGATTGTAAATAGCTAGAAAAGGTTGGGTTTTTGATGTTGGTCTGAAACAAATCATCTTGCGCTGGCGCACGAGCGACAATAGCGCCCGCCCTGCTCACGATTTCGGCAAAGGCCGACTCTCTGGGAACTATGGAATTTAGCACGCTCGCAAAATAGGCCGGTGTTAAAACCGCAACAACCCCGCCCTCCCACGATCCAAGCACAGATGAACGGGGACGCGACAAATACAATAACCAGTCTTGCCCAAAAGCCGCATGAGCAGGGCCACTAACAAATAAATGATCTCTATCAACTGCCCCTTTTAAATTAATATACCACTCTCGATGACTGGCATCAAACCCGACAAGAATATCAGTATTAGATACAGCAACTTTTCCTCGGTCGTCAACAACAGACAGGGTTCGCAATTCTTCCATTCCAGAAATTCTAGACTTTATATAAGATAGCAATTTCTTTTTGTCATCTTCGGATGAAACCGACTGAGCCTCGCGCGCAACATCTTGAAGCAGAATGTCGACCGCCCGAAGACTGCCTGAAATCTCACCATCAGCAATGCGCGCTAAATTCTCCAGGCGATCAAAAGCTGCATCCATCGTATCAGTATAGTCTAAGTAGGCCCGCAAACCTGCTAGGACCATGATCAGGCCGATGATGACGTTCGCCCAAATAATAATGGAGTTTCTCATATCCACCCTGCCATACCGGCGCCCATGATCAGAGCCGCCTTCTTTACAGACTCTATGCACTTTTCAACAAGCCCCCTTAACGTCCAATCTCTAAACTGTCCACCACAGCGCCCATCAGTGCGGTATTATGCCTCAGGCTGATTCCGTCGCCCCTGGCACGCCAGCCATTCTTCCAGACAGGTAACCCGGTGCGCCCATGTATGATGATCCAGGAACCATCGAGTCCCGGCTTCGGCAATTTCTTCAATTTTGCCGGGTGCAGTCAAAACATCATCAATCACAGATCCTAAATGATCTCGCTCTAAATCAACCTGAATCAGAGCATCGGTCGGCGCTTCTCGCGCAAACCAACGGGTTCGACTGGTTAGAGCCGCCGTTCCCAATGCCATGGCACGAAAAACCCGCTCATGACTGCCGTGATACGGCGTACAGGCATTCAGAACCAAGGTTGCCCGCGCCATCACGGTCTCGAGCGCCCTGACATCCCGCGCTGGCGAAAAGATGACACGCGCCCGTGGCCGATCCTTTAGGGTTTCGGCCAGAGACTCCCATCCCTCACCAATGACCAACAAAGGATACTCTGCCAAATCACAGACCAATTTCCAACGTTGACGTGCCCTCAAATATAAATCTAATGTTACAAAGTAAGGATATAGTATCGATGGCTCACGAAGATCGACATCATTGCCAATGGCCTCTAAAATAAGCTGACTTAAAGGACGTAATGCAGTATCAGACAGCACTATTTCTAAAATTCGGTTCAAACGATCGACAATCACCGGGCCATGGCGAGACCATTCCGCGCGCATGACATCGGGATGACCATTCCCGGTTCCGGCAAAAACCAAAAAGCCCGACCGCCGCCGCCCTCCCCGCACAGGCCGGGGAGCCACGGCATGAGGCAGGTGACGAATCGAAGTCCCGCCAGGCCTATGAACGCCCCAATATTCAATATCCGTGTCAGCCGTGGTCGTAATCAAACGAGGAGAAATCGGCAGATCGATTTGGTTAGCGTATAGAATCAGTGGGTCAAAATAGAGCGAGATGACCGGAATTCCACATCCTTGATAAAGATTTTCGGAGAGCTTCAGGTCAAGTCCATATCCAGATATATTAATAATAACATGAATATTAGATTTCTTTATGATCGAACTAAGATATTGATGTTGAGATGAATCCTGTAAATCAATTATATCAACATGGTAACCATGATCACGATAGGCTTCAGCCAATTCCGTCGCCATGGTATTAAGGCTTTGATATTGACTAATTCCTTTAAAAATAACAACTAAAGCATCGCTCACGAGTGATTCCCATTCATCGTATGCTCGTCTTCCTCGCCAACCGAAGATGCTTGCTTCATCAAACCCAGCTTGTCGATCTTAGGATCACAGAACTCTAGGAAATCGATATGCTGAATACCGATACGCTGGGTGAAGTCGGATAGGCGAAGCCGACCGGCCTTTTCGGAAAGAACATAGATGGCAGAATAAAGCGCCGCTTGGTCAATCAACCACAAAAGCGGACGTTTGAGGGACATTTTAGATAGGATCAGATTGCGGACCAGGGTCGCAAATTCTCTGCCGGCATCGGTGGGCGCAAAAACCGTCACGGTGGCTAAATAAGCCGAGCATGGGCTAGGATAATCCCAACGAAAACACCCGAAATCGGCATCTCCCATTGCCTGATCAATTAATTCTACCGGATGTTTCAACGTGACATCGACATCAAAGGTCATAATTTGTTGGCGATAATATCGAAGCCATTCGCCCATCCACACGAATCGGGCCGATGCATAATAGGCACTGCATTTTAGCTCTCCGCTCCGCTCCCAGGTTAATGCGACTCTGTTGCGAGTGAGAAATGGCAAAGCTTCTAGTCGTGGCGGCTCCTCATTTGGGTCGATCAGGTGGATATGTATCAACCGATCACTGCAAAAACTATCAATAGACTCTAAGAAACGAGCAAGGAAAAGTTCGGCATATTTCTGATCGCACGTCACCAGAATAATGGGCTGAGTCTCAATCGCCCCCTCGGATGAGGCATCGGGCGGTAGCGTTACCCAATGAATTTGATCCAATTTGGCTTCGTTAATAGCGCGATGGTCTTGATAATAAGGAGCTTCTAAATATCGATCATCACTCAACAACAAAGCATGACGAAATAGCACCATAAAACCATCAGCATCTTCGGTCGGCAAATACTCTAAATTTTCCAGACACCGATTACGAAAAGCATCTAACAGAGCAAAGCCGGTTTCAAACTGTCGCCGATGTAAAAAAACACAGGCTGCAAAATAGCTGGGAACAACAGCAAATAATTCATCAACCGGCGCCTTCAGGGCCGCCGCAAGAATTGCACTCTGAGCATTTTGTCGTAAAAGGAGGACAAAGACATCTTTAAGAAAAATCAAGGCCCGTTCATCGGCAGGATCACCCGGTCGTGACTTCAGCCATCGGTAGACGACTTCCGATCGTCCACCGAGAATCAGCAACTCGGCTTTGCGCACCGTCGCGGCATCATGCGTCCACACAGGCATCGATCGCCAGGGCCCACAAATCAGTTATACCATCGAGCCTTGATGTTGTATCAAGGCTGCCCCCTCAGATGCCGGGCGGGCACACGGGCGCGCGGGGCTGCGGGCGCAGCCCAATACCGGCGTTATGGCCTGCCGATCCTACAACGCCAGCCCCCGCAAAAGGCCAAGCGGCCCTTTGCGAAGAAAGAGCGCCAGCGTCCGGCTTCAGCCCACCAGTTCTAACACGGCCCGAATGGCGTTGTCCGCCCCATCGGCAATCTGAGCGACGGAGGACTCCAGCATGTAACAAGGCGTGGTCACGATCCGCTTATCCCGATCCACCACAACTTCGGTGGCCTGGGTCTTCTTATGACGGGCCCCCAAGGATTCCAGGGCGGCGGCGGTGCCTTCGTCCTGACCAATGGTCAAGTCCACCGCTCCCAACACCTTAGCCAGCACCGCCGGAGCAATACACAAAGCCCCCACCGGCTTTCCCGCCGCAACGGTGGCGGTAATCGCCGCCGCAACCTGCGGGTTGACGGTGCAACCGGCACCGTCAAAGGCAAAGCTGGATAAATTCTTAGCGGCGCCGAAACCACCCGGAAGAACCAGAGCATCAATATCGGCAACGTCGAAACGGGCCAAATCGCGAATTTGCCCCCGCGCGATCCGCGCCGACTCCACCAACACGTTGCGCGTTTCTTGGGTTTCTTCACCCGTCAGGTGATTAACCACATGATGCTGAGGGATATTCGGGGCGTAACACACAGCCTCCGCCCCGTGCCGACTGATGGCCAGCAAGGTCAGCACCGATTCATGGATTTCCGCCCCGTCATAAACACCGCATCCCGACAGAAGCACACCAATCTTCACCGTCTTGCTGCTCATCCCGCCCCCCTGAATCGGATTCACCGCTCCGCTTTAACATGCGGTTTTGCG
The DNA here is from genome assembly GCA_903920145.1 of uncultured Rhodospirillales bacterium. Lineage (GTDB taxonomy): Bacteria > Pseudomonadota > Alphaproteobacteria > Azospirillales > Azospirillaceae > BOG-933. Next base: position 66,437 of record CAIXKV010000139.1, read on the forward strand.
ATCCTTCAAGAACTGGAAAAACTCCACGCCTTCGCGCAAGCGGCGCTTCATCATTTCCGGGCTGCGCACCATCTCCCCGACAATCGAAGCGATCTTGCCGGTACGGAAATAGAACCGCTTATAGAATGTCTCCACCGAGTCAAAAATCTCGGTGTGCGACAAGTGCGGATAGTGCAAAGGAGCAATCTGAACGCCGCGCTCATCGATCAGTTCAGCATGAGCCGTATCCAACCAACCATTCTCCATGGCTTCTTGATACAGCCGAGTGCCGGGGTACGGCGCCGCCAGAGAAACCTGCACAGTGTGCGGGTTGATTTCGGCGGCATAACGGATCGTTTCCTCGATTGTCTCTTTGGTCTCGCCGGGCAGCCCCAAGATAAAGGTGCCGTGGATGGCGATGCCCAATTCGTGGCAATCTTTGGTGAACTGCTTGGCCACCTCAATCCGCAACCCCTTGCGAATGTTGTGGAGAATTTGCTGATTGCCGGACTCGTAACCAACCAGCAGCAGCCGCAACCCGTTGTCCTTCAGCACCTTGAGGGTGTCGCGAGGAACATTGGCCTTGGCGTTGCAGGACCACATGACCCCCATCCGCCCCAATTCGCGGGCGATGGCTTCGGCGCGGGGCAAGTTGTCAGTAAAGGTGTCGTCATCGAAAAAGAATTCCCGAACCTGGGGGAAAGCCCGGCGAGCGTAATCGATTTCTGCGACGACATGAGCGGCACTGCGCACCCGATAACGATGCCCGCCCACGGTCTGGGGCCAGAGGCAAAAGCTACAATGGGACTTACAGCCGCGCCCTGTATAAAAGGAAATATAGGGATGCTTGAGATAGCCGATGAAGTAATCTTCAATCCGCAAATCACGCTTATAAACCTCGGTCACAAACGGCAATTCGTCCATGTTTTCGAGGATCGCGCGCTCGGGATTATGAATAATGATCCCTTCGGCATTGCGATAGCTCAGGCCATCGATATCTTTGAAGGCCCGGCCTTCGGCCACCTCCCGGATCGTGAAGTCGAACTCATTGCGACCGACAAAATCCACCACCGGCGCCATTTCCAAACTGCCTGCCGGGTCCACCGCCACCTTGGCCCCCACCAGACCCACCAGCAGTTTGGGGTTCCGCTCTTTCAGAGCTGCCGCCACTTTGACGTCGTTGGGAAAGGATGGCTGGGAGGTGTGCATCACCACCAAGTCATAGTCCTTCGCCAACGGCAGCACCCGATCCATGCCGATTCTCGCGGGCGGCGCGTCGATCAGCTTGCTGCCCGGCACCAACGCTGCCGGCTGGGCCAGCCACGTTGGATACCAGAACGACCGAATTTCCCGACGCGCCTGATAGCGCGACCCGGCGCCACCATCAAAGCCCTCGAAAGACGGCGGTTGGAGAAACAAGGTCTTCATCATGAGCGCACATCTCCGTCGAGGGTCAATTGGCCGTCTGGCGCGACGCGAAACGTATGTTCACGCCACGTCACGCTTGTTCCGCAAAAGCTGGCAATCAGCACCGACACCGATACAAGATCGCGCACGGGCACCAGCCATGCCGCCGACGGGGTCGCTGCGAGAGCCGAATCGGTAACAGTGTTGTAGACCATTCGGCAAGCCAAAACCGCCGCGAAAATCGCAAGGGCGTATCGCGTGCCCCCACTGGCGATCAGCAGCGCCAACGCTGCTGGCAGCGGATGGGTGATAATCGAGGCACCATATCCTAAAGGCTCGATGGATCGCAAGGTGCGCGCCCACCGCAACTCGTGACGCAACAAAGCGTGAATGTCGGGTTCGCACACCTGGGTATCGACGATGTGGGGCGACAAGGCGACTCGCAACCCCAGCCCCCGCACGGCAGCCCCCAGCGCGTAATCGTCGGCCAATTGATCCCGAAAAGCTTCAAAGCCGCCGACCTGTTCCAAGGTCTGGCGCCGCAAGGCCATGGTCGCGCCAAAGCAGCCGTTATCGGCCCCCACGAGTCGGCCCACCAAGACCTGGGCTAGAAAGCCGTGGTTGATGAACATCGCCCCCACCCGCGACCATGTCCCACCCACAGGACGCCCGCGATATAGGCACGTCACCAATCCCACGCCTGGCTCCAGCAACGGGCCAACAACCCCATCTAAATAGTCTGGGCCCACATGCATGTCGCTGTCGGCAATCACCAGCAGATCATGTTTGGCCCTGCCCATCATGTTGATCAAGTTGCCAATTTTAAAATTGGCCCCGTGAATCCGGCCATCCACCACCAACGCAATATCGGCGTCGGGCAGATCGGCTCGCAGTTGCTCCACCACCGCCACCGCCGGATCGCTGGCCCGCCCCACCCCAAAAACCACCTGAACGTGGGGATAAGCCTGGACGCAAAACGAGCGCAGATTCTCGTACAGATTCGGCTCGTCACCATAAAGCGGCTTCATCACCGTGACCGGCGGACGAAAAGCCGACTGCGTCCGGGGCAAAGCCACAAAGCGTCGCACCGCCCATGCTGCCACCGCCAGATACAGCACCCCGACGGCGCAACACAGGGTCAGCCCGCCCAGCAAGAAATCATTAACGGTCATCGTCGCGACGCACTCGGTCAGGGAGTCCGGGACTCACGATAAAGAGTCCGATGCCGGAAAGTCCGGGGCCGGCAAAATCCCCGGCACCATGACGCAGCCAAGCCAGCCGGTCAAGCCAAGGCCGATGACGAAATGGGGAAAAATGGAGAATGCCCGAGAGTGGCAACTCAATTTTTAAAACCTAGACGGCGGCAACTGCATTTCATGCGTCAAATAGACGCATAAATAGATTAAGAACCACCGATATGACGATTATTTGCTAGAATAAATCAAAATAAAGCGATCGCTCACCCTAAACATCAACATAAAAGGATATGCAAATGCTCAATCAACTTGGAAAGTTTGGCATTAGCCTTTTAAAAACACTAAAATCAGTAGCAACAGCCTTGTGTCAACGCCTGAAGACCGTTTACACCTTCATCTCCACACATGGCGATCTGAAAATCACGGCCACGATCGGCGCTATCTTGATCTTGATTATCGCCATTGGTTTTTACCGAATTTGCGGAGTCGATGCCTGCGATGTAGCAAAAATATCTCTTAATGGATTATTATTATGGCCGTTCGATGTTATCAATAATTTATTCAATCGCATTGGCTCAACACTATGGCCATCCGATAACGGCTGTCAAATTCCATCTCCTCTTGCAGACCACTTGCCGACAGAATTAATAAAAGATAAAGAGCTAATTGATACTGTCTCTTGTAAGATGGAGATCTGGCGGTCTTTGGCGTCCGGGTATAATAAATCATATCTAACCCTATCCTATGCTTCGATTTTTCTTTCGACTTTGGTAGCGGCGGCAGCTTCCCTGCTGCCGGGGAAAGAGCGGGCCAAAGCCTGTGTGGCTTGGTCGGCGGCGATTGTGGCGGGGTTGCTGTCTCTTCTTCAGCCTGCCGATACCTATCATCGATTCGATGAAGCTTGGTTGGTCCTGGATATGCGCTGGAACGAATACCGACTTCAGCTTGACCATGTGAATCGCGAGGCCCTATGGGCCGCCGTCGCCGAGGGCGAATCGATCATTCACCAGGGCTCCAAAGTCACCGAAGTCCTCAGGCATCCCGAACCCACCGCGTTGTTGCCAAACCCGGAAGTCTTACCGCCCACTCATACCCTCGAGCCTTGATGTTGACTCATCAAGGCTGCCCTCAGACGCCGGGCGGGCGCATCCGCGCCCTTGGCTTCGCGCGCATGGGCGCGCGGGGCCGTCGTCGCGGCCCGATACCGGCAGTGTGTCATCGTTA
>CAIXKV010000140.1 GCA_903920145.1 uncultured Rhodospirillales bacterium
AGGGCGCGGATGCGCCCGCCCGGCGTCTGAGGGCAGCCTTGATGAGTCACCATCAAGGCTCGATGGTATGAGGGCAGCCCTTATGGTATTCAGGTTACCACATCAGGAGCCGTCCGCCCGGTGTGGCGGGCGATTCCGGCTAGGGTTTCTGCCGTCGCGGCCAGATCGGCTAAAGCGGTTCTGGCGTCGATGTCGTGGTCAGCAGGATCAGGGCGGTGTTGCTCTAAATAAACCCGCAGAGTGGCGCCAGCCGTGCCGGTTCCTGAAAGGCGGTAGACGATTCGGGCTCCATCTTCGAATATCACCCGGATCCCTTGACGCTCGCTGCGACTGCCATCCACCGGATCGACGTAAGCAAAGTCATCAGCAGAGCGCACCGGGCGATGATCCAGGACGGCACCGGGTAAATCTGTCAAGCGGGTCCGCAGTTCGGCCATCAGGGCTTCGGCGGCGCGGGAGTCAATGGCCTCGTAATCGTGGCGACCGTAAACGGTGCGGCCAAAGCGTTGCCAATGCTCATGCACGATCTCGGCAACCGACAGGCGCCGATGAGCGAGAATGTTCAGCCACATCAGCACAGCCCACAAGCCGTCTTTTTCCCGGACATGGTCCGAGCCGGTGCCGAAGCTTTCTTCGCCGCACAGACTGATCCGACCCGCATCCAGCAGCGTTCCAAAGAATTTCCAGCCGGTGGGGGTTTCGTAGCAGGGAATGCCAAGGGCTGCCGCCACCCGGTCAGCGGCTTGGCTGGTGGGCATCGAGCGGGCGATCCCGGTCAACCCATTGGCAAAATGGGGCACCAACCGGGCATTGGCCGCCAATATGGCCACGCTGTCGCTGGGCGAGACGTAAAAAGCCCGGCCCAAAATCATGTTCCGATCGCCGTCACCATCCGAGGCGGCGCCGAAGTCCGGAGCATCCGGTCCCAATAGACGCGATACCAACTCGGCGGCGTGGACCAAGTTGGGGTCGGGGTGATGCCCTCCGAAATCCTCCAGCGGAATGCCGTTGATGACGGTTCCGGTTGGTGCGCCCAGCCGTCGCTCCAGAATTTCTACGGCGTAGGGGCCGGTTACCGCGTGCATGGCGTCGAACACCATGCGGAAGCCGTCCGCAAACAGACGCCGGATCGCGGCCATATCGAAAATCCGCGCCATCAAGGCGGCGTAATCGGCCACCGAGTCCACAATTTCGACGACCATTGGACCCAGCCGGCTTTCCCCCTGGTGTGACAGATCCAGGTCCGGCGCATCCCATAGTCGGTAGGCATCGAGGATCCGGGAGCGGGCATAAACCGCTTCGGTCAGAGCTTCTGGGGCCGGGCCACCGCTAGCGCCGTTGAATTTAATGCCGAAGTCGCCATCCGGGCCGCCGGGGTTGTGGCTGGCCGACAGAATGAAGCCGCCGCCCGCGCTCCGCTCGCGGATCAGGTGCGAGGCCGCCGGAGTCGATAAAATGCCATGATGTCCAACCACGGCCCGCGCAACACCATTGGCCGCCGCGATCCGCAGAAGGGTTTGAATGGCGGTGGCGTTGTAGTAACGGCCATCGCCACCAACCACCACCACGGCTCCGGTCAGGTCCGGTACGCAATCAAAGACCGATTGGACAAAATTTTCCAAATAGTGCGGGCGTTGGAACACGGTAACGGCTTTGCGCAACCCCGAGGTTCCAGGACGTTGGTCATCAAAGGGCGTGGTCGGGCACAAACGCTGAGTCATAACAGATCCTTAAGGGGTGGGATCTTGAAAGGGCGGGCAAGGGTGCGAGCACCACCGTTAGCGGGTATCAACGATGGCTCGAATGTCTTGGGCCCGCAGCCAGCCGGGAGAGCCGGCGGGCAGCAATCGCTCGGCGCGGTCGGACTGGCTGCGAGCCGTAGCCCGATCGCCTTTTGCCACAGCCTCTTCGGCCAAGGCGTAGGCCACCATGCCTTCGTTGTTTTTGCGGCCCCAGCCGGTGGCCACCAGCCGCCACAGGAAAGGCGAGTTACGCTCTTGTCGAGTGGCAAACTGGAGATGGTGTAAGGCTTCATCGATCACACGGGGATTATTGCTTTCCAACAGGGCTTGGGCCAACGCTCCCCGCAACAACCCCGAGTCCGGCATCAGGTCAACCGAGCGCCGGTAGGGTGCTAAAGACTCGGCAACCCTTTGATTTTCCATCAAGACCTGGCCCTTGAGTTCATAGAAAAAGGGATTCTTGGGCTCTCGGGCGATCAGCGCGTCGATCTGGGGTAATGCTTCGGTTAGATTCCCTTGGCGGTAGAGGGCGATGGCGCGGGCGTAGCGGGCCGGGATCGAGGCATCGTTGGGGGAGTAGCGGCGCAACGCCAGAGCTGGGTGGAGAAAACCAACCAGTTTAGCCTTAAGGCGCTGGAATTGCTCCGTCGCCACCGGCCCGAGCATGGCATTTTTCCAGGGCGAGTTTTCCAGATGGTCGGCTACCGCGTCGATGCGATCTTGGGTCAAGGGGTGGGTGCGGGTATAGGCCACTTGACGGTTAGCCGGCAGCAATTCCTGTCCGGCGAGCTTTTGGAGAAAATCGCGGAACCCCTGGGTCGTGATGTGGGCGGTATCGAGAAAGCGCATACCGGCGGCGTCGGCGGATCCCTCCTGGGTCCGTGAGAACGCCAGCAGATTATTTTCGGCCATCCCGGTTCCGCCGGTGATCACCGTGGCAGCGGCGCCAGGTTGACCGGAGGCGATGGCGGCGCCCACCCCTAGGATCATGGCCAACAAGGCTTCCGCCGAAGCGTTCTCCATGGCATCGCGGCCCCGGATCAGGTGACCGCCGGCAATGTGGCCAGTTTCGTGGGCCATGACTCCGACCAACTGCTCGGGATTGTCGCACTCCTGGAGCAAGCCGGTATAGATAAACATATTCTGGCCGCCGGCCACGAAGGCGTTGATCACGTCCTCTTGGACCAGGATGATATCCACAGCCTCGGAGTCGACGCCGGCAGCTTGGAAGATTGGCTGTGCGTAACCCCGAATGATATGCTCAATCTCGGCGTCGCGGATGAACTCCATCTGTTGGCCACGGCTGCCGCTTTCCTGGGCGGTGGCGGCGGCCATGGGGACCAACGGCAACGCCAGCGCCAGCAGCGCGCTCGCCCACCGTCGTACCACCTCATTCCCGCCTCTCCTGAAAAGCGAGTTCGCCTTGACCACATCCCTTCGCTCTAGCACTGCCTGTCTCCCGCCAGTGGGCTGGAGGCTATGGTTCCCGTCCGTTCGGGCCGATGTCAACTGTGCTGATGCCGGCTCTGCGCTTCGGAGCCGTCAACCATGGCGTTTGACCCTGCTGGCCGCCGTGGCGGTGGTCGCCACGGGGTGTCATCCCGATCAGGCGACACTAGGCCTCAGTAGCTACGGCGCTGCCGACGATCCCCGAGCGGTGGAGATTGGGCGGGCCGTGATTGAAACCGGAGGCAACGCTGTTGACGCGGCGGTGGCCATGGCTTTAACCATGGCGGTGACATTGCCGTCTCGAGTGGGGTTGGGCGGCGGCGGGCTGTGCCTTGTGCATGATCCTGCAACCAAGTCTGTTCGGACTCTCGACTTCCTGCCCGAGTCGGCCCCCGCAAGCGGCAGTGCGCCGGTTCCTGGCTTCCTGCGGGGCCTGTACACCCTGCATGCCGCCTATGGCCGTCGCCATTGGGAGGAGGCGCTGGGAGCGCCGGAATCCCTGGCCGGATTGGGAACGCCCGTTTCGCGGCAACTGTCCGCCGATCTGCGAGCCGGAGCCGATCGGCTGTCACGCGATCCGGGGGCCCGGCGGCTGTTTCTGTCCACCAACAACCGTCCCTTGGCCGAAGGCGAAATGCTGGTTCAGCCTGAACTGGCCACAACCTTGGGATTGGTGCGTCAACGCGGGATTGCGGCTTTTTACGGTGCCAGTTACGGCGCCACCGACTCCAGTTTGGCCGGAACACTGGCCCACGGTTTAGGGATAGACGGCGGGGCGCTGTCCAGTCTTCGGGCTCGATGGGGTGAAACCGTTCAGGTGGCTAACGACAATGACGTGATCCATTTCCCCGATCGCTCTGGGGCTGATCTGGCGATGGCTTGGCAAGCCGGTTTGGCGGTCGGGGAAGGGGGCGACTGGTTGGGCGCGATGATGAATGCACTGCGGGCGAACGCCGGAAGCGTCGGCTCGGCGGTGCCCACGGCGGCGTTGGCGGTGGTGGATGGTCGGGAACAGGGTGTGGCCTGCGTCTTCACCATGGGCGGGCTATTCGGCAATGATCGAGTGATCCCCGAGCTGGGTTTGTTGGCTGGTGGCGGTGGCGGGGCGTCTGGTGTTGGCGGGCCGGTACTGGTGGTCAATCCCTATCAGGAGACCACTCTGCTTGCAGCCAGCGGATCGGCAACTGGGGCCGAGCCGTCCAATCGGGCGGCGGCAGCGGCGGTGTTGTCGATTCTGCATACCTCAGCGATTGAGCATCAGCCTTTGGGAGCCAGCAGCCCGATCATGGCACCATCGGCGGCGCTGGGCGTGGCCGAAGCGGTGGCGTGTCTCTATGATCACCAGCACGGCGGCAAGAGCTGCGGTGCGGTGACGGATGCTCGTGGATTGGGACGGACATTCTCGGTGCTCATAACTTCGGGGCTGAAATAGGCCCGAGGACCGCTGCCAAAGGGGGCAATACGGAGCAGGAAGAGGGTTAGACGATGATGAAGCAGGCGCGCCGGGGCGCAATCCCGCCGTTTTTCGTAATGGAGGTGATGCGCGCCGCCGCCGAGCGTGAGCGGGCCGGCGGAGAGGTGCTGCACCTGGAAGTTGGGCAGCCTGCCACTTCGGCCCCGGCTGGGGTGGTGGCGGCGGCTCGGGCGGCTCTCGATGAGCAGTTGGGGTATGTCGATGCGTTGGGAACACCGGCTCTGCGCGCCGCCATTGCTCGTCATTATCGGGATGCCTATCGGTTAGATCTCCCGGCTCATCGGGTGGTGGTCACCACGGGTTCGTCAGGTGGTTTTGTCCTGGCGTTTCTGGCAGCCTTTGACGCCGGGGATCGGGTTGCTATGGTCACTCCCGGTTATCCCTGTTACCGCAACATCCTGACGGCGTTGGGGGTGGTGCCGGTGGAAATCCCGGTGGGGCCAGAGACCGGGTTTCAGCCAACCCCGGCTTTATTGGATGCCGTGGGGCCGCTTGACGGGTTGGTGGTGGCCAGCCCGGCTAATCCCACCGGCTCGATGATCGGTCGAGATGCCCTGCGCGACTTGGCCCGCGCCTGTGCCGACCGGGGTATTCGATTGATATCCGACGAAATCTATCATGGCATCACCTACGGCGAACCGGCGGTGACCGCCCTGGAGATGTCCGACGACGTGATTGTGCTGAACAGCTTTTCCAAGTATTTTTCCATGACCGGCTGGCGGTTGGGCTGGTTGGTGGTGCCGGAGTCGCTGTTACGCTCCATCGAATGTTTGGCCCAGAACCTGTTCATTTCGGCGCCGTCCCTGTCGCAATTGGCGGCCTGTGCGGCGTTCGAGTGTCGCGCCGAGCTGGATGGTCATGTGGCGCGTTATGCCCGCAATCGGGCCCTGCTGCTGGAAGAGCTGCCCAAGGCCGGACTCGACCGTTTGGCGCCGGCTGAAGGCGCGTTCTATCTCTACGCCGATGTTTCGGATCGAACCGACGACAGCGAAGCCTGGTGCCGGCGGCTGTTGGCCGAAACCGGCGTGGCAATCACCCCCGGCATCGATTTTGACCCAGAGCGAGGCCGGCGGTTTGTACGCATTTCCTTTTCAGGCGCCACAGACAGCATCGCCGAAGCTGCCCGGCGGCTGCGGGCGTGGCGAGGGTAGGGAGCTGCCTGTCTATCCAGATGGGCAAATGGGGTTATGGGCAATGGGGTGTTTTCCCCCCTCCCGCACATTCCCCCTACGGAGCAACCGGCCTCGCCGCAGCTCCGTTGGACAGTCGGGAAATCAGGTCTTGTAGGCCTGTGTCTGGGGGCGGGGCGGGGGTCGTGGGGGTGATGCTCGGGGCCGCAACGGCGACCGAAGCGGCGGGGCTGTCCGAAGCGTAGGGCAGGGGCCGGGGCGGTAGCCCGACGTGGGCGTCCATCATGAAGTCATGCCATAGTTTGGCCGGGAGGCTACCGCCTGTGACCCGTTTCATCTCGTCATTGTTGTCATTGCCGAGCCAAACCGCCGTGACATAATCGGCAGTGAAGCCTGCGAACCAGGCATCCCGGTAATCGCTGCTGGTGCCGGTCTTGCCGGCTGCCGGGCGGTCGAGCCGGGCGGCTTTGCCGGTGCCGTAGGCCAAAACGCCGGTCATCATGCTGGTCAGTGCTGACACTGCTCCGGGTTCGGCCACGGCGTCCGCCACGGATCCGTGGCGCTGGTACAGCACGGTCCCGTGACTATCGCGAATTTCCTGGATGGCATGGGGGATGACCGGATGGCCGCCATTCGCGATTCCGGCATAAGCAGCGGTCAATTCAAGAGGCGTCACTTCGCTGGTGCCAAGCGCCAAGCTTAGGTCACGGCCAAGCGAGGAGGTGATGCCAAGGCGCTGGGCTAGGGTGCGCACAGGCTCCACTCCCACCTGTTCCAAAACCCGCACTGCACAGGTGTTGATGGAATGAGCCAAGGCATCCCGCAACGGAACCGGCCCCCGGAACCCTTTTTCATAGTTGACCGGCTGCCAATGGCCGATGCGCAACGGCCCGTCTTCCACCGTCGTTTCCGGCGTGAAACCGGCCTCAAGAGCCGCAAGATAAATAAAGGGCTTGAACGAGGATCCAGGCTGCCGCAACGCCTGGGTGGCTCGATTGAACGGGCTTTCGGCGTAGCTACGTCCTCCCACCAGGGCGCGCACGGCGCCATCGGGGGTCATGGTGACCAGCGCCCCTTGGCTGACCTGATATTGCGGTCCCTGGCTGGCCAGCAGTTCGGTCAAGTGACGTTCAGCAGCCTGTTGCAGGTGAAGGTCAAGAGTGGTGTAGACCACGAGGTCTTCGTGGTCGTATCCGACGTAACTCCCGATATGGTCTGAAATCCAGTCGGCAAAGTAGCGGCCAAGGCCGGTGGGAACAGACGGGCGGGCCGAAGGCGGGGCTAGGGTGGCGCTGGCGGCGTCGGCAGGGGTGATGAAGCCGGCCTCGATCATGGTCGACAGCACCACCTGGGCGCGTTGGCTGGCTTCATTCGGGTTGCTGATCGGTGAATAGTGCGACGGTGCCTTGAGCAGACCGGCGATCTCTGCGCATTCATAGAGGGAAAGCTGGCTAACGGGTTTGCCGAAATAGGTCTGCGCGGCAGCATCGACGCCATAGGCTCCGGCGCCCAAATAGACTCGGTTGAGATAGGCAGTGAGAATCTGTTCCTTAGTATAGACATGCTCCAGCCACAAGGCCAGTAAGGCTTCCTGAACCTTTCGGCGCAAGGTCCGATCCGGGGATAGAAACAAATTCTTGGCCAATTGTTGAGTCAAGGTCGAACCGCCCTGGCTCATATGCCCACGCCGGATATTGACCCACACGGCCCGCCCCAATCCTACCGGGTCGATGCCGAAGTGATTGAAGAAACGGCGGTCTTCAACAGCAATAACCGCTTTGACCAAATAGGGCGGTAATTGGTTGGCCTCGATAATCGCGCCCTGGATATCGCCGGTTCGGGAAAAGCGGGTGCCATCAACCGCAACCAAGGTGACGGTGGGGCGGCGGGTGTGCTGGGCCACTTGATGAACATCGGGTAGGTCGTAGCCGTAATAAAATACCAGGGCCACTATCGCTAGCGCCCCCCAAATGGCCGCCAGCACCGTCCATTTGGCCATGACGGCCAAGACGTGAAAGGGGGAAAAGCCGTCGAACTTGGCCGACCGGGGGCGAGGCCGCGATTGTGAGCCGCGACGGGCAACGTTGTTGCTGCTGGGTGGCGGTGGACGCCACGGTGCAGCATCCAACGGCGACAAAGGCGGCGGCGGCGGAGCGTGATCAGACGGGGGGCGCTTGGGGGGCAAACCGCGATACCAACTTCAGGTGTTTTCATTCCGGGGAAAGGCGGCCGGGTATTGGCTGCTGGGCGTTATACGAGAGTGACGCGCCGAATAGAACCCGCCTTAGGCTCCGACCACCCCAGTTTGAGCATAAAGCACCGATAACGGCAGGTCCAGGTCGGCGCCTTCGAGATGGAGTCGGGAGTCGCGGTCCAAGAGCAGGTCGGTGATCCATCGGCCTCCGCCCAGCCGGCGATGCACTTCACAATAGATACGGCGGTCCTGAATCAGCACGATTTCCCGACATCCCGGCAAAGATCGAAAAGCGGGCAGTTTGACCTTGCGCAACGCCTCTTCCTCTCCCGAATCCAGCACTTCAAGAATTGTCAGGGCATCGGCGTTCAAGCTGCGTCCCAGCAGAGGCGGGCAGGCCGCGATGACCAACTCGGCGCGCAACACGCTGCCCAGGACCGGATCCGTCATGGCGGCATTGATCCGCAAAGTGCGCGGCGGTTTGCGGGCCAGCGCCCCGAACAAATGCCCAGCGGCATTTCCCAACAGCACAGAACGCGACCCGCCACTCTCTAGAAGCAAGGTCGGCGCCGGGTCAGGTCGGCGGGCTGGGGGTGGGGCTGGCTGGGTCATGACTCATCGGCTTTGGAAACGCAGCGCGCGACAGTCATTCCATCAAATTCAGAGCCAATACGAGGGCCGATTACGAAGCTTGACCCAAATAGGCGGCAAAATCAGCGTCATATCGCTGCAAATGGGTATCTAGAGTCTTTTGCAAATGAGGCCAGAGATCGGCGGTAGTGCTTTCTCGTCCGACGGCAAAGGCTGAAATAAACTCCGAAAGAATACTCATAATATAATCGTGACTGCGTTTATGATGAAATAAATTCGGATAATTATTCTGCTTCATCATTGCTTCCTCATGGGAGAAGTGCAGAAGCATCGATGCCTTTAACATATTCAACGCATAGGCGACCCGATTTCGGTCCAAGGCCTGGCCACTTAAGAGCTGGCCCAGTTCATCCCCAATCGTTGCGATGGTCTTATGGTCTTCATCGTTGCTGGTTTCATAAACCTGGATGGATGCCATTTTATCACACTCCCTGCCTGTGGCGGTTCATGCCGCTGCCCAGCAAGTATGGAGCAATCGCGGATACTACCAAGCCCATCCTGGCTTATTGCGTCGCAATGCGCAAGACTGGAGCGATGTTCCTGCAAGAAAGGTCAAAAAATGGCCTTTTTTTCGCCATCGAATGGCGCCAGGTCGATAGGTAGAGTCATGCCGACTCATCGGTCTTACAAAGGAGTGTTTTCATGAGCGACGGAGTAGCGACCGCGAACCCAGTTCAGGGGCAAGGCGCCGTTCCCCCGGTACCACAGCCCAATGACGAAGATCGACGGGCCATTACCGATTTTTTTGATCGTTTGCGGGCGGTGGACGTGCCACGGGATCCCGGATCCGAAGCCCTCATTGCCGAGCTGATCGCTCGGGAGCCGAAGCTACGCTATGTTTTAACCCAACTGGCTTTCTTCCAAGAGCATGCGCTGGCCGCAGCCCAGAATCGCATTCAGGAGCTGGAATACCAGTTGGAACAAAAGCAGGGTTTCCTGGCCTCGCTGTTCGGATCCAGGTCAGGACCGCCGCCACAACCGATTCGCCCACCCGGTGGGGCCGCGCCGGGCCTTTTCAACCCTTCACGTGGCGGCTTTCTTGGCGGCGCTGGCGGTATGGCGGTGGGGGTGTTGGGCGGGGCTTTGTTGGGGGCGGCGGTCATGTCGGCCTTGACCGATGAACCGGCCGCCGCCGCTCCGGCTCCGGCCTATTCGCCTTCCGACAATGATGGCGATGACGGCAATTTCGATATCGATGATGACTATTGATTGAGACCTCAAGAGGAAACCTCACCTGATCCCAGCCTGTGCTTGTAAAGCAGGCGGCGAAACTGGTGATAGCCTAGGCCCAGGCCGGCTGCCGCTTGCTTTTGGTTGAAGCGGTGGTCGGCTAAGGCTGTTTCCAGAAGCCTGCGCTCGAAGGCTCGCACTTGGCTTTCGAAATCGTTGGTGCTCGTGGCTGGGGACACTGCCGATTGGGGGGGAGTCGAGTTGGCAAGGGCTGGCGTGATGGCGTCGGCGAGAAGGGGCTGCGGTCGAAATGGTGAGGCAAACGGGTCAAACGTAATTTCGCTGACCGGCCCGGCGAGGTCGCGGCGACGGTGGACTGAGCGCTCTACGACATTTTTCAGCTCTCGGATATTGCCCGGCCAGGGATAAGCCTGGAGTTGGGCCAGCGCCTCGGTGGTAAAACCGGGAAAGAAGGGGTGTTCTAACCGCCGGCTCATGCTCACCGCGAAATGATTCGCCAGAACCGGGATATCTTCGGGTCGGCAACGGAGCGGTGGCAGAGTCACGACTTCGAAGGCCAGTCGATCGAGCAGATCGGCTCGGAACCGGCCCGCAGAGGATAGGCTTGGTAAATCGGCGTTGGTGGCACCGATCACTCGAACGTCGCAAGCGAGGGTTTGACTCCCGCCAACCCGTTCAAATTCCCCATATTCCACAGCCCGCAACAGCTTTTCCTGAACCGCCAGCGAACAATGGGCGATTTCGTCGAGAAACAAACTGCCGCCCTGGGCCAGCTCAAAGCGGCCAAGGCGGCGGCGCGTGGCGCCGGTAAAAGCTCCGGCCTCGTGACCGAAGAGTTCGGACTCCAACAGGCTTTCAGCCAGAGCTGCGCAGTTCAGTTTAACCAAAGGCCGATCCCAGCGCCGGGAGAGAAAATGCAGCCGGGCCGCCACCAGTTCTTTGCCGGTGCCGCGCTCGCCGATCACCAACACGGGCCGATCCAGGGGGGCCAATCGCGACACCATGTCCAGCATGCCCAGGAATGAGGGCGATTCTCCGACCAGGGGGGGCAAAACTCCGGCTTCAGGCATCAGAGCAATTCCATATCCGCGAGACAATAGCGATAAACGCTAAAGATAGCCTAAAATCGCTATCAAGCGGGAAGGGGGACGTCAATCCCATTCGGAAAAATCTTTTCATATCATAATATTAGCCGATGCTATGCTGTTGGCATAACCATTGCGATATCATTGCAATTGTCTGATCTAAGCGTCTGGTGGGTTGCGTCAGGCTGTTTGACAGGAATGCAGGCCTCTCTTGCCCGTGCTTCCACTTTTCAATTTAGCCGATGCGGCCCACGAGAGTTCATCACCGCACCTTCAGGGGGACCATCATGGGTATCTTTTCTCGTCTATCGGACATCATCAACGCGAACTTTAATGCGTTGCTGGACCGGGCCGAAGACCCGCATAAGCTGATTCGCCTGATCATTCAGGAAATGGAAGACACGTTGGTTGAGGTTCGCTCGTCCACGGTCCAGATCATCGCGGAAAAGAAGGAGATCGAACGCAAGATCGCCAATGTTCGCCGAGACTGCGACGATTGGGCTGGAAAAGCCGAGGTTGCGCTGATTCGTGGGCGTGAGGATTTGGCCAAAGCCGCATTGGCTGCTAAAAATAAGGCTGCCGAGGTCGCCGAGGCTATGGAAGCCGATTTAGCGCCCTTGAACGAGGCGTTGGCTAAGGCCGATGCCGATATTCGAAGCCTGCAAACGAAACTGACCGATGCCCGAAATCGCGAGCAGACTATTGCCGCCCGTCAGCAATCGGCGGTTAATCGGATCAAGGTTCGGGATAAGCTCCATGATAGCCGGATCACCAACGCGTTCCAGAGATTCGAACAGGTCGAACGCGGTCTTGACGAATTGGAAGGCAAAGCCGACTCCTATGATATGGGTCGGGGGAAGTCCTTGACCGACCAGATCAACGAGCTGGTCACAGATGACAAAGTAGATCGCGAACTGGCCGAGATGAAGGCTCGGTTGGCTGCCAGAGGCTTGGGCAGCAAATAACGGCAGCATGAGGAGGGGGAGGGGGGGATGAACGAGGTTGGTGTCGTTATTGTGGTGCTGGTTCTGGTCTTCGTTCTGCCATTGTGGATTGTGCTCCACTATGTTACCCGTTGGAGGAGCAATCGCTCTTTGTCAGCAGAAGATGGGCGCATGCTGGGAGAGTTATGGGAAAATGCCGAGCGCATGGAAAGTAGAATTCATGCTCTTGAGCGTATTTTAGACAATGAAGCGCCTGGATGGCGTAATAAGCGTTGATGTTAACATATCAAGATTGCCTTCAGACGCTAGGCGGGCGCATCCGCGCCCTTGGCTTCGCGTCCACGAGGACGCGGGGCCGCCGTCGCGGCCCGATACCGGCGATGTGTCAGTATCAGGGCTCGCCGGTACATCGTTACGACTTGCCGGTATCGTATTGTCTTTGAGAGAGAGCCCCCGAGATGCGTCCACGCCCCTCCTTTAGCGCTTCCCCTCCGCGTCGGCTTTATCGTGATCCGGCGGCGGGAAAACTGTTTGGCGTTTGCGCTGGCCTCGCCAGTTTCCTGGGAGTTGATCCAGGATTGGTGCGGATCGCCATGGTGGTTGGCTTAATCTTCTTATCCGCCCCGGTTTTGATCGGCTATGGGCTGGCGGCTTTGATTTTGCCTGCCCGGCCTCCGGAGTCGTACCCGTCGATCCATGACGAAGAGTTTCGGCGCCATGCCGCCGACCAGCCTCGGGTTACGTTGGATGGGGTTCGGCAACGGTTCGGGGACTTGGAACAGCGGGTGCGCGCTTTGGAATCCCATGTCAGTGGCCAGGAATTTCTTCTGAGCCGGGAGATTCGTAATCTTTAATCCGCCGTTTTTTGGCTTTCGCGGGGCCAATTGGTTCTTTACATGGTGTGGTTTAATAATGTTGATCAAGCTTAAACGCCGTCATCAAGGTCCGCAATCCTGCAGCCTGGTTGTCTAGCTCGCCTGCTGCCGCTGTGGTTTGTTCGACCAAGGCCGCATTTTTCTGAGTCACTTCGTCCATTTGCGCCACCATCTTATTAATTTCGTCCAGAGCGATGGTCTGTTCGCGACTGGCACCGGCGATGTCGGTGATCAAGGCAGCCACGTCGCGCACTCCGTTGACAATCCCGGTCAAGGCTTCTCCGGCTTCACGAACCAAAGTCACCCCATCGCGCACATGATCGTCGCTCTGGAGGATTAACCCTTTGATTTCCTTGCTGGCTTCGGCAGAACGGCGAGCCAGCAAGCGGACTTCCTGCGCCACCACCGCAAATCCTTTGCCGGCATCACCGGCTCGAGCCGCCTCAATCGCTGCATTTAAGGCCAATAGATTGGTCTGGAAGGCAATTTCATCGATAACCGAGATGATGTCGATGATTCGTCGGGATGAAGTCTCGATTCGCCGCATGGCTTCGACGGCAGCTTCGGCAACCGTGCCGCCATTCTGGGCCGCCGTTTGGGCGGTGATGGCCACCTCGCGGGCGTGGATGGCGTTCTCGGCATTGGAGCGAACCGTGCCAGCCAATTGCTCCATGGCTGCTGCCGTTTGTTCCAAGCTGGACGCCTGCTGTTCGGTGCGCTCGGCCAAATCTCCCGACCCCGCCGAAATCTCCGCCGAAGCCGTTCCGATATCATGAGCAGCGGCCATGATGCGCCCCACCACGTCGGTTAATTGTCCAGCAGTGTGGTTGGCATCATCCTTGATTTGACCGAATTTACCTTGAAAATCCCCAACGATACGTGCGCTGAGGGTTCCTGCGGCCAGTAGCTCTAGAAAGGTTGCGATTTCATCAAGTGATTGACTCACGGTTGCGCTTAATGTATTGACGCCTTCGGCAACGCGCTGGGCAAAGCCTTCTTTATCCGTTAAATCGATGCGCCGCGACAGATCACCCGCTACAGCGCAATCAACCATCGAGGTTATTTCCTCTTGGATGGTAAGCTCTTGGGTAATATCGCGCCACTCAACGACAGTTCCCAGCCGGATGACTTCACGATTGATAACGGGCGTGGCTACTAGGGAGAAGTTGCGCACACCGATTTGAACCCGGCTGTGATAGGGCTCCCGAATGGTGGCGAGGCGCTGCCGAATAGCCTGGGGATCCCGATGAAAGCGGTCGATGCTGCCTCCCAAAAGGGCATCAACGCTGAATCCGGGCATTTGGCGGCGGATATCCGCCTCGGCGCGCCGGAACATGGTTCGGACGGCTTCATTCATATAGATAATGGTACCCTCAGGATCGGCCATCATTGCGTTGGCCGATACGCTA
The DNA here is from genome assembly GCA_903920145.1 of uncultured Rhodospirillales bacterium. Classification (GTDB taxonomy): domain Bacteria; phylum Pseudomonadota; class Alphaproteobacteria; order Azospirillales; family Azospirillaceae; genus BOG-933. Next base: position 14,145 of record CAIXKV010000140.1, read on the forward strand.
TCGAGAGCGGTTTTGATCCGGGTGGCGGAAACTCCGGCTTCGTGAATCAGCTTGATGGCCCGCGCCAAGTCGCCAATCTGGTCGTGTCGCTCCAGACCCGGTATCGTCATGGACGTATCCCCCGCCGCGATGCGGGTGGTGGCTTCGGTTAAACCGCCAATAATACGCATCATCATCCGCATAACCACCCCGCCGATTAGCAGCGCCACCAGCGCCACCAGGATGGTTAGAATTGTAACCGCCAGAAATTGCTCTTGGGCGTGCGTTGCCCGGCTCTGCGCTTGGGCCATCAGGTTGGCAGCCAAGCCGTCTTCCACTTGCTTCATCTGTTCGATGCGATTGGTGGTCGCCTGGAACCAAGTCGCCGCCGACACGCCTTCGGATATTCCCCCAACACCAGCCGCGTAGGCGACCTTTCGGAGTTTTTGGACCTCTTGCAGCGCGAGCCCCTCAGGGCCCTGATCCAGTTTTGCGATAACCTCTGGGGACGCGATTCCACGTAAGATTGAGAAAAACGTGTCTTGGGCTGCGGCTAGGGCAATAAACCGTTGGTATAATCCGTCATCGAATTTTCCGACCGCAAAGCCCGCCGAACCGATGGCTCGTTCCTGGCCAGCTCGCTCTTTGCCCTGCATTAAGGCAATATAGGCCGAGAGTGTGGCCTCAATCGCTGCGTCATTGGTGGCGTGAGCGATCTCGTAAGAGGAGTCAAGCAAACCGCCAATCATGTCAGTGAAGATTTGAATAACCTGCGCCCTGTCAGGTGATGTGGCGGTCACCCCGCCCAAAGTCAGACGATCGATGCCGTGTCGAGTTTCATCGAGCTGATCCAAGGCCGCAACTGCCGTGCCAATTTGGGCCAGGAAGCCGGAAAAGCGGGGATTTTGGCCCAGATCCCGAAGCGCCGAAATCAGGGCCTCGGTTGCCGCCTTGGATCGTTGCCGCTGTTCCATCACATTTTGGCGAGCCTGTTGACGGCCATTGGCCAGAAACAAAGACGACAGGCCGCGTTCCTTCTGGAGTTCATGGACCAGCGTGCTGACTTTGGTGGTGGCCGTCGCGACGGCCACCAATTCGGCGTTTTCTCGCATGACCTGCCAGCGTTCGGTCACCATCAGGCTCGAGATACCAATCAAAGCCGCTATCGATACCAAAATAGCGGTGAAGACCTGCTGGCGAATCGGCCATTGCGATATCAAAGACATGAGCCTCTCCTGCTAATAATTTTCTTTTCAGAATTTTTATATTATTTATCTGTTATTTACATTAAGACTTAGTATCTCATCATGCTGGCGCGGCGATAGCGACCAGGCTACAGCGTCGGCCAAAGCGTCGTGAGCTGGGCGGTGATGGTAGCCAAGCTCGCGCTCGGCTTTGGCTGTACTGAAGAACATCTTCTTGCGGGCCATTTTGGCGCCGTCCACCGTCAGCTGAGGATCCGTAGCGCCGGTCAGACGGGTCCAGGCTTCCATGATATAGGCCAGCGGCAGAATCAGGTTGTGAGGCAGGCTGATGGAAGGCGGGCGACGGTTCGTCAAGGCGGCTATGGTTGCGAGAATCTCCCGAAGCGTGAGGTCATCCCCTCCCAGAATATAACGCTCGCCAATCCGGCCCCGATGAAACGCCAGCAAATGCCCTGCGGCCACGTCGTCCACATGAACGATGTTCAAGCCGGTATCGACATAGGCTGGCATGCGTCCCGTGGCCGCATCGGCAATCAACCGGCCTGTTGGAGTGGGTTTAATGTCGCGCGGGCCAACGGGTGTCGAAGGATTGACGATCACGACGGGGAGTCCTTGTTCCTCCACCAATCGTCGAACCTCGGCTTCGGCCAGGAACTTAGACCGCTTGTAGTGGCCTACCATGTCGTCCAGCGTGACCGGAGTTGCCTCGTCAGAGGGAAGGCCGTCAGACCGGATGCCAAGAGTGGCGACGCTGCTGGTGTAAACAATCCGCTGAATCCCAGCCTCCAGGGCGGCCAGCATCAAGTCGCGGGTGCCTTCGACATTGACCCGGTAGATGCTATCGGGATTGGGAATCCAGATGCGATAATCGGCTGCGACGTGAAAGAGCGCCTGACAACCAGCCAGTGCCGAGGCCAAAGAGGCCCGATCAGTGAGATCACCTTCGGCGATTTCAACCGCCAAGCCGGTTATGTTGCTCCGGTCGCTTGAAGGGCGCGCCAATACACGCACCGTATCGCCCGCCGCCAATAGATGACGAACGACGGCAGCCCCGACAAAGCCAGTGGCACCCGTAACCAGCGTGGTCAAGACTCGCTCCTTTTTGGTGGTAAAGCCGATGCGTCGTTGATCAGGCTACTCGTCCTATAAGCCGATGGGCCCAAGAGCGCGATCATCCGATCCTCGGGAGTATAGAGGCTATCAATATAGCCACTATTGAGGGCATTATGCAATATTTCTGGGGCATGTTTGATTTCATGATGAGAAATCAAAACAATGTCCGAAATGGCATCAACCAAAATTCCCCTGAGATCGTGGTTGCTGCCGACGATGATCACCACATGCGTCGGTGTGGCTTGAGTCCTAGTCCCACCGAAGCGAATCCGCAGATCAACAATCGGAATCACCGCCCCTCGTAGATTAATCATACCGCGAATATCTAGGGGAAGGTTAGGAATTTTACTTTCCTGAGTCCAACCGCGAATGTCCCGGACATTGGTGATTTTGAGCCCGTATTCCTGCTCGTCGATGGTAAAGATAATATATTCACCGATATTTGAGTCGGCTAAATCTAGATTAGTAGTAGGTGGATGGAGAATTGTGCTGGCGCGCAAAGCCGGAATGTCAGCGGATATCAGACTAGCCAAGACAAAGATACCTTTCGCAGAGTGAAAATGAGGATCAAAAAATCTCTATTTAGTTTATAGTACCCATTTATTCCATGCTTACTGACGCGTAAGATAGGATAAATCCTTCAGGATTTATCCTGACTTCGCGAAAAATCTGCTACCCTTTCAAACCCAGAAAATTTCCGGGTGAAGAATCTGAACTATATCTAGGCTTAGGCTAAATCATACTCTTTCATAATAAATCATTTTTCAAGAATGAAAAACATTATCCTTTGCTCGACATCGGAAGTTTGTTCAGCCATAGACTGTGCAGCAGCAGTCGTTTCTTCCACCAATGCTGCATTTTTTTGAGTGGTTTCATCCATCGAAGAAACCGCAGCATTGATTTCTTCAAGGGCGCTAGCCTGCTCGATACTGCTATTGGCAATCTCGCCAACCAGAACTGAGACCTGCTGGACTCCTTGAACAATCCCGGTCAGAGAGGTGCCGGCTTTTTTAACCAGTTCGACGCCATGTTGAACTTGATTGTCGCTATTAAGAATAAGTGTTTTGATCTCTTTAGATGCTTGGGCCGAGCGTTGGGCCAATACACGCACTTCTTGCGCCACCACGGCAAACCCTTTTCCGGCTTCGCCGGCGCGTGCCGCCTCGACAGCCGCGTTCAGGGCTAATAGGTTGGTTTGAAACGCAATTTCGTCGATAACGCCGATAATATCGGTGATCTTGCGACTGGCCTCGGCAATCCTCTTCATGGCATCAATCGCTGAATGTGCCACTACGCCGCCTTGTTCCGCCGCCTTTCGGGCGTCTAGGACCATGGCGTTAGCCCGCTGGGCGTTGTTGGCACTGGTGCGAACCGTGGCACCCAATTCTTCCAATGAAGCCGCCGTTTGCTCTAGACTCGAGGTTTGTTCTTCCGTGCGTTCGGACAAATCGACACTGCCAGCCGAGACCTGATTCGCGGCTGCGGAAATTTGTTCGATAGCTTCGCGAATCCCGCCAACCAGATCTGCCAGCGTATCACTGGTGGTATTAAACTCATTTTTTAATTTTTGATAGGCACCCTGGTAATTCTGATCGATGCGTTGGGTCAGATCACCATTCGCCAATGCCGTTGCCATGATCGTCAAGTCACCAATAATCGCTTCCACGGTTTCAGCCAACCGATTGATATGTTGACTCATAGATAACAAAATTCCGTCGCGGCCTTCTGTGTTCATCCGCCGGGATAGATCACCAGCAATAAAAGATTCGACTAAATCAGAGATTTCTTGGCCGACCTCGTGTTCGCGTTCGCGCACGGCCTGTTCCATACGTCGTTGATTCTCAATACGCCCTTGCTCCTGTGCCAAAGTTAGGCGGCGCCCTTCCAAGGCATTGTCTTTAAAAACGACTAAGGCTTCGGCCATCAAACCGATCTCATCACCGCGCTTGAGCACCGGCACATCGGCTTCCAAATCTCCACCGGCAAGCTTTTGCATGGCATAGATCATGCGGCGCAAAGGGCGGGCCAAGCCCGCAACCGCAAACCAAAGAGCCAGTGCAATCAAGCCCAAGAGGCCAACCGCCAAAATAAGATAAGTTTGATGCAGCATTTCTGTAATGGCTTGAAAAGTATGGCGAGTCAGTTGAGCTTTATCAGCTTTCTGCTTTTTCAGAACCTTATCAGCGAGATCTGAGGCTGCAACCGAAGTTTTTTTCAAGGCTTCATTGAAAGCATGAATGCGCTCTAATTCCTCATAGATATAATTAGACGTGGCCTCGGTGAATTGTGATTTTCGAATTAATTGAATGGTCGCGTCATTCGCGGTACTAAATAATTTATAAACATTAGCCAAGCTTTGTCCTGAGCGGACCATAATATTAAAAATTTTAGTGCTGGATGTAATCAATGATCCATCATCAGCTTGGATTCCTGTAGTCGTGTTGGTTTGGCTTTCTGAAATAAATCCACCGGCAAGTAATGCAACTTTTAAGGCCTCCAAATGGCTGGAAAACTGCCCTAGATTGATACGAATTTTCTCCCGCGCAGCCAGTGTTTTTGCTGCACCTTCTGGGTCTTCGGCTAAAATAGAAGCTTGATGGCTTTCCATCACAGCATTAGTGGCTAGAATAATGTCCATAATATCGCCTTGAATATCGGCATTAGCCTGTCCAACAGCATTTATTTTCTCCGAAAGTTGATCTCGAATATCAGACGTACTTTTGAATAAATCAGATATACTATTCAAATTAAATAGACTCACGAATCCTAAAATGATCAACGGCGTTACCGCGACGGCAATAACTTTGATACCGATACCGATGCCGAGTCCTTGGGCGCGTTGCGTATTGGCCATCGTTATTCTATCTCCACTATGGGCATCAAAACATAACAAAGGCCCGAATCGGGTCAGGACGATTCGGGCCTTTGAGATTACAAGCTGGTGGCCAGGGCCAAGGCTTTGGTCAGAATATCGTAAGTATCAGAAGGATTTTTACCCTGGGGTTCGGGCGGGAGCAGGCTTGGGCTGGTAACACCAAACGCAAACTTAAGAGAACCCAATTCCGCCAATAGATTATTTTCAAGGTCGGCGACGTGGGCGGGGATAATCGCCCCTGTTCGTCGATTCGGCAACACGATCCCGCCTGCCAATTTAATCGACGGATCCGCTTCGATTTTGCTCTTAAGCTGCTCTAGGACCGCAAAGGCTTGATTATAGGTGTCGAGCGGCTTTTTGCCGGTTGCACCAGTTGGGGCCTCTATCACGTCGGTTTTACCGCGAGCCGCGCGAATTTTCTCCAGGTCATCGACCATCACCAATGCCAGTCGGTAGACATCGTTGGGGACGATTTTGGGGATTCCCAGTCCGTCCAAAGACTCGCTAGCCTTTTGCAGATCGGCGTAGTTATCGGTCGGGGTTTTTCCCATGACCAATGGTACCGCCGAGACAGGCTTAGTGACGTTAAATTTCGCCCGAAGGTCCAGCAAGTCGGCCAACGCCTGATCAACCAACACTTTCACATGGCCGGGAGTGATTTCCGCAACCGGGAAGGGCGGCACCGGGTGCTCGGGCAATCCGTTGAGTGTCCGTAGCAATTCAACCTTCAGAAGGACTTCACGAGCCTTTTGGACCACATGGCGGGGGGCGCGCGGTGTTAAAGTCGGTGCGTTTTGATCGACCGAAGGTTGAGATGAATTCGCTTCATGCATGGCTGCCAGTTCAGCATTAATGTTCTCGATAACCTGGAACACGTGAGATGGCGTAATGCTTTGGGCGTTAGCCTGATTCGGTTGAGTGGAGGCCATGACCAACAGTATAAAACTTGTAGCAACCCGGATTGACCGTGGTGTTTTCTGGAATAACTCGGCGTACTTGCGCATAAACATGTAACGCTCCCTCGGTTTTTAAAGAATTCCAGGACAGCTTTTAGAGATAAAACGGTGCTGGCGCGAACAGCCTTGTTGTTTACATACAGTCTTTTCAATTACCGACTTTTATAAAATAACAACAGAAAAATCTTAAGTGGGGCGGGCAAAATTTAGCATGGTTGGTGCTTTCTCAATAATTTCTTCTAAAATTAAGGAAGCCGTCTCTAAATCTTTTTCAAGATGCCCGGCGATTTTTTCAGCATAAGCTGGACGCATCAATTTTTCATGGGCATCGTGAAGGCTTCGCAGTTCAGTCACAAAAACCTCTCGAGCGCCTAACGGTAAGATTGGATTGGCCGAGAGCACAAAGAAAAAGCGCATACTCGCCCGCACCAACACGGACAGCATCATCATATCCAATTGCTCGAATTCTTGGCGCAGATCGTCGATTCGGGTGCCTTGGACGTTCTTCAATCGGCCTTCAATCAAGATAACGAGGGCTTGGAATTCACCCACTTTGTCCCGAAAGCTGCGATAAGCGCCGAAGCTGTGCTTTCCGGCTTCAATTTCCGCAGTTTTGGCCAGCACCATGGCTTCACGGCACTGACGTTCCAGGGCGCCGAGTAACTCTTTGACTTCGGCACGGGTGTAGGATCGGGTTTGAGGCCGTCTCGCCATAAAGCCATTCGTCCAACAAATGATCGACAACGGCTCTATAGCACGAACGCATAAAGGAGGCAGTAGCCTTTGGCAAAAAAGGGCCCGTGCTTTGTCTCTCCGAACTATCGCTGGGCCGGGCGCCGCAGAAGGGGCATGCACAGAACCCCGAAGGCAAAAACGCCGGCCATGGCCTGAAGGCAATCGCTGTAAGTCAGAACCTCAACTTCTCGTGTCACTATTCGCATGATAACAGCCATCGCGGCGCTATCGGGAGCATTGGCAACCAAGCCATCAAAATGGGCGCTTAAATTATCGATAAAAAGTTGCACTTCAGGTCTGGATAGATTAATTTGATCGCCCAAGCGATCAAGATGGAGAGTTGCGCGATCTTGAATCATCGTATTAATCCAAGCCATGCCAATGGCACCACCAAGATTCCGCATTAAATTATAAAGGCCACTGGCATTTTTAAGCTTATCTGGCGGCAATAAGCCTAAAGCTAATGTATTGATTGGAATAAAACATAACATTAATGAAAATCCTCGCAATGCCTGAGGCAATAGTAGTTCATTAAAATCAGAGTCCGCAGTCAAAAGAGAATTTTCCCATAACCCTAAAGCAAATAAACTTAGCCCAAAAAACATCACAATACGTAAATCGACATGCTTTGATAAAGCCCCGGCAATAGGTGCAGACATAAATTGGAATGCGCCTGTAACAAACATAATCTCACCAATTTGAAAAGCATCTAGATTCCTGACTTGCGATAAAAAAAGCGGTAAAATATAAACAGATCCATAAAGTCCAATACCAAGAATAAAGCTATAGAAACTACCAAGAGCAAAATTTCTATTGGTAAATGCTCGTAGCTCGACAATTGGATTGACCGCCACTAAAACTCTCCAAGTAAATAATAATGATGATATTGCACTAATAATCGCAAACGTAAAAATACTATCATCGGAAAACCAATCATTGTGCGGCCCTTGTTCGACCACATACTCAAGCCCACCCAAAAATAAAGCCATTAAAAGCAAACCAATCCAATCAAAACCTTTAGCAAGAGTCCGATCTCCTTTATCAACATTGACGAGCAACCACACTGCAATGGTAACGAATAAACCAGGGGCGACATTAATTAAGAACAGCCAATGCCATGAGAAATTATCGGTAATCCAACCGCCCAGAGTGGGGCCAAGAGTGGGCGCCATAGTTGCCACCAATCCAATCATGACCGACACGACTGGCCGTTTATCCATAGGAAAAATCATGAAGCTGGTGGCAAAGACCGTGGGGATCATGGCGCCTCCAATAAAACCCTGGAGTGCCCGGAAAAATACCATGCTACCCATGGAGTCAGCAAACGAGCAAGCCAGACTCATAAGAGTAAATCCGGCTGCTGACAAAGTAAAAAGAACTCTTGTTGATAAGAGGCGTGATAAAAATCCCGACAATGGGATCATAATCACTTCTGCAATGAGGTATGATGTTTGAACCCAACTAATTTCATCAGAGCTTGCGGAAAGACCAGCCTGAATTTCAGAGAGTGAACTGGAGACAATTTGAATATCCAGGATGGCCATGAACATCCCAACGACCATGACCATAAACCCGGCCCATTCGCGCACCCCAACATGCTTGACGGGGGGGTGATGTGCCGGTGATTGAGGCGCCGTTGATGCGCTCATGGCGTTCCTCCTTTGGTATCAACCGAAACCACCACCGATAGACCTGGACGCAACAGCCCGCTTAAGGGTGTCCCGCTCGGCAGGTTGATTCGAACCGGAACCCGTTGAACAATTTTGGTGAAATTGCCCGTGGCATTTTCCGGCGGTAGCAGGCTGAACCGCGAACCACTGGCCGGCGAAAGACTATCGATTTGTGCCATTAAAGGATGGTTGGGGAAAGCATCTACCCAGATTTTAACAGGTTGTTTGGGGCGCATTCGCCGTAACTGGGTTTCTTTGAAATTGGCGTCAACATGAAGGGTATCAAGAGGGACAATGGCCATCAATTGAACGCCAGGGCGAGCCAAAAGGCCGAGCTGAACGCTGCGATTGCCGATAACGCCAGCCACCGGAGAGCGAATCACAGTGTTATCCAGATCGACTTGAGCCAAAGCCAATTGGGCTGCTGCTTGGTGCAATTGAGCATCGATTTCATGACGAGAAGCCTGAAGCACCGCAACCTGATTTCGTTCAGCCACAAGCGCGGCTCGTGCCTTTGCTAAAGCGGCAACGGCTTTGGCTTGATCGGCTTCGGTTGTTTCCAGTCGTTCGCGCGTGGCCCAAGCGCCGGTACTCAAAGAACGGACCCGTTCCAATTCCAAGTCGGCTCGGTGCTGTTCGGCCAAGGCCGCCGCAACAGAAGCTTCGGCCTGGGCAATCATTGCATTTTGAAGCTCCAATCGGGCGCTGTTACTGACCAAGGCAGCTTGTTGGGATTCCACTGTTGCCGTCGCCTGATCTACATGAGCCCGGTAATCCTGGTCATCAAGAATAACGAGGATATCCCCCGCCTGGACCGCTTGATTATCGGTTACGCGCAAATCTCGGACATAGCCAACCACCTTGGCGCTGATCAACGAGATGTCGGCCTGGATGTAAGCGTCATCAGTGGATTCGATGAATCGCCAATCGGTCCACCAAAACCACCCAGACGTTCCGCCGCCGCCCAAAATGGCTATTACAGCGAAGCCCCACACCCACGCGCGCCGTCCTTTGGCCATACCGCCCCCCCCATCCCCTGCGGCAAAACTGAACGGTTCAGTTTTGCCGTTCGAGTGAGGGTGGGGGGTGGCGCTTGACTTGTCAAGTTGAACTAAACCGTTTAGTTTAGTTTTAGGGGCGTGTTTCCGCTTCTCCCCAAATTATGCTGTGAGGTGTTCAATGGCATCATCTGAACCGTTTGTCATACCGGCGACGGCAGCGATAGCATCGCCATCCAAAACCACCCAAATTTTAGAAGCCGCAGGACGGTTGTTCCTGGAAGGCGGTTACGGTGCAACCAGTATGGACGCCGTGGCACGGGCTGCCGGGGTGTCCAAGGCTACGCTCTACGCTTATTTTACCAACAAAGCAGAGCTGTTTTCAGCCATTGTGGCGGCTGAGTGCGCTCGTGCCGTGCCGATGGTGGTCTGCAATAACGTAGATGGTTTACCTGTTCATGAAGGATTGTTGAAAATTGGTCGGACCTTGCTAGACTTGCTATTATCGCCAGCAGCCTTAGGAGTCTACCGTGTCGTCGTCGCTGAATCTCCCCGTTTTCCTGAACTAGGACGCGCTTTTTACCATGCTGGCCCCGCTCGGACTCTGGGGGCTATTTCGGCTTATTTGCAGGCCGCTAGAGATCGGGGAGAGCTAACGATCACCGAGCCAACCATTGCTGCCGAGTTGTTTTGGGGCATGATTCGCGGTCATGCTCATTTGCGTTGCTTGTTGTTGGATGATAAAGCTCCAGATGCAGCGCAACGTGACTGTTATGTTCAAACTGTGGTCACAGTCTTTATCCGTAGTTTTGGAGTTTCTTAATTTATTAAATAATATTCGTCGTGCCTTTTTATGTTAATAAATGATGTAAAAATATTGTTTCATAACGATTGTAGATCATTGCAGATAATATTATTTAATGAAGTTAAACCTGTAACAGTGAGGATGGTGTGTGCGATTTGTGAAAATTCTATTTTTGCCCATAATGATTCTAAATTAAATTGGAGTCATTATAATTATGGGTACCCGCTTGATTGTGTCCGTCACGAAGTTTAAGATCGAAGATGAGGTGACGGTTGCGGTCACTCGGTTCGTCGCGGTCGTCCGCCGGTGAGCGTGTGCCTGTGCGGTCAGGGCTACGGCTTGGTCGTGGGGGGTACGTCATCGCCGTCGCTATCTGGGTTTTTTGTGTAGGCGCGCGCTCAATCATCCGCACAGAACAAGAGGGTTATGAGATGTCCGACAGTCTTTCGCCGCAAGAACAGGTTGCATTTCCGTTTCTCGAAGCCGCCGTCCGTATCGATACGGCCAAACAAAACCTCTCGGATAAGGATCTACTGATACAGGTTCTTGACGATAATGTTGCTCTTTGGCTCTATTTTAAGAACCTGTTGTTGGGCACAGACCAAGAGATTGCCGAAGAGACGAAGAATTTTTTAATACAAGCTTCAGAATTCATGGTTAAGTCGGCCCAGTTACTCCAACGCGAAGTCGATGAAGATTTAATATCCCGCTTGGTAACAATTAACCTGAATATGTCTGAGCTTCTGCTTCAAGCCCCAACAGTTCCAACAATTCCTTCAAGCCACTGCGGCTGACCACTTTCAAGTCCGTTGACTGGATTCCAGTGGTTTTGCGGGGCCGGTGACTGGGAACAGCCCTAGTCACCGGAGGTTCCGTCATGGGGCAGGCAAGGGCGGAAAATGAAGAGTAAAGGTTGATCCTTGGCCAACCGCGCTCTCAATGGTGAGTTGTCCGTGATGGAGTTCCATCAGACCCTTAACCAGGGACAGACCGAGGCCGCTGCCCTTTTCGGTGACGGCGAATCGATTGTCAGCTTGTTCGAAGGGGCGCATCAGCCGACCGATCGTTTCTTGTGACATGCCGATACCAGTATCCTGAAAAGCCAGGATTATTCCACCATCTACAGCAGCCGCCGCCGTCACGGCGATGTGGCCGCCGGTTGGCGTAAATTTGATTGCATTCGAGAGTAGATTGAAAGCCATTTGTTTAACTGCACGGACATCAGCATGAAGTTGTAACGATTCTGCACCATCTACGCTCAGAGTCAGTCCTTTTTCAGAAACTCGGTTCGAGCTAAGGTCTGTAATATATTCAAGTAATGTTTGAACATTAATAAGCTCTTGATCCAGCTCCATACGACCGGCTTCAATTTTAGCAATATCAAGAATATCATTAATTAAAGAGAGCATATGCTCTCCGCTCTGGTGAATATAACCAGCATACTCGACATATCGTCTGTTTGTGATTGTACCCAGCATTTCACTTTTGATAATTTCAGAAAATCCAAGAATGCCGGTTAGAGGTGAGCGCAATTCATGACTCATAGATGCCAGAAATTGAGATTTTGAGTGTGAGGCTAATTGGCTGGTCTCAAGAGACTTAAGCAAAGCGGCCTCGGCTTTGGTTCTATAATGAACCAGATAGGCAATTAACCAAACGGATAGGATCGCCAGAGAACGATTGGCGAAAAAGACTGGGGCTTCATTCCATTCGGGGAGTGGAAAAAAGCACCCCATTAAAATTAAGATGGTCGCAATCGTGGCATAGAAAAAATGAAAATTGCCCTGGCGAATCAGAAACGTAAGAAAAATTACGCTATCATAAACAAAGCCAATCGATACGTCATCGGCAGGAGTTTCCAGATCAAAACAAAAAATAGCCAGCGTCATCATACCACAGGCAAAAATGACGATGTTATCGCGAAGGCTGAAGTTTTGGCCGAACCATAGCGGCATCATAATCCTCATTACCGGCATTCGGACCACCATTGCAGTCAATTAAAATTACTGCAAATTAGCCGAATGCCGTTCTTAATTTGACTAATAATAAAGTGTAATCTTCAGTTTAGTTTAGTGAGTGGTTCCAGAGCCAACAATAAATTGATCACTGTTTTCAATGTCAGACTCTAAGGCCCGCTTAACTTCCAAGAAAATGTCTCGCAAAGAAACAATACCGATAACACGTCCGTCCTGTTCAATCGGCACGTGGCGGTAGGCCCGTTTTTGCATGGTTTCTAAGGCGGTCATAACAGGTGTGTCCGGAGAAAAAGTCTTGGGATTGGGTGTCATGATTTCAGTGAGTTTGGTTGTTGTGGGGTCCAACCCGGCAGCCACCAGCCTGAAATTGAAGTCGCGTTCGGTGACGATGCCAACCATGGCTTCACCCTTCATGACCACCACGGCGCCGACTTGGCGCTCCAACATTTTTTTGGCGGCGGCGGCAGCCGTAGCATCTTCCGGAAGAGCCACAAACTTCTTAGCGTTCATAACGTCGGAGAGTTTTTTGCGGTTGCTCATGAATCGTCACTCCATCGCGGGGCTGATTCTGGTCGCCAGCCTCCCCCAGGGGATTTTAGCGCATATTACGACCGACCCGACACCATAAAGGAAGCAAGGTTCCGAACAAGGAGACTTTTTTCACACCGTCAAGGTTCGCTGATATCACAAACCCCAATTGCAGGATATTCGCTGTGCCTTGACCAACGTCAAGGAGAGCGGAACGTCCTTGGTCTTGAATGGGTACCGAGAACGCCTCGAACCACAAGGGTCACCCATGTTTTGCTATCAATGTGAACAAACCGATCGGTCGTCAAGTGTAGCCGGATGCTCTGACGCCAAAGGCATGTGCGGCAAAGATACCGTGACCGCCGATTTGCAAGATTTGTTGGTGTATGCCGTTAAAGGCATCGGTCAGTATGCTCGACGGGCGCGAGCACTAGGGGTTCCTGATCGTGAGGCTGGCGGTTTTGTGCTGTACGCGCTGTTCACCACCCTGACCAATGTCAACTTCAATCCAGCCCGATTCGTCTCGCTGCTTCAGGAAGCGGCCCAAGTGCGCGATCGGGTCAAGGCAGCCTATGAAGCTGCGGCTAGTGCTCAGGGCGTAACCCCCGAGACATTGTTCGGCCCGGCGGCTTGGCAGCCCGTGGCGGATATGGATGGCTTGGTGGCTCAGGCGAGTGTTGCCGCCATCACCAGTGATCGTGACCGGGTTGGTGATGATGTCATTGGCCTGCGGTCAATGGTTCTGTATGGCATCAAGGGGGTTGCAGCCTACGCTCATCATGCGCATGTTCTGGGCTACGAAAAAGATGAAATCTACGCCGGTCTTGAAGATTTATTGGATTTTCTAGCCAGTGATCCAGTCGATCTCGAAGGATTGTTGGAACAATCCATGGCGGTTGGCCGATTAAATTTAACCGTGATGGAAGTTCTGGATGCTGCCAATACCGGAAATTTTGGTGCCCAGCAGCCGACCTCCGTGCGGGTCACGCCGGTTAAGGGTAAGGCGATCCTGGTCAGCGGCCATGATCTGAAGGATCTGTCGTTGATCTTGGAGCAGACCAAGGACAAAGGAATCAATGTTTATACCCATGGCGAAGTTCTGCCGGCCCACGCCTATCCAAAATTGAAAGCTTACCCGCATCTAGTGGGCAATTATGGCTCGGCTTGGCAGAATCAGATAACCGAGTTTGCCGATTTTCCGGGGCCGATCGTCATCACCTCTAATTGCCTGATTGAGCCGGCGCCCCGTTACCGTCAGCGAATTTTCACGTCGGGTCCGGTGGGCTGGCCGGGGATTCGCCATATCGCCAATGGTGATTTTTCGCCCGTGATTCAGGCTGCATTAGCCTTGCCAGGCTTTATCAACGACGTTCCAGAAAAAACCATTACCGTTGGTTTTGGCCGGGATGCCGTATTGGGGGTTGCCGGTGCCGTGATTGATGCCGTTAAGAGTGGTGCGATCAGCCATTTCTTCCTGATCGGCGGGTGTGATGGTGCCGCGCCTGGACGGAATTATTATACTGAATTTGCCGAACAGGTTCCCAGCGATGGCGTTGTTCTTACTCTGGGCTGTGCAAAATATCGGTTCAACCAGCATGATTTTGGTGATATCGGCGGCATCCCTCGGTTGCTCGATATCGGCCAATGCAATGACACCTATTCGGCAATCAAAATCGCCAGCGCCTTAGCCGAAGCGTTTGGCTGTGGTGTCAATGATCTGCCTTTGTCTCTGGTGGTTTCGTGGTTCGAGCAAAAAGCTGTGGCGGTGCTGCTGACTTTGTTGGCGCTTGGTATCCGTGACATCCGCCTGGGGCCGAGCCTGCCGGCGTTCCTAACCCCGGCACTGTTGGAACAAGTGGTTGCGCGGTTCGCTGTAAAGCCGATCACGACGCCAACGGCAGACATCGCCGCGTCCTTACGTCAGGCTGCTTAGGCCTTAAAACTGAAGGGGGCGGGCCCATGCGACCCGCCCCTTTTTTTCCGCCATTTCTGCCATGAATGATGCTCGCCCCATGACCGACACGCACACCATTCGTCTTGCGACCAAGGACGGACAGGATTTTGTTTTTGAGTGCGCCGCCACCGAAGACATCGTGGCGGCTGCGGCCAACGCTCATATCTTTTTGCCGGTTCAGTGTCGGGCAGGGGCCTGCGGAACCTGCCGGGCGACCTGCGAAGACGGCGCCTATGATCTGGGCGCATACAGCCCTGGCGCTTTGCCCGAGGACGCGGCAGCTCGTCGCGAGGTGCTGTTGTGCCGAACATTTCCGCGCGGCTCTTTGTCTTTGGTTCTGCCCTACGAGTCGACCCGGATCGCAACCGAAAACGCGGTGCCGCGTTTGGCCAACATTACCGATGTGGTCGAAATTGGCGAGAAAACCCTTAGGTTGGCTTTGACCCTGGTACCGGATGAACGGTTGGGAACCGGAGTCGAATTCGAACCCGGTCAATATATGGAATTGAAGGTGCCGGAAACCGGCGTGACCCGCGCATATTCGTTGGCCAATACGCCCAATTGGGATGGGCAGCTCGAATTCCTGATTCGGCTTCAGCCGGGTGGTCAGTTTTCCTCTTGGCTATCGAGCGATGCCAAACCGGGCGGTCAGCTTCAGGTGCGCGGGCCGTTTGGCTGTTTTGTTTTGAATCAAGGCAGTTCACGTCCCCGAGTCTTTGTGGGCGGTGGAACAGGCTTGGCCCCGTTGCTGTCGATGCTGCGTCGGATGGCCGACTGGCAGGAGCCCCATCAGGCTCACCTTTATTTTGGCGTCAATCGCGAGGCCGAAATGTTTTCGCGGCCGGATTTGGAGCGTTTGGCGGTAGAAATGCCGAATCTACGGATCACGCTGTGCGTCTGGCGTCCTGAAGGCGACTGGAATGGCTTTGTCGGTTCGCCGATTGAGGCCTTGAAGCAAGATTTCGAGGCCGGAAACCTGTCCTCCCCAGAACTGTATGTCTGCGGCCCCCCCGGTCTGGTGGATGCGACGGACAGCCTCGCTCGCCAGTTTGGAATCAGTGGGGATCGGGTTTTTAGTGAGAAATTCTTGCCGGCTTCGTGAGTTCTGAGTATTCGGATACTAACTCTTCATCCCACCAAGCGCCAGAGGCAAAGCTCCTGTTTTTAAAACGCTGTCGCCCTGCCGGATGGTTACGGCAAGAGGAGTGTGCTATGCTCCCCAGCAGGGGCAAGCGCCGATATGGCGACGACGGTCGGAAGCCGGTTTTCGGTTGGTTCCGGTGGCGTCGAGGCGAGGGGCAGGTTAAGCATCTCCATGGAAATCGACCTAGCTATTCTGTTCGCCGACGTTTGTGACAGCACGCGTCTCTATGAGACGGTGGGCAATGTCCGCGCTACGCAGATCATTCAGGGGATTCTGCGACGGCTCGAGTCGGTGGTGGTCGAGGGAGGCGGTCGCGTGGTCAAAAGCCTCGGCGACGGCTTGATGTGCGCTTTTCCTGACCCCGTTGGCGCCTGCATCACCGCCGAGGCCGTGGTCGAAACCGTAGCGTCGGCTTCGCTGGCGGCGGCCCAAGTGGGCGGTGTCCATGTCCGGGTCGGATTGCATTATGGCAGTGCCGTAGACGCCGACGGGGATGTTTTCGGCGATGCCGTCAATGTCGCAGCCCGGATTCAAAATTTAGCCAGCCCTCAAGAAATATTATTAACAGACGAGATTGCGCGTCAAGTTCCCGAGTCTTTGCGCGGTCGTATGGCTTTGGTAGATACCACGACGGTTAAAGGTAAGACTGTTCCAACACGGATTTATAGACTGCGAAAACAAGGTGGAACCGAAGATAGTGTTGATAGTACGATCATCGGTTTTTCTGCTGCCCAAATGATTAAGGAAGCTTTACTGACTCTTAAGCTGACATATTTGGGTCGTGAGTTTGTAGTTGACTTGGTTCATCCCAAACTAACTATTGGTCGTAGCGAAACCAGCGATATTATGATTTTATCACGCCAAGCCTCACGGCAGCATGGCGCGATTGAGTTCAGTCGGGAGAGTTTCATGCTCACCGATCACAGTTCGAACGGAACCTTCATTCGAACCGGCGATGAGCCGCCGATTCTGGTTCGACGGGATTCGACTCGTTTGGTGGGGCGTGGTCAACTCGGGATCGGGATGGCGCCCGAACGGGACGGGGATGACCATGTGATCCGATTCGTTTGTGATCTCGACTTGTGATAGCTGAAGGAATGGGGCGGTGATGCGGAATTGGGTCCGAGGGATACGGATGTGGCGCTTGGCGTTGCTGGTGGTTGTCGCTGGGTGCGCTACACCGCCGCCGGAGAGAATTCCTCCGCTGAATTTTTCGGGACGCGGGGTGATTGCCCTGGATGTCGCCTCGATCCAGATTGTCGAAGAATATCAATCGCCGATGGCCCGCCCCCATGTGGACCATTTGGCGCCAACCCCGCCCCGGTTGGCCGTGCGGCGTTGGGTCGCTGATCGGCTGCGCGCGGTTGGTCGTCGCGGTTCGGTTGAGGTGATTATCAAGGATGCCAGCATCGTCGAGGTCGAGCTGCCTCGCACAGAGGGGGTGAAGGGTCTTTTCACCACCGACCAGAGTCAGCGATATGACGGTCGCATTGAAGTTAAAATTGTGGCCCAGGCACCCGATCGTTTGACGGCGGGATACGCCCAGGCGGCGGCCAGTCATTCGAACACCGTGCCCGAGGATATCTCGCTGGCCGGTCGGGAAGAGGTTTGGAATACCCAGGTCCGAGAGATGATGAACGATCTGGATGATCGCCTGGAACATGGGATATATGAGGGGTTGGGGCCGTTGGTGCGGCGTT
Organism: uncultured Rhodospirillales bacterium; assembly: GCA_903920145.1. Lineage (GTDB taxonomy): Bacteria > Pseudomonadota > Alphaproteobacteria > Azospirillales > Azospirillaceae > BOG-933. The sequence continues at coordinate 31,783 of CAIXKV010000140.1, forward strand.
GATGGGAATTTTTGTGGATCACGACACCAACGGCGTTACGTAATACGGTGTCGTGTGGTATGGACACCGGGCGGCGGTTGTCGTGTCGCCAAGGAGAGACTATGACCGGCACAATCATTTCCGGCCTGACCATCCTGGCGCCGATTCAGCCGGGCTATGAGGTGGTCCTTACGCCCGATGCGTTGGATCTGGTGGTTGAACTCGAGCGGCGATTTGACGACGAGCGTCAGCGTCTCTTGGATGTCCGTCGTCGGCGCCTGGTTTTAACCGATGCCGGTCGCCCCTTGGGCTTTCTGCCGGAAACGGTTGGCGTGCGGCAAGGTCATTGGACCGTCGCCCCCCCGCCTGCTGATCTGCGGGATCGACGGGTGGAAATCACCGGGCCAACCGATCGTAAGACCGTTATCAATGCCCTTAATTCCGGGGCCAAGGTGTTTATGGCGGATTTCGAAGACGCCAATGCTCCGACCTGGGATGTTTTGATTCAAGGGCAGATCAACTTGCGGGATGCGGTGCGTCGCGTCATCACCTACGACGATCCTGATACGGGCCGACATTACCGGCTTTGTGATGATCCGGCGGTGCTGATGGTGCGGCCTCGGGGGTGGCATCTGCCCGAGCGTCATGTTCTGATGGAGGGCCAGCCGATTTCGGCCTGTCTGTTTGATCTGGCGTTGTTTTTCTATCACAACGTGTTGGCCTTACGAGAGCGGGGCACCGCACCCTATTTTTACCTGCCAAAAATCGAATCTCATTACGAAGCGCGGCTGTGGCGCGAAATTTTTTTGGTGCTGGAGCAAGCGTTCGGTTTGGCCACTGGAACCATCAAAGCCACGGTACTGATCGAGACGCTGCCAGCGGCCTTTGAGATGGATGAGATTCTGTATGAATTACGGGATCACGTCGTCGGATTGAACTGTGGTCGATGGGATTACATTTTCAGTTTTATCAAGACTCGGCACGCGGATGCGACGGCACTATTGCCTGATCGTGGCAATCTTTCCATGGTGACACCTTTTCTTGATGCTTATAGCCGGTTGGTGATCGAAACCTGCCATCGGCGGCGAACTCACGCCATCGGCGGTATGGCGGCTTTCATCCCGGTCAAAGACGACGAGGCCGCCAATCAAGAGGCCCTGGCTCAGGTTCGAGTCGATAAGGAACGCGAAGTAACCAAAGGGCATGATGGAACCTGGGTCGCCCATCCGACGTTGGTGCCGGTGGCTCAGGAGGTCTTTGATCGCCTGATGCCTGGCCCCAACCAAATTGACCGCAAAGCAGAAAAAGTAGAGATTGCTGCCGCTGACTTGCTGCAAGTTCCAGCCGGCCTCCGAACCGGGGCTGGACTCAGCCACAATATCGCGGTTGGAATCGGCTATCTGGAGTCCTGGTTGCGGGGCATGGGGTGCGTGCCGCTGTTCAACATGATGGAGGATGCCGCCACCGCCGAAATCTCTCGTGCCCAGGTTTGGCAATGGCTGCATCACGGCTGCGAGTTGGACGACGGACAGGTCGTGACGCGGGCTTTGGTGCGAGAGGTCATTTGGGCTGAGTTGGATGCTTGGCGTTTGCGGGTTGGGGCCGAGCGCTATCGGCTTGGCCGATTCGGCGACGCTGCGGACCTGTTCCGAGAACTGGTGGAATCGGAAAGCTTCGTTGAATTTTTGACGCTGCCGGCCTACGACAAGCTGGTGGCGAGCGGTGCCTGAGAGCCGGAAGCAAGACGCTTCCGGAGGTCGTGGGGGTGCGGGTGACGCGCTCCAGATTTTAGCCTTTGACGGGAATTCCCATGGAAAACAAGCAGCTATTGCATTTGGTGTTTGGCGGCGAACTCAAGTCGCCGGAATCCACCGAGTTTGTCGATCCCTCAAAACTGCATGTAGTCGGGATTTACCCGAACTATGCCGAAGCGTTGAAGGCATGGCGCGGCGTCACTGGCGCCACTGTGGATAATGCCCATATGCGGTATTTCATTGTCCACATGCACCGTATGCTGGATCCGGCCAAGGGCGAGAAATAAGCGGAGACCCAGAAGATTCCAAGGGGGGCAATCCCTCTTGGAATCCCGCTGGGGTGCGTTATGAAGGCGGCATCGTAACGGTGAAGCCTGTTTTATAGTCCGTACCGCTCGGCAAGATCAGGGTCTTTGGTAGCCACCAGTCGGGCCAAGTCGACCATGACCTTGGCCTGTTTCCAGGTGGCGTCGTCCTGCATTCGGCCATCGATCATCACTGCGCCGGTGCCGTCGGGCATGGCGTCGAGGATGCGTTTGGCAAATTTTATTTCGGCTACGTCCGGGCTAAATACTCTTTTGGCGATAGTGATTTGGCTCGGGTGTAGGGACCAAGTCCCGACGCAGCCTTGGAGGAAGGCATTGCGGAACTGCGCTTCGCATGCAGCCTCATCTTGGAAATCACCGAACGGTCCGTAGAACGCTTTGATTCCAGCAGCCATGCAGGCATCAACCATTCGCCCGATGGTATAGTGCCATAAGTCTTGCTGAAAAAAAGCTCGTCCGGCGTTACCTTCGGCCCCAGCATCGGCCAACACGCCGTAGAAGGGATGCCCACCACCAACGCGAGTCGTCTTCATGCCCCGCGAAGCCGCAAGATCGGCTGGCCCTAGGCTCATGCCGTGCATGCGCGGGCTAGCGGCAGCGATCTCTTTTACATTATTGACCCCTTGAGCCGTTTCTAGAATGGCATGTATCAGGATCGGCTTGGTAATGCTATGGCGGGCTTCCAGTTGGGCTAACATTTGGTCAAGATAGTGAATATCCCAAGAACCTTCAACCTTGGGAAGCATAATCACATCTAGCTTATGGCCAACCGTGCCAACGATCTGAATCAGATCGTCTAGAACCCATGGGCTGTTCAGGGCGTTGATTCGAACCCAAAGGCCAGTTTGGCCAAAGTCGGTCTTGGCTGCGGCTTCGATGAAACCGGCGCGAGCCGCCTCTTTGGCGTCGGCAGGAATCGCATCTTCAAGATTGCCGACCACCACATCAACTTGGCGCGCGATTTCTGGCAGCTTGGCTCGCATTTTTTCCAGGTGGGGCGGGAAGAAATGCAGCATGCGCTCCAACCGCACCGGCAGCTCGCGTAATGGCTGGGGGGCGCCAATAGCGAGGGGCTTATAGAAATTGATGGGCAGCTTCAAGGATGGTCCTCCGGGGCTGGCTTTTTGCAAGGCTATCGGCGGCGGACATAAAATTATCATGCCGACCAATAAACGTGACGGATCATTACAATATATGCCAGATTCTGGTCAAGAAAGAACTGCCGAGGCGTGATGCCGGCAAGCCGCGACAATCCCTCAGGCCGCAACTGCGGCCCCACGCGCCCACACGCAGGCGAACCGAGGGCACGGATACGCTCACTCGGCATCTAGGGGTAAGCCTTGGGGGAGTCAGCATCAAAGTATCAAAGTTTGGTAGTATCGTTGGTATTATTCAAAATATACTGAATAAGTTTGGCGTTCTTCCAGCTCTTTTTTCTCGCGCTTTTTTGCAATTTCTTCTAAGTGTTGTTCCCTCTCCATGGCGCGTTGCTCCTTGCGCTGAAGGCGTTCCATGAGGCGTTCCCGACTTTTAGTTACCACCTGCGGGGGAACAGTATCATGTTCTTTCATCCACCTTCGAATATGTTTCGCCCGCGCCCTTAGTTTTTCAGGACGAAGAACCGTCGTAACCTGCTCTCGGAGCATCGGCCAATGGGTTCGCGCCAGTCCTTCAGCTTGGCTAAGGATATGAAGCAGCCAAGGGATGAGGTGTTCACGCCCATCCCTGATGATCGCGGTCAGCACATCCGGGATTCGCGTCATCCGCGTCCGCTGTTGAATGATCCATTCGCTCACTCTAGCGGTCATTCGATGGATGAAAAACATCGCCGGTAACGTCCCTGGTCATGGGGCTGGTGGGAGGGCGACGGAGGGGCGTCGTCTTGGATGGGGTACCCCTCCTGAAAAAAAGCTGAACGCAGTCTATCATAAAGCGTCCACCAAAGCTTCTGCCCGAGTCATCAGGTCAAAGACGTCCGATGGCGTTTTTCCGTGGATCAGAGGTGGAATCGTCGTTGGAGCGGTGACGCCAACTTTGGTTTTAATCGCTCCTAGTTCCGCAAGCATATTATTTTCCAGGTCCAGGACATCGCCGGGGGTCAAAGGAGGTTGAGGCCGATTGGGCAGAACGATTCCGCCCCGGATGGATAGATTTTTATCATTGTTGAGTTTTGCGCGTAAGCGATCAAGGACTTGGTAGCCTTGCGCATAGGTATCGTCCGGCACCTTGCCACGGCTTGGCGATCCAAGCGTGGGTGGAAGTATGCGATGCCGCGCAATTAAAATGGTTTCCAGGTCGTGATTAATCATCACGGCCAAACGATAGACATCATTAGGCATAGTTTTAGGAAGCCCTAAGGCGTCAAGAAGGTCATTGGTATGTTGAAGATTAAGATAAATATCCATTGGCGTTTTATCTTTTGTAAAAGCCACGAAATTCGTTACTTTATTATCAATATTAATAATATTTTCTATTGATTCAGATTCGATAAATTTATGACGTAAATCAAGAACATCATGTAAAATTTGATCAAGTATCTTTTTCGAATCACCTAAAGTCGTTTCAGTTGTTGAAAAAAGCGGTAAAGGTGTTTCTGGCAAGCCATTCAAAGTTCGAAGACGTTGAAGTTTAAGCATAACTTCACGGGCTTTTTGGACTACATGTCTTGGTTGCCGAGGTGCAGGCAAAGGACGGACAACGATACTGTTAGGATTGCCACCGCTGGTCGCCAGCATGAATGATAGTTGAGTATTGATGGCATCAACGACGTGATAGACGTCGGAAGGCATCACCTCAGGATTGTCGGCAGGATGGCACGACCACGTCAAGAAAAAAACGATTCCAGTCATCAGTGGAAAGAAAAGTGGCCATCGATGGTACCGAACAGGTGTTAACGGCATGGCAGAGCGACTCAACGGGGTACTGGGGACTCTGGATGAGAACCAGGAGCCAGGAGCATTGACAAAGCTTCAAGCAGGATGGCGTGAGTGAACGGCTTATGCAAGACAGTGAGTCCGCTAGCCGCAGCCTGGTGTAACCGTTCGCGGTCGGTATCACCCGTGATCAAAAGCGCAGGGACCGGCGGGCGCAGTTGGCGACGAAGATTGGTGATAACAGCCATTCCGTCCAAGGAGCCGGGCAGTTGCAGATCACTGATAATTAAGGTTGGGAGCACTGTAGTTGCAGCAATCTGTTCAAGGGCTTGATCCAGAGAGGCGGCATCCATAACGGTATGTCCGGCGCTTTCCAATAAAAGCCGAATTGGATATCGTTGAGTCTCGTCATCTTCGATAATAAGAATATGCTGCGGTGTAATAATCTTGGATCGAAGAGAATCAAGCAAAGAAACATCCAAAATAGATTGACTCTCTAAGTTAGAATTTTCCACAATTGGCACCTTGACTGAGAACATCGAACCACGCCCCAACACCGAGCGCATGGCCATTGGGTGACCAAGCAAATGGGCAGTACGATAAACAATGCCCAGACCTAAGCCTAAACCCTGACTTTGCCGCCGTTCACTATTGCTAACTTGATAAAAATCCTCAAAAATTAATTTATGATTATTCGTATCGATGCCAATACCTGTATCATATACTTGAATTTCGATTCCTGTTTTTCGGCGCCGACATCCCACGAGAATTCGACCATCCTCAGTATATTTAATAGCATTTACGATCAAATTACGCAATATGCGCTCTAGCAAGACCCGATCGCTGCGTATATAGGCTGAAGTCTCAACCAATAAAAGTGCAATTCCACGGTTAGATGCTTGCTCCTGAAGCTCGGCGACCAAATGTGATAAGGAAGACTGAAGGCGAAATGTTGTTATTTTAGGAGTAATGGTTCCAGCATTCAGAACAGAGGCATCGAGTAAAGCAGTCAAAAGCTCTTGTCCAGAACGAATAGATTCTCCTAATTGGTAACAAAATTCCAATTGTCGAGAATCTGTTAATCTCAATGAAAGCAACTCTTGATAAAGCTGCATAGCTTGAAAGGGTTGTCTTAAATCATGACTAGCCGCAGCCAAAAATCGTGATTTAGCAGCATTAGCGCGTTCTGCTATAATTAGCGCTTGGCTAAGTTCTTCTTTTAATCGTTTTGATTCTGTAATATCAATTGACACACAAATAATTCCAATTACAATACGATTGTGATCGTAAATTGGTTCTATTCTTATATCTCGAAAATAACGACGATTATCTATTAAAAGTTGAAGTTCGCGCCGAACGCTAATACCAGTCTTAATAACTGATTGCTTAACGATTTCAACTTCATGATTAAATTCACCTGGAAAAATATCTTGATGACGTTTTCCAATCATATCTTGGGCATCTATACCAATATGTGGATTATAAATCCAGGTATAGCGTAGTTCATGATCTTGGCTGAAAACAGAGACATTGGAATCTCGCAAGGCCAATCGGAATCGGTATTCGCTAGCTCGTAGCCTGCGCTCAACTTGTCGGCGACGGTAAACTTCGGTAGTCAGAAGAAGAGTTGCCGATCGTTGTTTTGTAAGAAAAATGGTCAAAGATAACGTTAAAAATAGGCTAGAAATCAACATAAGCCAAGCTAATGGTGAGCTGTATTCAAACCAGGAACGAGATTGGGGTGAAAAAGCCAAGGTAAATTCCCGACCTCCAAGTTCCAGCCATTCGGTTCGAATACCAGGGGCCGAAAGTGAGGGCAGAGGGGGGTGATCTTGGGTGTGAATCGCCGGGTAGCTCCCGATGAATTGGGCTTGATGAGGCGTTGGGCCATCGAACAGAACGATATCAGCAGCAATCGGGGGCAGGGGGCGGAAGGATGTCGCCATTAGGACGTCTAAACGCAAAACCGCAGCAATGAACCCGACCAACTGGGAACAAGCCTGATAGGGATAGACGGTGGTCAGATCAGCATTGTAGACTGCAAGATACAAGACAAGGTCACCCCAACCAGAAGCTTGATTGAGCGTCGTCGAAAAAGTAGTGGCCAACATATCACCACTGGCGCAGGCTCGATCAAGAACAGGTCGTCGTCCAGGTGCTGATAAGACATTAATCCCAAGGGGTGATAACCCGTGATCACGAAATCCAATGCCGATAATTCGGTAATAGATTGGAAAAACATCATCTTCGGGAGGCTGGCTGTCAGTTGGAAGAGATCCATCAGTATTGATGATGCGAAAGCCGGTTGCCCCTTCAGCTTTGGCGATGCGTTCGGTGGCTGGAATATCACGAACCTTGATTCGTGGAATCCAGCTTACTAAGCGCAAACCAGGGAAGAAGCGACGAATATCCAGAGTTAAGGATTCGAAGTCTTTTCTCGATGGTGGCGCCGCACCGTGTAAAGTACTACGAATGGCGTGTAATAATATTTCAGTATTTGACAGCGATTGCTGTAATGAATCTCGATAATTATGGGCCTGCGTTGCTTCAAGATCGTTATTTTCTCGTTTATATTGGATAGTCAAGACAGTAAAAACGCTTAATGAGAGCGCAATGCCAAATAAAATACATATAATAATTAAATAAAGAGAAATTGGTTTTTTTATTATATTATCATTATCAACTTCCAGCGTCAGCGTCAGCGCCAGAGGATCTGGATCGGCAATATTATCGACAATTTGCTGGTCCTGTTCAATGTTTTGAGATGGCATTACATGAGGAACCAGATAGATGGCGGAATTGCACCCATAGGATACCGAGAACACCGCTCCGTGCCAGCGCCTCTCATACCAGGGCCATGGCTAACCTTCGTTAAAACCATTCACTAAGTCAAGGGATCCATCTCGACTTATTGCGACTGGCTCGCGATCTCACCTTCCGCAGCCCTGCCACTTTGCAGTGTGGAGGCGTCGCCTGGTGTTGTTCTGGAGGCTGCACCGACCTCGAAAAGAGGTTCGAGGTCGGCGGAGGCTCTTGTGCATCTGACGATATCAGGAAACTTGCTTAAAGGCCCAATCCAACCAAGGCAATAATGCCTGAACATCACGGGTCTCAACCGTTGCGCCCGTCCAAAGACGGAGCCCTGGAGGAGCGTCCCGATAGGCGCCGATATCGTTGGCAACGCCTTCATTTTCCAAAAGAGCCGTGATTTTCTTAGCAATATCCGCTTGAGCTTCCGGGCCGCGCGCAACCACTGCGGGATCAGTGATCGTCAGACAGATGGAGGTGCAAGACCGAGTCGCCGGGTCTTTGGCAAGGAAACTCGCCCATCCTGTATCCGCCAGCCACGCGGTAACAACTGAAAGGTTGGCTTCGGAACGAGCGATCAGTGTGGGCAATCCCCCCACGTCTTGTGCCCATTTCAGGCCATCAAGAGCATCTTCAACCGCCAGCATCGATGGTGTATTGATAGTTTCTCCAGTAAATATTCCTTCAACCAATCGCCCTCCCTTGGTCATGCGAAACAGTTTTGGCATGGGCCAAACGGGCGTTGTGCTCTCTAAACGCTCGACAGCTCTAGGGCTTAAGACCAACATACCATGCGCGGCTTCGCCACCGAGAACCTTTTGCCAGGACCATGTAGCGACATCAATTTTGGACCACGGAATATCCATGGCAAATGCCGCCGATGTGGCGTCACAGATCGTTAAACCCTTGCGGTCGTCGGCGATCCAATCGCCATTGGGAATCCGAACGCCAGACGTCGTTCCATTCCAGGTAAAAACAACGTCATGATCAAAACGAATCTGTGTTAGGTCTGGTAAATATCCGTATTCTGCCTGAAATACCCTAGTTTTTTCTATTTTTAGTTGTTTTGTGATGTCTGTGACCCATTCTTTCCCAAAACTTTCCCAAGCCAAGACATCAACTGGCCGTGTTCCCAGCAAAGACCACAGCGCCATCTCAACGGCGCCGGTATCGGATCCGGCAACGATGCCTAGTCGGTAATCCGCTGGCAAGCCCAGCACTACCCGAGATAACTCGATGACCTCCAAGAGTTTGGCTTTGCCCGTTTTAGAGCGGTGAGAACGGCCAAGAAAAGCGTTCTCCAACGCAGCCAAGGACCATCCAGGACGTTTTGCACACGGTCCCGACGAAAAGTTAATGTTATTTGGCCGTATCGTGGGCTTCATCGAAAACCATTCCTTTCAGAACAGACTGACTTGACGAAGATAATGAATGTATCTTCATCAACTTTGCTTCGAATTAAAGTGTGGTTAACCATTCTTTTTTGATGTGCAGCCTCCATGTGCTTCAAGCCAGTTCATGGAAGACGTGGGGGGTATCGATTGCAGCATTACCTAAGAGGCAGGGCCAGTGAATAATAGCCCTGTAGCCAAGGCATTCGCAATGCTGATGAGGCAATAGCTGGTCATTTTGGTTAGAGCGATGCTGGCTAAATCTAATTGAGGGTTAAGACCAAAATTTTCCTAAGCTATTTCATCAGGATTATAGATAGTCTTGGACATAATAGTATTGATAAAGCATTTCATTCCGTCCTCATCGGCTACCCATGTAGAGGTAGCGAATGGCCAGGGCCTCAGGAGAAGCTGTAATGCCGGCAAACCATAAAAAAACATGATGCATCGCCGTCTCGCTTTTTGCCCCGACGGCTGTGGAGTTTGGCGTTAACCCGTTTCATACCATCGAGCCTTGATGAAGTCACCATCAAGGCTCGATGGTATGAGAGAACAGCCAGTGATAAAGGGAGTCGGAATCGGCCATCTATGGTCGAAATTCTCGTAGGAACAACTCGGCAGTCCAACCAACGGGCGATGGGTTATCCCGTGAAGAAGGCGCACCTGGATCGGGTCGCCGATCAGTACAGCGCAATGTATAAATATGATCGTGAATTGGGAGTATGCCAACGCGCTCTCCCAGTAATTGCCCTCGACGAACCACCGATGCTTTGGTCGCACAGCCTAAACCATATAAAGAGCGATACAAAGCTGGCTGATCTGGACCCGGACGAATACTTTCAGTGATACGCCGAAATGTCCCAGGATTGGTATTAGCCCAATGATCATTATAATCAAGAAATCCAGGAAAAACTGTATCTAATCCTTTATATTGCTGTTCTGTCACCAATTCGTCAAATAGGCTCGGCGGCCGAAATGGGCACAGATAGTTGACATAAAGGATAGTCTGAGGATAATCACCACCTTGTTCGATCTCGGTGAGAGCATACTGTAAAACTTCGCCTAATGTGCGATCTCTGGACTGCAAGGATTCAGGGCGACGAATAAACCGGGCTCCTGCGCGCTCGGTGGTGACGCGAACAGCATCGCTTTCTGAAAATGTGTAAACTGAGCGTACATAACCGGCTTTTTTGAGTTGGCGCAGCAAGCCAGCTAGCAAATCAATTCCTTGAAGATCTCGGGGCTCTCCTAAAACGGGTGCTACTGCGACGACATTACAGTTTTCAGGCTTGAGACTGTCGGGAAGCGCCGTGACCAGATCGCGTTCTAACAGGTCAAGCATAGCCGAGACACCACCCGCCCGTTCTCCATCATTGGCTTGATTAATGCCATGATGGTGATAGACAGCAGCTTCAGGTTCATAGAGTAAGCGCCAATCAGCTTCGGTAACAGCCTTACCCCAATAGCGATCTTCGATATTGGTAAGCTGCTCATCGAATGGAAAAGCCTCCCAAACATCACGTCTGATCATACTATTGGCATTATGAAAGAAATAATCGCGCGTCTGAATTCGACGATCAAGGCCAAATACGGTTAGGAGATCCCGCTTATCGACAGCGCCGCTAAACGCTAACGGTAATTGACGGCCATAAACTCCAGCAATACTGGGATCATCAAAGCCAGCAACCAAAGTTGATAGCCAATCTGTTCGCTGCGGGATGCAGTGGGATGACAGGCAGGCGATCAAGGTGCCGCTGCCGGCTCGGATCCCCAGATTGAGGGAAAGGCCGGGCTTGTAGACGTCGATAGTCACGACCGCTTTAACGGGATAGCGCCGAACGACCTGAAGAGTATGATCGGTGCTGTTGTTGTCGACCAGAATCACCTCGAAATCGGGATAATCCTGGGCGAACACCATATCAAGGCAATGACCAACCCAGGACTCTTCATTTTTGGTTCGGATAACGACAGAAACACGAGGGGTGGTCATTGGCTGGCACTTTCAGGTCAAAGACGCGAGTTCGGCCAAAGCCTGTTCATAAGAGCGGCGCAACATTGCACCATCTACGCACAGGGTGATGAATCCGATGCCAAGATCAAGCAGGCGTTTAGCGGCAACCGGCGTAGCCGCATAGCAGCCGACGGTAACGCCATGATCCGTAATACGCCGAACAGCATCAGTAAATATCCGTTGAAAGCCGGGATCATCAAGACTCCCTCGCAATCCTAGACTTTGTGATAAGTCATAGATGCCGATGAACAAAACATCCAGGCCGGGCAGCGTACAGATCGCGTCCAGGTCTTCCAGCGCTCCACCATCTTCGACCATTAGAATCGAGGTGATCAGGGCATTCTGGCCATCGAGATGGGCCCGCTCATTGCGGCCGTCAAACAGCGAAGACCGGGTCAGAGTCGCCACGCCGCGATTGCGCGAGGTTGGCCCATAGACCATGGAGTCTAGGGCGCGGGCCGCGGCCTGGGCATTCTCTACATGGGGAACCATCACGCCCTTGGTTCCAGAATCCAGACACCGCAGAATATTACTGTTGTCGGGCCCCGGAACCCTGGTAATCGGTACCATACCCTGGCTTTCGGCAGCCAGATATAGTGCGGGCAGATCACCAAAAGAATGAGGACCATGCTCCAGGTCAAATACGATAAAGTCGAGACCAGCAGCACCGATAATTTCGACCACAGTCGGATTGGGCAAGTGGCTCCAGGTTCCGATTACGGGTTCCCGGCATTGTAGTTTTTGTTTGAGTTTGCGCGCATTCATGCCGTCTTAATCTCCGAATTCTGGGCGGGGTCTAGAGAACGGCGCCGCCGCTCACGCTTAGAACCTGCCCAGTCATATAGTTCTGTTCATCTGAAGCCAGAAAGACGCAGGCTGAAGCGACATCGGCTAAGGTTCCAGCCCGCTTCAGTAAGGTCATCTCAACGATTCGGGCCCCCGCCGGCGAAGCCAGCTCATCAGCAGTCTGATCGGTCAGCATGATGCCCGGAGCCACGGCATTGACCAGGATATTATGTTCGGCGCCGTAACGAGCCACGACCTTGGTCAGGCTGTTCAGTCCAGCCTTAGAAACCGCATAATGAACCGTCTTGGGGCCGTGATATTCGCCGGCTACGGAACTAATATTGACGATGCGACCACCGCCCCGTTGGATCAGGTGCGGAAAGACTTCTTGGCAACAGATAAATGGCCCCTTGAGGTTGACCGTCATAATCCGGTCCCAACCATCGTCGGTGAGTTCCTGAAAGGTGCAGCGTTCGTTAATTCCAGCATTATTGACCAGAATATCGATGCCGCCCAACAGGCGAACACAGTCAGCCAAACCGTCACGAACTTGATCCCGATGGCGAACGTCAAGAGCCACGGCGATGGCTCGCCCTCCCAAGGCCGCAATCTCGGCCACCACCTCTTGAGCCTTATCCTGCCGTTCGGCATATCCAATAGCCAATGCGGCACCCTGGCGGGCAAATTCAAGGGCGATTTCACGGCCAATGCCGCGACTGGCTCCGGTGACGACGGCGATCTTTCCGGCAAGGCGCATGGGGTAAAAGTCCTCTGATCCTGAACTGTAGAAGCCAATGAGATATCGATGCCCCAACTTGGCACGGCACTACGGCGACCGTCCAGCCCTGGGATACAGGAATGCAGGGAATCGGATGGATGTTGGGGGAGGATCCGCGTCCTTGGCTTCGCGTCCAACCAGGACGCAGGGCTGCCCGTGCGGCCCGAGGACCAGCACTCTGTCATTGTTGGGGTTCGCCGGTATCAATCGTTTCGATTGAGCCGCCGCTCGGCAGGCAGGTGAACGCGAACGGTGGTGCCACATCCCAAGGTGCTTTCCAGTTCCACTCGACCGCCATGGAGCTGGGCGTAACGCTGGACAATGGGTAAGCCGAGACCAATGCCTTCGTGGCGACGATCCAGAGATCCTTCGCCCTGGGTGAAGGGATCAAAAATGCGGGCCTGAATCTCTGCGGCAATGCCGGGACCGTTATCAGCAATGGTTACCATCGGCCCCATCGGACCATCGGCCAGTTCAACCTTAACCAAACCATTATCGGCGTTGAATTTGATGGCGTTGTCCAGAATCGACAAGATCAGCTCGCGCAACCGGCGCTCGTCGCCGCGAATCCACAGGGCTGGCGACGGCTCCATGATTACCGATACTGCCTTGGGAGTGGCTTTGGGCATCAGCAGGGCGATACAGCGGCCTACCAAGTCTCGTAAGGCCACAGGCCGATCTTCCAAACTGACCGCACCCGTCGAGCCCTTCGTGTACTCCAGGATGCGGTTAACCATGTCCAGCAAATGCTTGCCGCTCTCTTCGATCAATCGGGCATAATCGAGATAATCAGCAGGAATCTGCGGCTTGGCGTCTTGGGTCGAAATCATCTCGGAGAAGCCAATGATGGCATTCAGTGGCGTTCGCAATTCGTGGCTCATGACCGACAGAAAGTCGAGCTTGGCGCGATCAGCCTTGCGGGTTGCGGCCAGGGCCTCGGTCAATTCCCGCGTCCGTTCGGTGACCCGCTGCTCTAACTCACGATTCTGTTCCCGAGTCTTTTTATAGAGCATGCGAATCTGTAGCATATTGCGAACACGCTGGAGCAATTCCCAAGCAACAAAGGGCTTGGTGAGAAAGTCGGTGGCCCCAACCTCCAATGACTTGCGCCGGGTTTCCTGATCTGTCTGTGCGGTCAAAACGAGGATTGGAACATAGTCGTCGGCAAAAATCGGTTGCAGCATTTCGATTAACTGAAAACCGCTGATATGCGGCATCCGAATATCTAACAGCAAAATGTCATAACGGCTGGTTCGGCACAGATCAGGAATAAGCCGGGGGTCGGTTTCGCCTCGAATCTGAGTATAGCCTTGGTGCCGAAGAATCTCACGCAACAGGTCGACGTTGGAAGCGTTGTCGTCGACGATCAAGATCGCGGCGTCTTTGGTTTCGCGGTTGATTTCGTCGTTGATCATCGGACGCTCATCCACCTTGGTCCGCCCGGCCAAACGTGACCGCGAGGTGCTCATTTTTGCGAAAAATGAACAGGAACTCAAAAGCTTTATTGCCGCCCCCGAAAGTTTAGCACCAATTCGGTTTCGAATGGTCTCGTTTTTTATCATGACCCGTCATATGACCGAATCTTGGTGTTGGCATAACAAGGCAACTCAACGCCGAGTGGGCGCAAGCGTGCGGGCGGCGGCCCCGCGTCCCCGTGGGCGCAAGAAGCCCCCGTTGTGACTTTAGAGGGGCGCGGGCACGCTCGCCCGGCATTGAGGGCAGCTTCAAATGTGTCAACATGATAAAGCTCGATGGTATTCATACCGGCGAGCCCTGATACTGACACATCGCCGGTATCGGGCCGCGACGGCGGCCCCGCGTCCTCGTGGACGCGAAGCCAAGGGCGCGGATGCGCCCGCCCGGCGTCTGAGGGCAGCCTTGATGAGTCACCATCAAGGC
>CAIXKV010000141.1 GCA_903920145.1 uncultured Rhodospirillales bacterium
GCCTTGATGGTGACTCATCAAGGCTGCCCTCAGACGCCGGGCGGGCGCATCCGCGCCCTTGGCTTCGCGTCCACGAGGACGCGGGGCCGCCGTCGCGGCCCGATACCGGCAGTGTGTCATCGTTATAGCTCGCCGGTATGACACATCACCGCTCCTCGGGCCGCGACTGCGGCCCTGCGTGTCCGGCGTTTGAGGGCAGCTTTATGTATCAACATCAAGTCTCGATGGCCCTCGGGTGGGCAAAATGGCGGGTCAGGCGGGCCACGGCTTCATCCAGCACCGCCTCGGTTTTGCAGAAGCAGAACCGGACGTGGCCGGATCGTGGCATGTCGGCATAAAAGGCGCTGATCGGGATGGCGGTCACGCCGGCTTCGAGAGTCAGATACCGACAGAAGGCAACGTCGTCCCCGGTAAAGCCGGTACTGCGATAGTCTGCGGTGATGAAATAGCTGCCGGCACTGGGCAAGGGAATCAGGCCAGCGGCAGTTAGGCCGGTCGCTAGCCGATCACGCTTGGCCTGCATGCCTTGGGCGAGGCCGGTATAGTAGGAGTCGTCCTTGGCCAGACCGAGGGCCACGGCACTTTGAAGATTGGGTGGCGTGGTGAAGGTCAGAAATTGGTGGGCTCGGGCCACCGGCTGAAGGAGGGCCGGGGTGCCGGTGACATAGCCGACCTTCCAGCCGGTCAGGGAAAAGGTTTTGCCCGCCGAGCCGATCTTCAGGCAGCGGTTACGCAGGCCAGGCAGGGTCATCAGCGGGATGTGGCGACGGTTATCGAACACCAGATGTTCGTAAACCTCGTCGCAGACCAGATAGGTATCATGGGCCAGGGTGAATTCGGCGATCAGCGCCAGTTCGTCGGCTGTGAAGACCTTGGCCACGGGATTGTGCGGATCGTTGACCAGCGCCAGCTTGGTTCGTGGCGAAAAGGCTGCGGTCAGGGCGGCGCGGTTAAAGCTCCAGTCCGGGGGGCGGAGCGTGACGAGGCGTGGAATGCCGCCGGCTAGGCGGACGATGGGCAAATAGCTATCATACAACGGTTCGAACAGCACCACCTCGTCGCCGGGGCGGATCAGGCCCAGCAGGCAGGCCGCAAGGGCTTCGGTAGCGCCCGACGTCACCATCACTTCGGTTTGCCAATCCACATCCAGACCGTAAAACCGTTGCCCATGCCGGGCCACCGCTTGGCGCAAGGCTGGTAGGCCCATCATCGATGGATATTGATTGGAGTCCTCTTGGAGGGCTCGCGCGGCTTCATCCAAGACATCGGGTGGTCCCCGATCATCGGGGAAGCCCTGGCCAAGATTGATGGCACCGACTTCGGCAGCCAAACGCGAAAAGACCTCGAACACGGTGGTCCCGTAGCTCGAGAGAACCTCGTTTCCTGGTTTCACGCTCTCAACTCGTCCTGTTGGCCGTCGTAAAGGTCGCGCCCCTTCCGATACCGACGATGTGTCAAGCAAGAGGCTCGCCGGTATCATACCCTCGAGCCTTGATGTTGACTCATCAAGGCTGCCCTCAGACGCCGGGCGGGCGCATCCGCGCCCTTGGCTTCGCGCGCATAGGCGCGCGGGGCCGCCGTCGCGGCCCGATACCGGCAGTGTGTCATCGTTATAGC
>CAIXKV010000142.1 GCA_903920145.1 uncultured Rhodospirillales bacterium
ATGCCTTGACGCCGCCGAGCACCGGGCGACGCTGGAGCGGGAGTTGGGCCGGCCGGCTCAGTCGGCGGCGGTGTCCGCCTTCGGTTCGAGCCGATCGATGAGCTGTTGGTAGACGGCCTCGAAGGCGGGATCGTAGGCGTCGGGGTGGCTGCGGATGACGTCGATGGCTTTGCGGTAGCAGTCGGCGGCTTGGCGATGATCGCCGCGGGCTTCGCACACCATGCCGAGGCGGTCGTAGCCGTCATGGACATCGGGGAAGCGCGCGAGCAGGTCCCGGGCGCCCTGTTCCGCGGCATCGAGATTGCCGGCCTGGACCAAGTCGACCACGGCGTTGGACGCCTCGGTCAGTTCGTCGCGTTCATCCTGTTCCTGGAAATAGCTGGCCAAAGACGGCCGGCGCGCCGGCACCGCGGCCGGCTGAGCGGGACGTGCGGCTCGGGCGGCTCAGTTGTCAACATGCCCTCTGGCACGGCTGGTCAAGTTATAAAGAAGGCGGCTGTTACAGGTGCCGTTGGTGGTGTGGCCGTTGCCGCCGCAGGCGGTGATGAGGCGGCGGTTCGGGATGCATTTCTGAGGTCCGGCAGCGCGGTACTCGTACAGGGTGCGTCCGCTCGACTGCAGGCCTATTCACCTGGAGCGGGAGATGCGCTGCAAACTGTGCAGTGTATTTCCGGACGAAGCGTTGACTGCTTATCTAGCACTAATTACACGAAAGACCTTAAGGGAAGAATACTTTATGATGAGAACAATCAACCACGCATAGATACTACGATCTTGGACCCGAAGCAGCGCATCGGCGAATGGACCGCCATCGACCCAGATTCAATTCAAGGAAAGGAGGCCGCCATCAAAACCGAAGTTTCGAAATTACCACAAACTCAAGTAATACCAATTGCTAACAATCAATGGGCTGCGACGTGGACATTGGGAAAAGACAAGACTCTTCCGGAGAACGTGCCTGCTGTGGTGCTCACATATGTGGGCCAGCAGCCCCCCTTCTATTCAACTGTAGCTTATGGGAGCCTTCCCAAAAAATAATGCCTTGAAATGCCTGCTCCAAGCTCGGCTAACGACCCGCTTATCCTGCTCTTCGGTGAGCATCCGGCTCAGGCTGAGCCGCGAACGCCTCCCCGACGCCGTGCCCCTGTGCTGTGGAGTTCGACGAACGCCTTACGCTCGGCCTTGGACCGCGCCAGGGCCGTGTCGCGCCGGGCCTTGGCAGAGGAGGTCACCAAACGATTTGTGCAAAATCGTACGCTAAGTTTGACCGCTCGCAATCATCCGAGGTCGTGCTCGCAAACAGCGCCGTTTCCTACTCGAGTTAACGGACAACGGGGCGGCCTGCGTCTCACCGCGCAGACTGAGCCTCGTCGCCGACTCGCTGAACACCCCTTAGCTCCGCCCGGACCAGGGACGCCGAGCCCAGCACCTAGCGCCTTATCTCGTCAATCCCGCAAACGGCGGCGCGAGCGCTTCGGTATATGGGACCATGTCGCATAATACCACTACAATGATACATGTAAAAGAACTGTCTATAAAACTCCTCTTTTGAAGATTCCGACATCGCAGTGATATCTATTGACCATCCAGGATTCGCGATCTCGTCGCTGCGGGCGAGACCATTACATACGGCCGGCTGATTATTTCCTCCACCCAGCCAAGGAGAGTCTCGATTCCACGGTTTTGTTGCCTCCCAACCGATGATACCATTAGCAGGGTTGATGCACTCCTTAAAGCATAGCGCGGGATAACGTTCACTTTCGGTCCTTGGCGGCCATTGTCCTGCTCTGGTGAGCAACACACTCGCGTGACGGGTTGGAGTTATGATGTCGTTGCGGTTAGTCGCAAGATGTCCCCCGCTCACGATTCCCACCACAGCGCCAGCGCTGTTGAAGACGGGAGCTCCACTCTCGCCATGTTCCAGATTTGTGTCAGCCAAAATCGTTCCTTCAGGCCCCTGTGTGCTGACGACTGATGCAACATGAGGACCGAGGGAGCGCGTCTCCGAGAAGGACAAAATCCACAAGGCGTCACTTGGCTCTGGGAGCTGTTCTGTTAACAGCACGGCTCTATCGCAGCCAGGTGCTTGAGGAAGTCGCCATAGAGACAAGTCTGTACCGGCCTTGTTTATGGGGTCAAACAGGTTCTGCTGGAATTCCAGGTTGTATCGCAAGCCCGCACTTTGTCCGACGATCGCCTGTAGAGTCTCGTTCGGCCCAACCTGAATATGGCCAGCGGTGAGTACGTAACCGTCATGGGAGATCACGAATCCGGTACCACGATCCGTAACCTGAGAGGGATTGTCTTTGCGCACTACCTCCAGGTAGAGTATGGATGTCCTATTCTCCTCGTAAATTTGCTTCCCGTTTTTCTGAGCAAAACCGCTCTGACTGATCAAAACAACTATAGTAGTTGATAGCACGGTAGATTGTAGGCGTTTGAGCATCGTGGTTCTCCTCAAGCCACTCGGACGAAAGCCGCCAACTTCAAGAGCCCTGGTACGCGGCCACCGTTATCGGGACCGAGATCACGGGCCATCCTCAGTGGTCCTGTCCAGCGCACCCGGCTAATTGCCGACGAGCTCTGATCGCCCCGCTGATTACCCGCCAACAACGTGAACTTCCCATCGCGAGGTGTATCATCAACAAATCCAACATGTCCGGCATCGGTACCCGCACCTGTGTCATCTCGGTAGAACCGCATAACTGCAATGTCACCTCGCTGTCCGACCGGGACTTGTTCAAATCGGGACGGGACAAGAAAAGATATAGCTTGAGCGGACCCGCTGCCTTGCCGCCCGGTTCGTGTTAAGCACCAGTTCACAAAGGCGGCACACCATGCGATCATGTCCGTCGGGTTCCGCTGCCCTACAAAGGGCTTCAGGAACTCCCAAACTACTGGGTTCCACGGCTCTTTGCCGGCCCACTGAGTCGCAAATCGCTGAGGAACATTGCCTCCAAGAAAATATTCCCCGGCGCTGATCGGTGTCGGACCGACTGGTGCTTCTCGGATAATTCGCCCGGCTTCGTGACGATCCTCCTCAGAGGGAGGTCCTCCCGTCCCGGTGACCACAGCGGGATCCAAAAAGTCGCCGAAGACCAATTGCTCACGAAACTCAATGGGCGGCGTTTCACTGGGAGCATCAGCCAAAGCCACGTTGGGCAGGAAGCCCAGCGTCGCGGGGAGAAGACCCGCAGCGACTGTCCGGCGCGGGACGCAATACCGAGCAATGGTCAAGGCAACCTCTTGGACTGACATTAGGGATGAGGATTGTTGCAAAACAGGAGGATTGTTGCAAGGAGGCCGTCTGTGATTTTGAGAATTATCTTGCGTCGATTTTTGATTGCTATCTTGCGCATC
Organism: uncultured Rhodospirillales bacterium; assembly: GCA_903920145.1. Lineage (GTDB taxonomy): Bacteria > Pseudomonadota > Alphaproteobacteria > Azospirillales > Azospirillaceae > BOG-933. The sequence continues at coordinate 3,361 of CAIXKV010000142.1, forward strand.
GACCAAAGCCGTCAGCTCCTCGGCTTGAGAAGTCGTCGGGGAGCTTGTCCGTCAAATCAGGGTTGGACGGTCACGCCTCAGGCGTCCGGAACCCTGGGATTCCAATGGCAAGGCGGACAAAATTATTGCCGGACGAGAGAGCGGACAGCCTCACCTTATCCTTCCGAGCGCCACGGCGCTGGCCTGCCATCTTCGATGCACCCCTACCCCCTTCTACGGGATTCCCACCCATGATAATGTGCTTTATCATGGGTGATTTGACAGCCCGTTCCCACTCTGTCAGACTGCGATGATGAACGTAACCGTCACCCTTCCGGACGACATTGCCACCCGTCTCGCCGCCGATGGCGCCGACCTCGCACGGCAGGCGCTCGAAGCGCTGGCCGCCGAGGGATATCGCGCCGGGCGTCTGACCCGGCCGGACCTGCGGCAACTGCTTGGCTTCGAGACCGGCCACGAAATCGATGGCTTCCTCAAGACGCACGACATTTACGACGGCATCACGCTGGAGGAACTGAACCGCCAGGTGGAGACGCTGGACCGGCTTGGTCTTTGACGCCGCATGCGTGCCGCC
>CAIXKV010000143.1 GCA_903920145.1 uncultured Rhodospirillales bacterium
GCCTTGATGGTGACTCATCAAGGCTGCCCTCAGACGCCGGGCGGGCGCATCCGCGCCCTTGGCTTCGCGTCCACGAGGACGCGGGGCCACCGTCGCGGCCCGATACCGGCGATGTGTCAGTATCAGGGCTCGCCGGTATCATACCCTCGAGCCCTGATGGTGACTCATCAAGGCTGCCCTCAGACGCCGGGCCGCCGTTGCGGCCCGAGGACCGGCACTGTGTCAGTGTCATGGCTCCGCCGGCACCCTATCAAGACGGCTTCACCAAGCCGACATTGACCCCGTGCTCGTAGACCAAAGAGCCGCCGAAATAAGCGGTGGTGAGCAGCAGGGCGATCCCGGCCACGGTGAGTCCCGCTGCGACCCGACCCCGCCAGCCATCAAGGGGAAAACCGAAGCGAGGTGCAGCAAAGCGCGCCAGTGCCAGGATTGCAAAGGTGCTGGCGGTGGTGACGCCCAGCCCTTCGTGCTGCTCAATCAGGGCGTCGGAAAAGCCTTTGTCTACGGCGATATCATGGGCCAGATAGCCAAAGGTCACGGCCACCACGGCGGCGGCGGCTCCGGCTAGCAGTGAAAGCCGACCTGCCAACGGCAGTGCCCCCGCGCCGCTCAGGCTGCCGCCACGGACAGTCACCAGCGTATCGATCAGAGCCGCTTGTAGCAGCAGCACGATGGGGAAGTGGATGATCATTGGGTGAAGAAGTTCAAGATGCATGGGACGGACTCCCGATTGTCGGTCTGTGATGACACAGTTCCTACGGTCGGGAGCTTACGACAGCATTACCCACCCAACATCGTCACCAAAACGGCCCTCCCAATCAGGGAGGGCCGTTGCAGCATCGCCACTCAGAAAGACTCAAATCCTGCTTTAATCTCCGGTGCAGAGGCGCTCGACCAACTCGCGCACGGTGGGGATATAGCCGTTGGCGTAGAACGGGTCTGTAGCGAATTTGAAGGCGTTATGACCGGCGAACATCAGTTGTTGTTCACAGTCATCGGTATGGGCAACCGCCTGAAGGGTCTTCTGAATGCAGTAAGACCGAGAATCCGCCTTTTTGCCGGTGGTTCCGTGCTCATTTTGCGCCCAGTTCGAGAACAGGCAGGCACTGAGACAGCCCATACAATTGACTTGATCCAGATGAATCTCGTCGGCCTTTTCGGGCGTGACGAAGATCAGGGTGTTGTCAGGAGTCTTCAGCGCAGTGGTGTAGCCTTCTGCGGTCCAAGCTTCGGCGCGAACCTTGTCGGTATCGGAGAGATAGACAGGCCGACCGCGAGGTCCAACCGGGAACTCAGCGTGGTGTTCGCCCACCGGCTTGCTCATATAGGCAATCTGGCGCTCGGAACGAGCGCGCAATTCCTGGATGAAGCCGTTATTGACCGCCGAGGAGTAGAATCCGGTTGGTGAAAACCGATTGAGGAAGACATCTCCTTCCTGGAGGGTCAGCAATTTGCGCTTCCAGGTCTCGCGAACCGGGCTTTCCTGAGTCAGCAGCGGACGGCTGCCGAACTGGAAGGCCACCGGACCCAGTTCCGGGTTATCGATCCAATCGGCCCAATCGCGCAGATACCAAACCCCGCCCGCCATGATAATCGGCGTGGTGTTCAGGCCAAAGCTGTTCAGCATTGCCCGCAGCGCCTTGACCCGAGGCATCGGGTCTTCGGGGCGGTTCGGGTCTTCGCTGTTGGACAGGCCATTGTGACCGCCGGCCAGCCACGGATCCTCATAGACCACACCGCCAAGATTGGTGTGGAACTTGCTGAAGGCGCGCAGCCAAAGTGCCCGGAACGCGCGGGCGGAGGACACGATGGGGTGGTAATAGCAGCCGTGACGGGCGGCGATCTCCGCAACCCGATACGGCATACCGGCGCCACAGGTGACGCCATGGATCAACCCCTTGGCCCCTTCCAGCACGCCATGCAGGATGCTTTCACACGCGCCCATTTCCCACAGGACATTCATATGAATGCGGCCCTGGCCGTTGGATCGCTCGTGGGCGACCTGTGCCTGATAGATGCCGCCCCGAATGGAATGGGCGATCAATTCGTCATGGCGCTCGCGGCGGGTTTTGCCGTGATAGCATTGAGCAATCAGTCGGCCTTGGTCGTCGTAGCTATCAGCGTTCACCCCTGAAAAGGTACCGACCGCGCCTGCGGCGGCCCAAGCCCCGGAGCTTTCGCCGTTCGACACCGAAATCCCCTTGCCGCCTTCAACCAGCGGCAGCACCTCCCGACCGGAAATCAGCAACGGCCTCAGCGCCTTCAAGGAACCCTCCCGATCATTGAGTGGGTGACCGACAGTGCGGAGCCGGTCACTCCATGGTGTTTGTTATGGCCGCGACCGTCGCACGATGTCACCATCGAACCATATATGAAGTTATTTTCCGTAAGACGAATCTTAACGGCCATCGCCGCCGCCATTTCGGCATCAGGACGGTCGGTCATGATGGACGCCACACCCCAGCGGCGCAACTGCGTAGCCCTAGCCGGATCATTGACGGTATAGGCCAACACAGCCCGGTCGTCCACGCCGAGCGCAGTGACCGCGTCCGGGGACGTCAACAGCCGGTGATCGACGACGATGGCGACCGCTTCGACTCGGCGGGCGTTGTCGGCCCAGCCGGGTTCGATCCGATCCAGCAACAGGCCCCGAGGCCAGTCCGGAGCGAGCCGCGCCGCCGTTGCCAGGGCATCGGGGACGAAACTGGAAAGGAACAGTGGGGTGGGCAGAGAGGCATCAGGGGTCGATGGGTCCGAATGCCACACAGCCCGCGCGACCTCTAGGACCATGCGGGTGAGAAATTCGGCATGATCCGGCGTGGCCTTCAATTCGAGATTGACGCCGACGCCGGACACCAGGGCAGCCCTGAGAAAAGCCTCCAGCGAGGGAATCGGCTCGCCGCCGAAAACCGCATCAAAATGTCGGCCTGCGTCGAGTCGCTGGATCTCGGCCCATTTCATATCAGCGATTGAGCCGTGTCCGTCAGTCGTTCTCTCTAAAGTAGAGTCATGCAGAAGGACGGGCACACCATCAGCCGTTAACTGGACATCAACTTCAACCCACAAAGGGGGGGATGACGGTTTCGCCGTCCATGTACCGGGTGGTGAAGTGGGTTCCAGCCAGGCATCGCGAAGAGCCACGGCACGGCTCAACCCCGCCAGGGTGTTTTCAGGGGCAAAAGCCCGGGCGCAACGATGGCCTATGACGGGAGGGGGCGAGATCAAGGGCATGGAGTGTAAGCGGTGAGGCGGCCAGTCAGGTCGGTCAAGATGTGCGGTCTACCTACAGGGTTGCGATCGCTCATGCCATAGCCAAATTACGCCTGGGGCTCGGGCACGCGAAGCCGAGGCGCGGATGCGTCCGCCCGGCGTCTGAGGGCAGCCCTGATCAGTCAACATCAAGGCTCGATGGTATGAGACGGTTACAAAAGGCCGCAGCTTCGACAAGATAAAAATATGGCAAGAAAACTAAAGATGTGGCCATGATATATAGTATTGCCCGATTGGGGCGGTTTTTCCTGGGAGGTCCAAAACACGATGTCGTGGTTAGGAAAGATGGTCGGGATCAAAGAGGCCGGTCCGTCGGCTGCAAGCGGTCGGGGCGGCGCCTTGGTTGCCGGAGCCAGGGTGGTCATCAGTCGGCAGGACTATGGATTGGCTGACTTGGGGGTCAGGACGTTTCGGATACAACCCTACAGTGGTGATCTGATCGAAAGACAGAATTTTTCTTTCAGCTTAACCGTTTCGGTTGATAATGAAGAGTTTACCTGCACAGCCCTTGGGTTGGTGCGGGAGATTTCGGATAAGGGCGGATTGCTGGCCCAATTTGCCGCCCCTCAACCGGCGTTCGATAAGAAATTGATGGAGTTTTTAGCGCACCGAAAGATGGGACAAAAAACGGTCAAGGGGGTAAAGCGGTAAGAATTTCAAGGCCATTATGGATGGCTATTGATCGGGCAGGGCGCTTGAAACTAATGGACTCGATGTCACCATTCCGGGCGGGCGTCTTACATCGGCGAGCCGTGACCTATGGTGCTTGCGTCGTCAGCAAGGCTTGCGTATAACACGGCCTCTTCACGAGCGGCGAGGCCGGGTCGGTGGACCCCTGGGGCATGCCCAACCGCTCGGAACGGCAACCCTCAAGCCCGAAGGAACCGAAATGCCCAAGTTAAAAACCAAGAGCGGCGCCAAGAAGCGATTCAAGGTGACCGCCAGCGGCCATGTCAAAGCGCAAGCCGCCGGCAAGCGGCACGGCATGGTCAAGCGCACCCAAAAGATGAAGCGAAATGCCCGTGGCACCATGGTGTTGTGCGACGCCGACGCGCGGATCGTTCTTAAAAACTTCCTGCGCAACGCATAATCGGGAGAGCGCATCATGGCACGTGTTAAGCGGGGTGTTACCACCCATGCCCGTCATCGCAAGATCCTTAAGCTGGCGAAGGGCTATCGCGGTCGCAATAGCACCAATTTCCGGATTGCTATCGAAAAGGTCGAGAAGGCGCTTCGTTACGCCTATCGCGATCGCCGCAACCGGAAGCGCGATTTTCGCGGCTTGTGGATTCAGCGGATCAATGCTGGTGCCCGTCAGTACGGCGTCACTTACTCCCAGTTCATTCACGGTCTGAAGCGGGCCGGGATCGATCTGGATCGTAAGGTGCTGGCTGATATCGCCGCCCGGGATCCACTGGCGTTCGCCGCGCTGGTCAAGCAGAGTCAAGCGGCTCTCGCCTGACGGTTCGCAGATTGATCGGGGGGCTAACGCCCCCCGATTCAGTGTCGGGGCCGAATGGCTCCGGTTCCCTTCCCGGAACGGAACTCATGGTTGATACCCTTAAGGCCGAAGCGTTGCGGGCGATTGCGGCAGCCACGGATCCGGCGAGCCTCGAGGACGTGCGGGTCGCGGTCCTCGGCAAAAAGGGCCGGGTGACCAGCCTGATGCGGGACTTGGGCGGTCTCGACCCCGAGGCGCGCAAGATTCGCGGTGCCGCGCTCAACCTGCTCAAAACAGAGATCGCTGCGGCACTCGATGCGCGCAAGTTCGAGTTGCAGGATAACGCGTTGGCGGCTCGGCTGGAGAGCGAGCGAGTCGATGTCACCCTGTCCGCTCGCCCGACGTCCGAAGGCCGCATTCACCCGATCAGCCAGACCATCGACGAAATCACCGCGATTTTTGCCGATATGGGCTTTGCGGTGGCGGAAGGGCCCGATGTCGAGGGTGACTTTTATAACTTCACCGCCCTGAACATTCCGCCCGAGCATCCGGCTCGGCAGATGCACGATACCTTCTATCTGCCCGATGCTCCCGATGGGACTCAGCGAGTGCTGCGGACGCACACGTCGCCGGTGCAAATTCGGACCATGCTGTCGGTTAAGCCGCCCATTCGGATCATTGCGCCGGGGCGGACCTACCGTTCCGACTATGACATGACCCACACGCCGATGTTCCATCAGGTGGAAGCCTTGGTGGTAGACGAGGCGGTTCATATGGGCCATCTCAAGGGGTGCATCGTCGAGTTTTGCCGGGCCTTTTTCGACATTGACGACTTGCCGGTTCGTTTTCGCCCTAGTTTCTTCCCCTTCACCGAACCTTCGGCAGAAGTAGATATCGGTTGTATGCGGTCGGGCGGGGAACTCAAAATCGGCGCTTTCGGCGATTGGCTGGAAATCATGGGATGCGGTATGGTTCATCCCAAGGTGCTGGCGAACTGCGGCATTGATCCCACCCGCTATCAGGGCTTTGCCTTCGGGATGGGGATCGAGCGCATTGCCATGTTGAAATATGGCATTCCCGATTTGCGCACCTTCTTCGAGGCCGATTCGCGCTGGCTGAAGCATTACGGCTTTGCCGCCCTAGACCAGCCGTCGCTGGCGGTGGGACTTTCGCGCTAGAACGAGGCCGTCGTTTCGAGGACTCTCGAGAATGAAATTCACCCTGTCCTGGCTCAAAGATCACCTGGAGACCGATGCCGGTCTTGATCGCATCTCGACGGCGTTGACCGCGCTGGGGCTCGAGGTCGAACGGGTTATCGATCCTTCTAAACCGCTGGCGCCTTTCATTGTGGCCCATGTGGTCAAGGCCGAGCCCCATCCCAACGCCGACAAGCTGCAAGTCTGTTCTGTTGATACCGGCCATGGCCTCCTCCAGGTGGTCTGCGGTGCGCCCAATGCCCGAACCGGGCTGAAGGTGGTGTTCGCGCCGGTCGGAACCCGGATGCCCAACAGCGAGGTGCTGTTGAAAAAAGGGGTGATTCGCGGTGTCGAGTCCAACGGTATGCTGGTCTCGGAGCGTGAGCTGGGTTTGTCGGAGGAGCATGCCGGCATCATCGAACTGCCGGATGAGGCTCCGGTCGGGGGCTCTTTTGCCAAGCTGCGCGGCCTTGACGACCCGCTGATTGAAATCGCTCTGACCCCGGATCGGGCTGATTGTGCCGGGGTGCGTGGGATCGCGCGGGATTTGGCGGCGGCAGGGCTGGGGCGTTTGAAGCCCTTGACCGGCGGTCATCTGGAGCAGGCGCCGGTGATCGGGCATGGTCCCAGCCGGATCGGGGTTGAAATCGCGGCACCCGCCGGGGCGTGCCCGTTGTTCGTCGGGCGGACCATCAAGGGGGTGCGTAACGGCGAAAGCCCGCGTTGGCTTCAGGAAAAATTGCGAGCCGTGGGGTTGCGACCAATTTCGGCTCTGGTGGACGTGACCAATTACCTGACGCTGGATGCCGCCCGCCCGCTCCATGTGTTTGATGCCGATACGCTGGCGGGGGGCATCATTGTGCGTTTGTCTCGGGCCGACGAGACCTTTAAGGCGTTGAATGGTAAAGATTATCGGCTTGACGACGGCATGACCGTAATCGCCGATCATGATGGCGTGCTGGGTTTGGCTGGCGTCATCGGCGGAGAGGCGTCGGGATGCACCGAAGACACGGTGAATGTTTTCATCGAGTGCGCTTTGTTCGACCCGGTGCGCACGGCAGCCACCGGGCGCAGGCTGGGAATTGATTCCGATGCCCGCTATCGTTTTGAACGGGGTGTGGATCCGGGAGCGGTGTTTGCCAGTCTGGAGCGCGTAACCCGGCTGATTCTCGAGATGTGCGGCGGTACCCCATCGGATGTGGTGGTGGCCGGCGCCGAGCCCGCATGGCAGCGGACTGTGAGGCTGCGCCCGGCCCGTGTTTACCAGTTGGGCGGCGTGGATGTGCCGGTGGTTGAGCAGGAGCGGATACTGACCGCGCTGGGCTTTTCGCCCGTTCTAGAGTCCTGCGGCACCCTGTCGGTGGGAGTGCCGAGTTGGCGTGGTGATGTCGAGGGCGAAGCGGATCTGGTCGAAGAGGTGTTGCGGGTTCATGGCTATGACGCCATTCCAGCCGTGCCGTTGGTCCGTCCCCATGCGGTGACGCGCCCGGCCTTGACGCCTCGCCAGCGCCGAACCGGGCAGGTCCGGCGGGCTTTGGCGATGCGAGGGCTGGACGAAGCCGTCACGTGGTCTTTCTTGTCTTCGACAACGGCAGAGCTGTTCGGTGGGCAAGGGCCGGCGTTACGATTGATCAATCCCATCAGCAGCGATCTGGACGTGATGCGTCCGTCCCTGTTGCCCAATTTGGTGCAAGCCGCTGGCCGTAACGCTGATCGGGGCTGGCCGGATGTCGGTTTGTTCGAGGTGGGGCCGGCGTTCCGCGATGCCTCGCCCGAGGGGCAGGATTTGGTGGCAGCGGGGCTTCGCGCGGGGGCTTTGGTGTCGCGCCATTGGGCGGGGGGCGCCCGGTCGGTGGATGTGTTTGATGCCAAGGCCGATGCTCTGGGTGCGCTAGAGGCGGCAGGGGCGCCGGTCGGGGCCCTTCAGGTGACAACCGATGCACCAGCCTGGTACCATCCGGGGCGTTCGGGGGTGCTGCGGTTAGGAGCCTTGGCTCTGGGCCGTTTTGGCGAGCTGCATCCCGGTGTGCTGGATCGTTTAGGCGTCAAGGGGCCGGTGGTGGGCTTTGAGCTGCTGTTGGATGCGGTGGCGCTGCCTAAGAAGAAGACCGGCACCGCGCGCCCGCTGCTGAAGCTGTCGCCGCTCCACCCGATTCGCCGGGACTTTGCCTTTGTGGTCGATCAGGGAGTCGAGGCAGATCGCCTGGTTCGAGCCGTCAGGGGAGCTGACAAGGTTCTGGTTCGGGATGTGGTGGTGTTCGACCGCTATCAAGGGCCGGGAATTGAGCCCGGACGAAAGTCGTTGGCGCTCGCCGTTACGCTTCAGCCTCAGGACTCGACCTTGACCGATCTTGAGATTGAAGATGTGGCGGGAAAAATCGTCGATGCTGTGGTCAAGGCAACCGGGGCGGTGCTAAGGGGGTGAGCGCCCTTGGATTATGTGGCTCGTATTATCGCTCGCAAGAGCCCACATCTCTTTTTTCCGCCTGTTGAACCAAACGCCGGGGGATCGGCGTTTGGTTCTTGCGCTTCGAGGGCAGGGGCCTCTGGGCTCCTGGTGCCGATGGGCGGGGTGGAGTGGACCGCCTGTTGCTCTCTGTGAGGACAGCCATGGAAACGCCTTCACCGCACGACTCGCTTCGTAACGGGCCTCGCCCGGAGTTTGACGCTCAGAATCGGCACAGCCTGCTTCGCCTTGCCATGGCTTTGGCGCTGTCCCTGCTGATGGCGTCCACCGCCCCACCAGGGTTGGTTTTGGCCACCTTTAACGGCTTGCTGTTTTTGTGTGCATTGACTGGGGTTGTGGTTGCCGTTGTGGCCAAGGATCGCCTTTTCGCGGGACATTTCACCCGTTGGGATGAGGCCGCCGCGCTGGCGGTGATTAGCCAGATGGTCGGTTGGTTCATCGACCCGGACGGGGTCCGAACCGCCCTGGAGGCAGCCGGGGCGGTGGCGCCGTGATGTCGGTTTGGGGGTGCGCATCGCAAGGGCCGACGGCCCTTTCGCAGGTGTGGGCAGAGCCCACGAAAAGCCTTATTCTGCGCCTGTGGGGCAAAGCTCCTTAGGGGGGCGTTTCGTGCTCGTCGGCAGGCCAATCATAAAGAAAGCGGAACCGCAGAATGACTCGATTCAGAAGCTTGGACGATCTTGACGTAACAGGCAGGACCGTGCTGGTCCGGGGCGACCTGAATGTGCCGGTTCGGGATGGTCTTGTCACCGATTCGACTCGCGTGGATCGGTTAGCGCCGACTTTGGCCGAGTTGGCCGAAAAAGGGGCGATCGTGGTCGTGATGTCTCATTTTGGCCGACCCAAAGGGGGGGCCGATACCGAAAATTCCCTGCGGCAAGTGGTGCCGGCCTTAGAGCGGGCGCTTGGTCGGTCGGTTGCTTTTGCTAGTGATTGCATTGGCCCCAGAGCCAAGGTGGCCATCAGTCGCGCCAAGCCTGGCGACGTCATTTTGCTGGAAAATCTACGTTTTCATCAAGGGGAAGAGAAAAACGATAAGAAATTCGCCGCTGCTTTGGCTGAATTTGGCGATATTTACATCAATGATGCGTTCTCTTGCGCTCATCGCGCCCACGCTTCAACCGAAGCCATCGCCCGGATGTTGCCTAGTGCCGCCGGGCGATTGATGCAGGCAGAGTTGGAAGCCTTAGGCCGGGCTTTGGAAAAGCCCGAGCGGCCCGTGGCGGCGGTGGTCGGCGGTGCTAAAATCTCAACCAAGCTCGATCTGTTGGGGAATTTGGTTCGCCGTGTCGATTATCTGGTGTTGGGCGGCGGGATGGCGAACACGTTCTTGTATGCTCAAGGCGTTGCGGTCGGGAAAAGTCTGTGCGAACGGGATATGGCCGAGCAGGCGCGTGCCATTGCCGAAGTGGCGCGGGAGTCCGGTTGTCGCCTGATCCTTCCCGTGGACGCCGTGGTTGCGAGCGAGTTCAAGGCTGGGGCTGAGAATCGAGTGGTGACGGTGGATGCGATCCCGGAGGATAGCATGATGCTCGACATCGGTCCCGCTTCGGTGGCCGCCATCAGCGCCGTATTGCAGTCCTGCAGAACCGTGGTGTGGAATGGTCCGCTGGGAGCGTTCGAAATCGAGCCTTTCGATCTGGGGACCAATGCCGTTGCACAAGCCGTGGCGGCACTGACACAGGCTAAGGTGGTGTTGAGTGTGGCCGGTGGCGGTGACACGGTAGCAGCTTTGGGGCATGCTGGGGTGGTGGATAGCTTCAGTTATGTTTCTACTGCTGGCGGTGCTTTCCTGGAATGGTTGGAGGGAAAGGATTTGCCGGGGGTTGCGGCTCTAGGGCGGCATGGTTGAACAGAAGCCGCACCGGACTCTCGTCTGAAGAGGGATCTCGGTGCGGCCTTTTCGGTTGATTCGCCTGCTCTTGACGGAGTCTTGGTTTTCGCTCATGATTGTAGATAGTGATTAGAACGCTATCACAATCTGAATGGGTGATCGCCGTTGGCCGTGACGTTGACCGATGCGCCGTCGGACGGGGGAAACCCGTTTGAGGATGATGACGCTATCCTGAATCAAGCGATTCAGGCGTTGGGGCGTCTGGAGATTGGTGATGGTGAGGGCCGGGGGGCTTTGGAGCAGGTGGTCGATGCCTACCGTCGGCGCCTCCTGGCTCGGCGGCGGCTCTTGGGGGTGCAGGGCCTGGTTCGGCTCGAGATCAATGATCTCTGGGAAGAAATCGCCCGACAATCTGCCGAGATCGAGCGGACCGGCGAGGAACTGGAACAGACCAGAAAGGGTTTGATCCAAGCCGAGCAGATGGCGGTTCTGGGAGGTATGGTTGCCGGTGTCGCTCACGAGGTCAGTACCCCGATGGGGGTCGCCCTGACTGCGGCTTCTTACTTGGCTGAACAGACTCAAGCCTTGCGCCGCGTGGTCGCCGAAGGGCGGATTCGCAAGACAGAGTTTGACGATTACTTGAAGGTGGCTAGCGAGGCTGCCGATGTGATTCAGGCCAATGCTCGCCGTGCTGCCGAATTGATGCACGGATTCAAGCGAATGGCCGCTGATCAAACATCGTCAGAGCGGCGAATATTTAATCTCAGACACCTTCTTGATGAAGTTCTGATCAGCCTGAGCCCCCGTTTGCGCCAAGGTGGCCACCGAGTTTCGATCGGGTGCGCCGAGACCATCGAAGTGGACAGCTATCCGGGGGCGCTCTCGCAGATTTTAACCAATCTGATCATGAACTCGATGCAACATGGCTATGATCGTGGTCAGAGCGGGGTTTTGCAAATCAGTGTTCGGGAAATAGACCCTGATCAGTTAGAGCTTTACTATGCAGATGATGGAAAAGGTGTGCCAATAGGTCACCAAAAACATATTTTTGACCCATTTTTTACAACTCGCCGCAATGAAGGCGGTACGGGTCTCGGTCTTCATATTGTCAGCACGATTGCTAGGAACCTCCTGAAAGGGAGTGTCGCGCTGGAACCTTTGGAAAAAGGGACCGCTTTTCGTGTTTGTTTTCCCCGAGGACAGATTTCTTCATGAGCAATCTTGAAACAGAAGCTCGCTCGGAAGGGGCTTGCTCCGCTATGCTGCGTTGGGATGGAGACCGCTGGAAGACGGGTTGTGATGAGCGATGATTTTCTGTTTGCCGATGAGCTTGAGGACGGCCCAGAACCGCCGCTCGAGGTGCCGCCACCGCCGCCGCCTTGGTTGGTGCTCATTGTTGATGACGATCCCTCGATCCACGCCGCGACCCGAATGGTCCTCCGTGGGGTGACATTTCAGGGCCGCACGCTGGATTGCCTCAGTGCAGTTTCGGCAGAAGAGGCCCGCGAGACCCTGCGGATGTATCCCTATATTGCCCTGGTCCTGCTGGACGTGGTCATGGAATCCGATGACGCTGGTTTGCGTCTCGTTCATTTCATTCGCCACGAGCTTCTTAATAAACGAGTACGAATTATTTTGCGGACGGGGCAGCCGGGACAGGCGCCGGAACGTGATGTTATTCTGAACTATGATATCAATGACTATAAATCAAAGACAGAACTGACCACTCAAAAATTATTTACTTCGGTTGTTGCCGCTCTTCGCAGCTTTCAAGATATTTCAGTGATCGAGCAGCACCGAGATGGTGTAGAACGGGTGTTGCGGGCTTCGGCGGCCTTGTTCGGCAAACGGGATCTTGCAAATTTCTCCCAGGGCGTGGTGGCTGAACTGGCCGATTTGCTGAAAGGGGGAGAAGGCTCGCTGCTGTGCTGTCGAGGCGCCGGGGCAGCCTCTCGATTTGGCGACGAAGTCATGGTGCTGGCTGGCAGCGGTCTGTTTACGGGTTTGGCCGGGCGGCCTGTTCGCAACTTCCTGCCTGTTGAAATTTGCCGGCTTTTGGATCAAGCCCTTTCCGAATATAAAAGCCAAATTCTGGGCGAACATTATGTGATGGTTTTCCCATCAGGCACCAACCATCCGACCGCGCTGTATCTTCGGGTGCCAGAGTCCATGGCACTAGACCAGCGTCGGTTGTTAGATCTGTTGTCGGTCCAGATTGGCGTCGGGTTCGACAATGTTCATCTTTACAATGAGTTGGCCGGGTTGAATCGCAGCCTGGAAGCGCAAGTTCTGACCCGCACTGAAGAAGCTCGTGCCGCCACTGCGGCCGCCGAGGCTGCTCGCGCCGAAGCCGAGGCCGCCAATCGAGCTAAGTCGTTGTTTCTGGCCACGATGAGCCATGAAATTCGCACCCCGATGAACGGCGTTCAAGGCATGCTGGAGTTGCTGGAATACACACCTCTGGCTCCAGATCAACGCGAGCTGATCCGGGTGGTGCGGGAATCATCGGGGACTCTGCTGACCATCATCAACGATATTCTCGATTTTTCGAAGATCGAAGCCGGTAAGCTGGAGCTTGAACGGGTTCCGGTGGCTTTGGATTCCCTGGTGGAGGGTGTTGCCGAGACGCTCGCCCCCGGTGCCCACAAGAAAGGGTTGCGGATTCACGTCGGTATTGATCCATCGTTGCCGGTCCCGGTCCTGGCCGATCCGGTTCGTTTGCGGCAGGTGTTGTTCAACATTGCCGGTAATGCCGTGAAATTCACTGAAAAAGGCTCGGTGACAGTGCAAGCTGACGTCGAAGCCATTTCCGGGGGATGGGCTACGGTGTGCTTGACCGTGACCGATACCGGAATCGGTTTATCCGAAGCGGCCAAGCGGCGATTGTTCGAACCCTTCGCCCAGGCCGAGGCATCGACGGCGCGTCGATATGGTGGGACTGGTCTCGGGCTTTCAATTTGTCGCCGCATCGCCGAGCTGATGGGCGGTGGGATTGGTGTTGAAAGCCAACTCGGGCGTGGTTCGACCTTTTGGTTTCGCTGTAATCTGGAGTTGGCTCCCGGCGCCTTGGCTTTGGCCGAAACCAGTCCCAGGCTGGAGGGTGAGCAGATTCTGTTGATCGGAGGCGACAGCAAACAGCGGGCAACACTGACACGGACCTTGGCGGCTGCCGGGGCCCACGTCATAACAGCGGTGACGGTGGCGGAAGGGGAGGCGGTGGTAGGCTATTGCAGCTCGACAGCTCGGCCCAGTGTGTTGGTCGTTGCCGATGCCGAAGGCGGCGGAGAGGGGGTGCGTGAGGAGATTCGCCGGGCGCGCATGGTGTCCACCTTGCCCCTGGTGTTGATCACTAAGCAACCTCAGATTGCTAACGGCATTGAGGCCAGCCAAAAGTTGGTCATGGTCGCCCAGCCGGTTCGGCCCAATCAATTGCTGCACGCCGTTCTGGTGGCGGTTGGGCGTCCGCCTGCGCCAACCTCCACCGAGAACGCTCCCACCTTGTCCATCGAAAGCGGAGCGCGGTCGCGGGACGCCGGACCCGGTGTCGGGGATGCCGAGCGGGATCAAAAATTGATCCTGGTGGCCGAGGATCATCCAATCAATCGCCAAGTGCTACAGCACCAGTTGGAGCTGTTGGGATATGCCGCCGAGATGGTCGAAGATGGGCGTCAGGCTTTGACAGCTTGGCGTAGCGGACGTTTTGATTTGCTATTGACCGATTGTCAGATGCCCGAACTGGATGGATATGCTCTTGCGCGGGAAATCCGTCGTGCCGAACTGGGAACAGGGCAGCATATTCCGATTATTGCCATTACAGCGGGGGTGATGGCCGAGGATTTGCAGCGGTGTCTTGCTGCGGGCATGGACGTATGCCTAGCCAAACCGATCGGACTCCCGGAGTTGCGGGAGCAATTGCGGCATTTCTTGTCGTCTTCGGGGGCGGTTGTCTTTGCTGCCGAAGGAAGCGCGGCTCCCCCGGTTGCCGAAGACCCCCCCTTGGATCGCGCGGCATTGGCAAGTCTGTTTGGCGATGATGCCGCGCTGATTGGGCAGTTGATGACCGAATATGTCTCGTGCAACCGCCGAATCGAGCAGGAGTTGATTTCCGCTCTGAACGAGCGCGACTGGGAGGAGGTGCGGCAGGCGGCGCATAAGCTGGCTGGTTCATCCCGGACCATGGGCGCCCGCAGATTGGCTGATTTTGGCAGCGCGATCGAGCGGGCCGTGTTGGCCCATGACTTTCCCGAAGCCGAACATTCGGCGCTGGATGCGCTGGCCGAGATTCGGCGGGTCGCCGACTATCTTGGGACGTAAAAAAAGGCCGCCCGACGCTGCGGACGGCCCGTGCAAGGCTTCAGGAGGAAGCATCCGGAAATGCATGGGCGCGATTTTATACCGCAGCGCAATATAAGGAAAGGGAAAAATACCGGCGCAGGTTCAAGGAGCCGTTGACGGGGTTCCTTCGGGACAGCAGGCCTCGGCGGCGGTGCGGATGGCGGTGATGGCTTGAGCGTAATCTGGAGCCGAAAAAACCGCACTACCGGCAACGAAGACGCGAGCCCCGGCAGCCGCAATGGCCCCTGCATTGTCCGGGGTGACGCCGCCGTCCACCTGAAGCTCAATCGGGCGATCTCCGATCAGGGCGCGCAGACGGCGGAGCTTGTCCAACTGGGCAGGAATGAATTTTTGACCGCCGAACCCTGGATTCACGGACATGACCAGAATCAGGTCAAGACGATCCAACAGGTAGGTCACGGCCTCGGGCGGAGTGGCCGGATTCAGAGACAGTCCGGCCTTCTTTCCTAAGCCTCGAATCACCTGAAGCGTTCGGTCCAAGTGATATCCAGCTTCAGCATGGACAGTGATGATGTCGCTGCCAGCGGCGGCAAAGGCTTCCAGATAAGGGTCAACCGGATCGATCATCAGGTGAACGTCAAGCACCTTGCGGGTGTGGGGACGCAACGCCCGGACCACGGCCGGCCCGATGGTGATGTTCGGCACGAAATGACCGTCCATCACATCGATATGGATGTAATCGGCGCCGGCCTCGTCGATGGCTCGGGTTTCCTCGCCAAGCCGAGCGAAATCCGCCGACAGAATCGACGGTGCAATTTTGATCATGACCAAGCCCTAAGCGTAACGGGGTTCCGAGGCCCCGGCGGAGTCCAGGGGCCCGAAGGCCCCTGGTGCTTTTTCTTATGACGAAAGCCGCGCCTTGGCCGCAGTCACTACGGCATCAGCGGTGATGCCGAAATGGCTATAGACCTGATCAGGGGGGGCCGAAATGCCGAAGCCGGGCATCCCGATCATCGCGCCATCAGTGCCGACATGACGTTCCCAACCGAAGGCTCCGGCGGCTTCAACGGCAATGCGGACGGTGTTCGGATTGACCACGGTTGCCCGGTAGTCGGCGGGCTGCTGGGCGAACAGCTCCCATGATGGCATCGAAACGACGGCGGTTCCGATGCCTTCGGCTTCCAAGCGGGTTCTGGCCGACAGGGCCAAGGTCACTTCAGAGCCGGTGGCAATCACCGTCACCCGGCGAGGGCCGGCTTCAGCCTCGGCCAGCACATAAGCCCCTCGAGCCGACAGATTGTCCGGGGTGTGGCTGCGGACGGTGGGCAGGGGTTGGCGCGAGAGGGAAAGGACACTCGGCCCAGTCTGGTGGTTCAACGCAATCGACCAGCATTCGGCGGTTTCGATTCCATCGCAAGGCCGGAGCACCAGCAGATTGGGCATGGCCCGCAGCGAAGCCAGATGCTCGACGGGTTGGTGCGTGGGGCCGTCTTCGCCGACACCAATGGAGTCGTGAGTCAGGACATGAATCACCCGCAGCGACATCAGTGCCGCCAACCGAATGGCGTTGCGCATATAGTCGGAGAAGACCAGAAATGTGCCGCCATACGGGATAAAACCGCCATGAAGGGCAAGGCCATTCATAATGGCGGCCATGGCGAACTCGCGAATACCGTAATGCAGGTAGGTTCCCGAGAAATCGGTGGGCGTAACCGACTTCATGCCCTTGGCAATGGTCAGATTGGAATGGGTCAGGTCGGCAGAGCCGCCGATCAGTTCAGGAATCTGAGCGGCCAACACGTCGAGGACGTCTTGGGATGATTTGCGGGCGGCATTGGTCGGCTTGGTCTCGGCGATCCCGCTTTTAAAACGCTCCAAAGCCTCGGGCAGAGCGACGGGCAGGGTTCCGGCAATCACCCGTTCGAACTCGGCCCGCCGGGCCGGATCATAGGCGGCCAACCGGCTTTCCCAGCTTCGGCGGGCCTCGGCCCCGCGTCGCCCGGCGGCCCGCCAAGCGGTTAGGATCGCTTCGGGCACCTCGAAGGGCGGATAAGGCCAATCGAGCCGGTCCCGCATAGCCGCGATCTCGGCGGCCCCGAGGGGGGCGCCGTGGGTCTTTTCACTGCCAGCCTTGGATGGGGCGCCGTAGCCAATGGTGGTGCGGCAGGCGATCAGGGTCGGGCGGTCGCTCTGGCGTGCGGCGGCAATGGCCTGAGCAATGGCCTCTGGGTCATGACCATTCACGGCCGCCGTGTTCCAGCCGCTGGCCTGGAAGCGCAGCGCCTGATCGTCGGACACGGTGATGTCGGTGGCACCGTCGATGCTGATTCGGTTGTCATCCCACAACAAAATCAGCTTGTTAAGGCGCAGGTGGCCGGCCAGCGAGATCGCTTCGTGGCTGATCCCCTCCATCAAACAGCCGTCGCCGGCGATGACGTAGGTGTAGTGGTCCACCAACTCCTGGCCAAAGCGGGCCTGAAGCATCCGTTCGGCCAAGGCAAATCCAACGGCGTTAGCCAAACCCTGACCCAGTGGGCCGGTGGTGGTTTCGGCAATCAGCGGATGGCCGACTTCGGGATGGCCGGGGGTCTTGCTGCCAAGCTGGCGGAAGGCGCGCACCTGTTCTAGGTCGAGGTCGGGGAAGCCAGCCAGGGCGCCCACGGCATAGAGCAGCATCGAGCCATGACCCGCCGACAGCACAAAGCGGTCGCGATCCAACCAACGCGGCGCCGTCGCGTCGTACTTCAGGAACCGGCTAAACAGCACGGTGGCGACGTCGGCCATGCCCAAGGGCATGCCGGGGTGGCCGGATTTGGCGGTCTCAACCGCGTCGGCGGCGAGCATGCGAACGGCGGTTGCCATACGCTCATGGCTGACAGGGGCCGAACCCTGTGCTGGGGCGGTCATCGTGATCCTCTTTCAACGAAACGAACGGAACGACAGAAAAGACACAACATCATGGCCTCACCGTCGACTGAGTAACCAGGCGCATGGAAAGACCGGGGCAAGATACAGTAAATACATAAGTGGAATAGCCAATGATATTTTGCCCGCAAGGCCGGTCAGCCCCAGCGATGCGCTTTGCAGAACAACCACCAAGACCGCCGCAACAGCAATACGGCGGGTTTGGCCTCGGCGATTATAGTCACCACACAGCAAAGCCGTCAGGGCGATCATCGTATAGGCCAGCGCCAGCAAGGGCGTCGATAGGCGCATATGCAATTCGGCGGCATATTGCCGTAACATATAAGGGCTTTCTTGAACGTCAGGCGGCGGATTTAACAGCTCGTCCATGGAGCGTTCGCGCGGGTCGGCCTGACGATCCTGGGGTTTGTCGTCCGAAACCTGGAAGTCAACGAGATAGCGGTCAAAATACAACTCGGACATTTTGCCGGTTTTGGTCTCGACCTCCTGCCGTAGGCCGTCGAGCATAATGACCTTGATCCCGCCGGGCGAGTCGGCCATCACGCCGCGTTGGGCCAGGATTGAAATATCCTTGCCAGGCTGGCGGGTGTCGTGAACCAGCAAACCTTGCATTTCGCCATTGTCCAAGCGTTTACGCAAATAGACGGTCAAGCCTTCGGACAGGTCGTTGAAAGCGCCTTCGCGGATCAGGACCGTGGCGAATTCGTGACGAACCGCATATTGAAGGCGGACCAATTCGCGGTTCGCATAAGGACTGGCATAAAGATTCAGGAAATAAACGATAATAACCACAATCAAAGCCAAAACAATCGCCGGATTGGCCAAGCGCCACGGTCCCATCCCGACCGCCCGCATGACCACCAATTCACTGTCTACGGTTAATTTGTTATAGGAAAACAATAGGGCCCCAACCAGGGCAATGGGGATGATGACACCCAGAAAGGTTGGCACCGTCAGCACCATCATCCACAGGAACACGGTGAACGGGGCGCCGGCATTGATCACCATGTCAATCAGCTTGAGCGACTGCGTGACCCAAATGGTCATGGTCACGGCCAGTGTCGAGAACAAAGCCGTATAGAACAGGTTTCGGAACAGGTATCGACCGATACGATTCATCGCTGGTCCTTTGGAAAGGCGGGCTCGCGGATCGGTACACCGACGTCGCGGAGCGATAAGGTCGCTTCAACCTCGTCTACCGTAAGGTCGCTCAGAGATTGCCGCTGAAGCCACAACACCGCCGGCCCCAGAGGGGCCATACGTTCGGCGATGGTATGATGGGACATCAGCATCAAAGTCGGCGCTCCCACGGCGGCGGTGATAAAAATCGGGCCGGTGTCATTCCCAATGGCCCCCAGGGCCGCGCGGGCGATGCCAGCCACCTCTAACAGGTTGGTCCGACCAGCCAGATCGATGACTGTCGGTGCCAGTGCCCGAATCTCGGCAATCGCTTCTCGATCAGCCCGAGTGCCGATCAACACAGCGGCGATACCGCGTCGCTCTAACCGGCAGGCCAAGTCGGCATAATGGCTGGCGGGCCAACGCTTGTAAAGCCGATGGGGCGAGCAGCCTGGCACCATGACCACAAATCGCTCGGGCAAACCGAAGTGATCGATGGGCGAATCGAGCCACGTTACGTCTGCGGGGCCAATCAGTGGCACCCCGGCGGAGGCGACATGGGCCAGCAACCGATCTCGGTTGTGACCGGAAAGGCTGAGGAAATCGGGGCGGGGATGGGAACAGCCGGCCACCGCCCCCGACCAGTCCGGTCGTCGAGGGCCGGCCAGGAGCCGAAAATAAAGGCTCGTGCGCTGATTGCTTTGCAGGTCATAGACCCGCGATAGCGGCTCCCGACGCAGCCGGGCGGCCAGCGCCACCCAGGCGGCCAATTGCCAAGCCTTGGGCCGGGAATCGACCCAAATCGCGTCGAACCAGGGCATGGCCGCCCCGAAGGCCGCGAAAGGCTGCGTGGTCATCAGAATCAGCCGGTCGACCGGATGGTGGGCACGGATGGCGTGGAACGCATCCAGGCTTTGCATGATGTCGCCGAGCGCACCGAGCTTGATCACCAGCACTGAGCGGGACGTGGACAAAGGGCGCAATACCGTCTGGCGGGAGGGGCTGATGAACAGGGGACGCACCGGGCGACCATGACAAAGGCGCTTGCCGCCGGTCGGTGAGTATGTCCCCCGGAATGCCTCGGATGTCAAAGACCTTATTCCCGGTCAGGCCGGGGGGCAGGTCGTCGGCCTAGTCTGGTCTCAGGGCGCCAATAGGTGAGTGATCTTCGCCCCGAGCTCGTCATTGCGGAATGGCTTCATCAGGGTGGCATCGGCTTTCAATCGGGCCAAGTGTAGAGCCATGTAGGCCGGCACAGTCGGAGCGCCCCCCGACATGGCCAGAACCTTAGGTCGAGCGTCCAGACCAGCCAAATGCATGATGACCTCGGTCCCATCTTGTTCGGGCATCATGATATCGGTGATCACCAAATCAAAGCGCCGTTTGTTCAACAGTGCGATGGCCTCACGACCGTCTTTGGCCTCGGCGACGGTGTGGCCAGCGCTCTGAAGAAACTCGATAATGCCTTCACGAAGATCGTCAACGTCGTCAACCACAAGAATATCCGCCATGGGGTCATCTCCGAGCACAAAGGGCAGGGCGCCAGCGCCGCCAAGTCAAGCCTATAGAACATTCTTGGGTTAAAAAGGACTGAAAAAACCACTCGTTTTTTATCAGGGCTTGCAGGGGCGGCAAAAGGGCGGGCGATAGTCGTGATATGAATCCGTCTGTATCCGAATGGATCGCAATGTGACTGTTCCGTATCTGATGTATGATACCGGCGAGCCCTGATACTGACACATCGCCGGTCCTCGGGCCGCGACGGCGGCCCCGCGCGCCCATGCGCGCGAAGCCAAGGGCGCGGATGCGCCCGCCCGGCGTCTGAGGGCAGCCTTGATGAGTCACCATCAA